>NZ_OZ241741.1:3600000-3900000 GCF_965201105.1 Terriglobus sp.
ACCTCCGCGCCCGGGTCGGAAATCCCACAACAGTGGAATGTCACGTCCCGCAGCGAAACTCATGTCCCATCGCAGAGTGGACCAGCAGCGCGGGCGTATGAATCTTTCGACATCGAAATACATCCGATAGGTGCGCACACCAGGACAGGTGTTCAACGTACAGGGTGCTTCCCATGAAGAAACTCGGTTTTCTCTCCTTTGGCCACTGGGCCAACTCTCCGCAATCGCAGACGCGCTCCGCGTCCGACGTTCTGCTGCAATCCATCGACCTTGCGGTGGAGGCGGAGCGCATTGGCCTGGACGGCGCGTACTTCCGCGTTCACCACTTCGCGCAGCAGCTCAGCTCGCCATTCCCGCTGCTCGCTGCCATTGGTGCCAAGACCAGCCGCATTGAGCTCGGCACCGGCGTGATCGACATGCGCTACGAAAACCCGCACTACATGGTCGAGGACGCGGGCTCCGCCGACCTGATCGCGGGTGGCCGTTTGCAACTCGGCGTAAGTCGCGGCTCGCCGGAGCAGGTCATCGACGGCTTCCGTCACTTCGGTCACAAGCCGCTCGAAGGCGAAACCGAGCAGGACATGGGCCGCCGCCACACCGAAACCTTTCTGAAGCTACTGGAAGGCTACGGCTTCGCGGAGCCAAATCCGCGTCCCATGTTTCCGAACCCGCCCGGCCTGCTACGGCTTGAGCCGCGCTCCGAGGGCCTGCGTGACCGCATCTGGTGGGGTGCCGCCTCAAACGCCACGGCGGAATGGGCGGCGAAGGTTGGCATGAACCTGCAATCGTCCACGCTGAAGTTCGATGAGTCGGGCGAGCCCTTCCATGTGCAGCAGGCGAAACAGATCCGCGCCTACCGCGATGCCTGGAAGCAGGCAGGCCACACGCGCACGCCGCGCGTTTCGGTCAGCCGCAGCATCTTTCCAATCACGAACGGCCTGGACCGCATGTACTTCGGCGGCTCCGGAGGCGGCGGCGACAAGTTCGGCTACATTGACGGACCATCGCGCGCGGTCTTCGGCCGCAGCTACGCCGCCGAACCGGACAAGCTCGTCGAGCAGCTGCGGTACGACGAAGCCATTGCCGAAGCGGATACGCTACTGCTGACGATCCCCAACCAGCTCGGCGTGGCATACAACGTACACCTGCTGGAGACGATCGTGAACGACGTCGCCCCGGCCCTCAAATGGCGAAACACGGACACAAAGGCGGCACGAGTTCCCGGCGGGAGACCTTCAGAACTTGAAGTGGTCGGCGAAGCCATGCAAATGGTCTGAAACGACCACTTCATCTCTGTCGCGAACCCACTCAGTGCCGTCGCATCATGCCGTCGCGCCATGCCTGATCGACCTGCGGGTCTAGCTCCGGTGCCAAAGTCGCGCTCGGCACAGCCCCGCTGGTTGCCAACGCAATCTGCTTCAGCGGTGCTTTGGGAGTGCGGTCCGCGTAGAGCAGGCCATTGATCTCCTGATACGTATCAGTGAACTGCGTATAGCAGAAGCCCGCCATTGACGGCATCGTGCGCACGCATTCCAGCAGATCGCGGTAGCGCTTCAGGAAGTCCTTCGGCGTTTTTGCGCGGGAGTACCCCCAGTCTCTCTTGGCCTTTGCCGCATTGGCACTCCCCATCACTTCGACGGCAGGGGCGGCGTCCGCACCGGGGTACGCGATGCCACCGAATTCAGTGATCATGAGCGGCTGCTTAAAGGAGATCTCCTGGCCTTCCAGGGCCAGCATACGGCCCCCCGGCCGCTCCCGGTTCAGCAGCTTCGACTCGATCTCATTCCGCCCATAGCGCACGTTCATCCGCTCGGGCTGGTCGTCGTAGTCGTGGATGCCGATAATGTCTGTCGCCACGCTCTCCCAGCCGTCGTTTCCAATCACGGGGCGGCTTGGGTCCAGCGTTTTGGTCATGTGGTACAGCGATTGCACGTAGTGGCGCTGCGCCGGGCTATCCGGCAGGTCAGGCACGCCCCAGCTCTCGTTGAAGGGCACCCACGCAACAATGCACGGGTGGCTGCGGTCCCGCTCCACCACCTCCATCCACTCCCGCGTCACGCGCTGGATGGACTGTGTGGTGTAGCGGTAGGCGCTCGGCATCTCCTCCCAAACCAGCAGGCCCATGCGGTCGGCCCAGTACAAAAAGCGGGCGCTCTCGATCTTCTGATGCTTCCGAACGCCGTTGAAGCCCAACTGCTTGACCAGGGCGATGTCCTTGCGCAGCGCGGCATCGTCCGGCGGAGTCAGACCGGTTTCCGGCCAGTATCCCTGGTCCAGCACCAGCCGCAGGTTCAGCGGCCGCCCGTTCAGAATGAAGCGGTCCCCCTGCGTCGCCACAGAGCGCAGCGCGGTGTAGCTCTGCACCGTATCCAGCACCGTGCCGTCGCTGGTGCGCAGTTCAATGTCTGCCTCAATCAAAGTGGGTGACGACGGTGACCACAGCAGCGCATTGCGGAAGTCGTCGATCCCGGGGTCCGACAGTGCGATGCGCCGGTGCACCTCGCCCGCAATGACCGTGTACACATCGTGCGCCAGCAACTGTTCGCCCACGTGCAGCCGCACTGCCAATTGCATCGGCTCGGGCCGCTGGCCAATCAGCAGAGCCTCCAGACCGATCTCCCAGCGGTCCAGGCTGCTGCTCCAGTGCAGTGCGTGAATGCGCTCCTGGTTCACCGTTTCTAGCCACACACTTTGCCAGATGCCGGTGGTGCGCGGGTACCAGATGGAGTGCGCCTCGCGGAGCCAGTCCTGCTTGCCGCGCGGTTTCGCCAGATCGGCCGGATCGTCCTGCGCCCGCACCACAACCTGCTGCGTCGTGCCGGGCACAAGCTCGGCGGTAATGTCCGCCTGAAAGGGTGTGTATCCACCCTCGTGCGTCTTTACCCGCTTGCCGTTGACCCACACCGTCGCGCGCCAGTCGACTGCCTGGAAGTGCAGCATGACCCGCTGGCCCGGCCCAAGCGGCTCCTGTTCCCAGGTCCGCCGATACCAGACGGTGTTGTAGAAGTCGGTGTCCGCAACGCCGCTCGCCTCGGTCTCCGGGCTATACGGTACGCGGATCGTCGTTTCAAAGACCACGCGGTCATGCTGTACAAACTTCTGATCGCGCCCCTTGCTGAACTCCCACTCGCCGTCCAGGCTCCGCCAGGGACGGCGCATCTGCGGCCGAGGGTGCGTTTCTACCTGCTGTTCGATCAAATCCATCGCTGGCAGGATGATGACACACTTGAGGTGACCGGCAGCTGCAGATGCTTAGCCACAAAGCGTCTGGCGCGTCTGAGCGCGTTCATCCGGCGATCTCCACTGCTCCGCAGGCGCGGTGCACTATGCCTCAGGGATGGACAGTGACCGCATCGTCAGGCCGGCGACACTGCTCATCTGCTCCCTGTTCGCGCCGTTTGCAGGACAGCGCACATCTGAAACGTGCGGTTCAGAAAAAGAGGTGAGAGATGGCAGGCAAACTGGAAGGAAAAGTAGCGCTGGTCACGGGTGGCAGCTCGGGCATCGGCCTGGCAACGGCGAAACGATTCCTGCAGGAAGGGGCGTTCGTCTACATCACGGGACGGCGCGAGACGGAGTTGCAGACCGTCGCTGCATCGCTCGGAGAAAATGCGAAAGCAGTCCGGGCAGATGCATCGAAGCTGGCAGACCTGGACGCGTTATACGCTCAGATTCAGCAGGAGAAGGGCCGGGTCGACGTGCTCTTCGTCAATGCCGGTGGCGGCAGCTTTGCCCCGCTCGACGCCATCACCGAGCAGCAGTTCGACGACACCTTCAACACCAACGTGAAAGGTGTTGTCTTCACCGTGCAGAAGGCGCTGCCATTGCTGCCGGACGGCGCGTCCATCGTGCTCAACGGCTCCGTCGTTTCGGTCAAGGGCGATCCGGCGTTCAGCGTGTACTCCGCGACCAAGGCTGCGGTGCGCTCCTTCGCGCGTGGCTGGACCAGCGACCTGAAAGACCGCCGCATCCGCGTCAACGTGGTCAGCCCCGGTCCCATTGACACGCCCGGGCTGAGCGGCCTGGCGCAAAACGAAGAGCAAAGGAAGGCCCTCTATGACTCCCTCGCCGCGCGTGTGCCGCTGGGCCGCGTGGGTGATGCGGACGAGATCGCAAAGGCCGTCGTTTTTCTGGCGTCAGACGATGCGAGCTATGTCGCCGGCGTAGAGTTGTTTGTCGACGGCGGTACAGTGCAGGTGTAAGCAACTGCGGGCAAACATGCCCGTGCTCCGCGAAGCGAAGACGGGGCACATCGTGTCGATGTGCCCCGTTTTTCCTGCTGCCGGTGTTAGTGAACCGCTTACCCGATGTCCTCCGACCAGTTCTCCAGGTAGTTCTTGAAGTCGGTCATGAACTTGCCCGCGTCGGAGCCGTCGATGATGCGGTGATCGAAGCCGAGCGTGAACCGCTGCACGCTGCGCACCGCGATCACGTCGCCGCCGTCCTTGTCCTGGATCACCAAGGCTTCCTTGTTCAAGCCGCCGATGCCCAGGATCGCCACCTGCGGCTGATTGATCACCGGCGTTCCGAACTGCTCGCCGAAGATGCCGGAGTTAGTCAGCGTAAAGGTGCCGCCGGCGACCTCGTCGGGGGCCAGCTTTTTGTTGCGGGCGCGATCGGCAATGTCCACAATGCCGCGGGCAATGCCGAGAAAGTTTTTCTCCTCGGTCTGCTTCAGCACCGGCACGATCAGTCCCCAGTCCAACGCGACCGCAATGCCGATGTTCACGTTCTTGTTGTAGCGGATGTTCTGCCCCTCGACCGCGGCGTTCACGATCGGGTGCTTGCGAAGCGCCGTGATGGCGGCACGCGTGATGAACGGCATAAACGTCAGCTTTACGCCGTTGCGCTGTTCGTACTTGGTCTTTTCCTTTTCGCGCAGCCGCACGATGCGCGTCATGTCCACCTTGAAGACGGTGTGCACGTGCGCCGAGGTCTGCTTGGACTCCACCATGCGCTTGGCGATGATGGAGCGCATCTTCGACATGGGCACCACTTCGCCCAGCACGGGCGCGGACTCCGCCGCGGCCTGCTTGGGAGCGGTGGTTGCGGGCGCCGACTGCGCGGTGCTCGCCTCCTGCCTGGCGCTGCTTACCTGCTGCGGCGTGCCGCTGGACACCTGCGCGATGCTGTGCGAAGGCGTGCCCGGAACCGACGGCGTGGCCGAACCCTGCTGGCTCGACGGCTGGCCGAGCATGGGCGACGGCGCACCCGCCACAGCCTTGCCGCCATTGTTGATATAGCCAACGATGTCGTTTTTGGTAATGCGGCCTTCAAAGCCCGATCCGGAGATGCCCGCCGTCCGCAGGTCCACACCGTTCTCGCTTGCGATCTTCCGTACCAGCGGTGACGAGCGCGGCCCCTTGCCGCTCTCCACCTCAGCCACCACGTTGGCACCGGCGCGCTGTGCCTGTGTGTCGGGCGTGGCGGTGGGTGCCGGCTGCGTGGTCTGCGGTTGCGCAGCTCCGCCAGTCGTGCCGGCTGCGCCACCAATCACGGCGACCACGGTGTTGATCTGCACCGTTTGGCCTTCCTGCGCCTTGATCTCGGTCAGAACTCCGGCGGCGGGCGATGGGATTTCCGCGTCCACCTTGTCCGTCGAGATCTCAAAAATCGGCTCGTCGCGTTGAACCTGGTCGCCGACCTTCTTCAGCCACTTGGTAATCGTGCCCTCGGTGATGGACTCGCCCATCTGCGGCATCATCACCTCGGTTGCCGGACTGCTCGCAGTGGACGTGCCCGCACCGCTTCCACTTGAAGCAGCAGCACCACCCGGAGCGCCTGGCTGCGATGCACTTGTCGCCACACCATCGCCCTGTCCGGTGGCTACAGGAACTGCCGCGGCCGCGGAACTGGCCGGCGCACCGCCGCCAATCACCGCAACGACTGTGTTGATCGCAACCGTCTGGCCTTCCTCTGCCTTGATCTCCGTCAGCACACCTTCCGCCGGTGACGGAATCTCCGCGTCCACCTTGTCCGTCGAAATCTCAAACAGCGGCTCGTCGCGCTGAACGTGGTCGCCAACCTTCTTCAGCCACTTGGTGATCGTGCCTTCAGTGATACTCTCGCCCATCTGCGGCATCGGCACGTCCGTGCCCGGCGTTGCACCCGGTGCGGTCTGTGAACCGACCTGCGATGGGGGCGCGGCGGCGGTGGACGCACTGGGTGCCGCAGCCTGCGGAGCCGTGCCGTTTGACGAACCGTTGCTCGACCCCGCAGCATCGATCACCGCGACCACGGTATTGATCGCGATGGTCTCGCCTTCCTTCGCCTTGATCTCCTTCAGCACGCCTTCGGCGGGCGACGGTATCTCCGCGTCCACCTTGTCGGTCGAAATCTCAAACAGCGGTTCATCGCGCGCCACGGTGTCGCCGGGCTGCTTCAACCACTTGGTCAGGGTGCCTTCGGTGATCGATTCGCCCATCTGGGGCATGACTACGTCGGTCGGCATACAGTGTCCTTCAGGGTTCGGTCGTCGGCCTTGCTTGCGCGCGGCCAGAGCGGGTTTGCGCCTCAAAACCAATTCCGGCGAAGCCGAAATGGGCGAGCGTCATCGCCAACGATTATAGAGAGTCACCCACAGATGCCGCTGGATGCCGCAGCGCACGCGCGTTTACCGCAGCATTCCGGCGCCGCGCCAGCGCGGACTTCTGCAAAGCCTGGCCCCACTGTGTGCACTGCCTGCGGGGCTTTCCTGCAGTGTCCTGCACGCCTGAAATCAACCGGCGCTACACCGGCCCGGCCGGTGCAAGTGGCGCTGGCGACAGGCGCTCTTCGGGCGGCGCCTCGCGCTTGATCAGCCCGCAAAAGCGGCAA
The DNA here is from genome assembly GCF_965201105.1 of Terriglobus sp. Lineage (GTDB taxonomy): Bacteria > Acidobacteriota > Terriglobia > Terriglobales > Acidobacteriaceae > Terriglobus. The sequence goes on from NZ_OZ241741.1 coordinate 3,606,817, forward strand.
AAGTGTGTGAACGAAATTTGCCGCGTGTGGCAGCGCGGACAATCGTCAAACACCAACAGGCCGCAGTGCATGCAGAAGTTCGCCGTGGCGTCCGTCACATCAATCGGCCGCTCGCACGCGGGACAGATGCGCCGCGCCAGCCGCATCTGCGCCATCTCATAGCCCAGGTCCTTGCGGCGATCTTCCTCCGGCCGTTGCTCCGCCGCCTTCTGCGCGTCCAGGTAGCGGCGCAGCGCGGCGATGGCATAGTTGCCGCCCCACACGGTAAGCGCGATACCGACCAGGTAACGCAGGTAGCCGCCGTAACTCGGCATGTACGGCACCAGTTCGACAAAAAACGCGAACAGCGCAAAAAAGATAAAACCCCAAACAAACGGCCAGCGCGGGCTTTTGCGGCGCTTGACGAACAGCCACACCGCGATCAGCAGCAACGGCAGGATGAGCGCAAGCCGCAGCGCAAACACGCGAAGTTCCATGCGGCTGGCGGCGTGCCGGTAGCCCGTTTCGCCTGCCCTCTCAATCTCCTCAACAGCCTGCTGATGCTTGTCGCGCGCCTGCTGCAGATCGGTTTGCTGGTTCTGCAGAGCGTCGGCCCGGCCCTGTGCGTCGCGCTGCGCAGCCTTCAGGTTGTCCAGCTTGTGCTGCCGGGCCAGCACCTCAGGATTTTGTGAATTCTGCTCGGTGGCGGAGCGCGTCGCGATCCACGTGTCGAAACTCTCGCGTTCGCTTTGGAATGCCGTCGTGGCATGCTGCAGGTCGTTTGAGGCCCGCTGCTGCGCCTCGTTCACGTCCGCCAGTTGTGCGTCGTCCTGCTTCACCTGGGCGCGCGCCGGCCGCAGACGCACCTGGTCCATGTATTGTTCCGCGTCGACATTGGGCTCGGCCTTGGGCAGGTCCGCGACGACCAGCGATCCCAACCCGATCAGAAAGCACGCAAAGAGCACCGCAATGGCCCACAGCCCACGCTGAAACCACTTCTCAGAAAGCCGAAGTCCCTTGGTCATGCGCTACAGGCTATATGCGCGACACAATGCGGGCGAAATTATTTTGTTGGCGCTTGCCCGCAATCGGATTGACGTGCGCTCCAAACACCTCCGCACTGTTCGACCCCGGTGGCGCACGTTGTTCGCAGCGGCTGCTAGCATGCGCACAGCCATCGTGCCACGCCTTGCACACCAGACCGCAGCATCCGAACGCCTATCTCGCGGCGGCACAGGGCGTCCCCCGGCAATCTCACCGTGGCTGCGCTTCCTTTTCCATGGCATTGCCCAGCGGCGGTTGGCACGCGCCTTTCGCGCAGTTCGCGTTGCGGGTTCGGCGCGCATCGCGGCTACAAACGCGGCCGACCTGGTCATTTATCTCAACCATCCTTCCTGGTGGGATCCGCTCATGGGATTCGCCCTGTCACACCGCTTCTTTTCGGACCGCCGCTTTTATGCGCCCATGGACGCGGTCGCACTGGAGCGTTACAGAATCTTTCGCAGGCTGGGCATGTTTCCGATTGCGATGGACTCGGCACGCGGCGCGGCCCAGTTCCTGCGCACAGCAGGGGCGGTGCTGGACGCGGGCCACATTCTGGCTGTGACGCCGCAGGGCCATTTCACCGACGTGCGCGTACGGCCTGTCGAGCTGCGGCCCGGCCTGACCGCGCTATTGCATCGCCGGTCCGCGCAGGGCAGCGCGACCACCGTCCTGCCGCTTGCGCTTGAGTACACCTTCTGGGATCAGAGACAGCCGGAAGCCTTGGCAAATTTCGGCGAACCGTTGTGCTTCGGCGGGACCGGGAACGACGCCGCAGCACCGGCCGATGCGACACAAAACGCTGTACACACCGCGCTGGAGCAGGCGATGGCGCGCACCCAGGACGAGCTCGCCGCGCTTTCCCTGCGGCGCGATCCGCAGCAGTTTCTGACCGTGCTGGAGGGCAAACGAGGCACCGCGGGCTTCTATGGCCTGGTCGAAGGCGTTCGCGCGCTCGTGGGCGGCAGTTCCCAACGCGGCGATCACACAGCTGCGCCCACTGGGGAACACTCCGGCGTCAATACGCGGAAACCTTGACGCGCTTGGACATATCTTTGTGTCCAATATCACAGCCATGCTTCTCGCCTTATCGCTTGTGTGCTGCGGATGCGCCGCCCTGCCGGCAGTGCTGACCGTATTGAATCTGCGGGAGTACCGGCCGCCGCCGGTGTCCGCAGGCGGACAAAAACGGGTCGTCGTCTGCATTCCTGCACGCAACGAAGAGGCTGGCATTGCCGCCTGCGTAACATCGGTACTCCGCTCAGAGGATGTCGCGCTAAGTGTTCTGGTCATAGACGATCATTCCTCTGACGACACGGCTGCAATCGTGCGTGCGCTGGGCGCAAAGGACGGGCGCGTGCGCCTGGTCGAAGCGCCGCTGCTGCCTGCGGGATGGAACGGCAAGCAGCACGCCTGCTGGATTGCTGCGCAGGAGGCGGTAAAGAACGCAGCGGATGTTTCGATCCTTGGCAGGGCCTCCGCGCCGGGCGGCTCCGTTGCCTCGCAGGTTTCGGGTTCACCACTGCTCTGCTTCCTGGATGCGGATGTTCGCCTGGAACCCGCGGCGCTGGCCCGCATGGCCACGCTGCTCCAGAGCACCAACGCCGCCCTGGTCAGCGGCTTCCCGCTGGAGGAAACAGGAACGACCCTGGAGTGGCTGCTGCTTCCGCTGATTCACTTTGTGCTGCTGGGATACCTTCCGCTGCCGCTGCTACGACAGACAAACTCGCCCGGTCTTGCCGCGGGGTGCGGACAATTCCTGATGGTCGCCAGCGGGGCTTACTTCTCAAGCGGCGGGCATGCCGCGATTCGCGAAACAATGCACGATGGCATCCTGCTGCCACGCTTGCTGCGGCAACACGGCCACGCGACCCGCCTGGCGGACTTGACGGACCTGGCCCGTTGCCGCATGTACCACTCCGCCGCGACTACCTGGCGAGGCCTTGCCAAAAACGCGACGGAGGGCATGGCCGCACCCGGCTCGATCGTGCCGTTCACCCTGTTGTTGAGCTTCGGGGCAGTGCTGCCGGTTCCATTGCTGCTGATCGCGCTGGCAACAAGACCCGCGGCGTCGACTGGCACGTTGCTGTTTGCCTGGGCCGCCGTGGTGCTCTGCTACCTGCCGCGCCTGCTGGAGATGCGCCGCTTCCGCCAGCGTCCGGCCTCTGCCGCGCTGCACCCGGCCGGCGTGGCCACGCTCCTGGTGCTGCAGTGGTACGCCTTCACCCGCAAGCTGCTGCGTAGACCCGCAGCCTGGAAAGATCGCGCGTACCAGCCGAACTGACCCTACTCGTCGCCACCGGCGGCAAGCTGCGGCGCGGTTCCGGCGAACTCCTCAAAAGCAAGCAAGCTGCCATTGTTCTCACCGCCGGGCAGCTCCGTCACGCTGCGCAATGAACGCGAGATGGTCGTCGTCTTGCCGCGGATTTCGCCCAGGGTGTTCTGCACGGAACCCACCTGCCTTTCGACCTTGCCGATCAAGTCGCCGAACTTGCTGAACTCGGTTTTGACCTTGCCCAGCACCTTTTCGATCTCGTGACCTTTGCGTTCCATGGCAATGGTGTGAAAACCCATACGAAAGCTGGTCAGGATTGCCATCAGTGTGGACGGTCCGGCCATGGTCACATTGCATTGCTGCTGCAGGGCCTGCTGCAGGCCGGGCCGGCGCATCACTTCCGCATACAGGCCTTCCGTCGGCAGAAACATGATCGCGTGCGGCAGTGTGACTGGCTCGTTGATGTACTTCTCGCAGATGCGCTTGCCCTCAGCCTTGATGGCACGCTCGAAGGAGGCACCGGCTCTGGCGATTTCATCCGCGCCGCCGTGTTCATAGGCGTCCTCCAGCCGTTCCCAGTCTTCCCGCGGAAACTTCGAGTCAATGGGGAACAGGACCGTGTCGTCATAGCCGTTCGCATTTCCGTTCGCGCTGCCGCCGCGCGGCACTTTCAGCGCATACTCCACACGCTCCGCGGAGTTCGGCTTCACCGCCACATTTTTTTCGTACTGCTCGCGCGAGAACATCTGCTCTAACTGCTGCCCGAGCTGGAACTCGCCCACAATGCCGCGTGCCTTTACGTTGGTGAAGACGCGTTTCAGGTCGCCGACCTCCGTCGATAGCGCCTTCATCTCGCCGATGCCCTGATTTACCTGCTTCAGTCCCTCGCCCACGTGCGTAAAGCTGGCCGTGATGCGCTCGGTGAGCGTCGCCTCCAGCTTTTCGTCGACCGTCTTGCGCATCTCTTCGAGCCTGGCGCTGTTGTCCTGGTTCAGCTTGTCGAGCCTCTGCTGCACCGCGCCGCGGAGCTGTTCCTGCTGCGCCGCATGCTCCCGGCCAAGCTCGGCCAACCGCCCCTGCACGCCTTCCCGCAGGGCTTCGTGGCTCTGCTGATTCTTGTGCCCGAGCTCGTTCAGCTTGCCGTGCAGAACGTCCTGCGCAGTGGTGTGCGCCGTCGCGGTCTCGCGGGTAAAGGCCTGCAGTTTGGTGTCGATCTCGCGCACGGCAGTGTGCACCTGTTCCCGCAGCTTGTCTGCTCCGCTCGCGTTCTCTTGTCGTGACGCTTCGACGCTGGCATGCAGTGTGGCGCCGAGCTTTTCGATGCGCTCCTGCACCTCCCTGCGCAAGAGGCTGGCCGTGGCATCGGCGTTCCCGCGCAGCCGGTCGGCGGCCTCGTTCTGCTTGTGCAGGATGTCCGCCAGGCCCGAACGGCTTGCGGCATCCGCCGCATCCATACGCCCGCGTAAGGCGGCAATCTCTTCCGGCAACTGGCCCAGCCGCGGGTCAACGGCAGGCGCGGCCGGCTTGCGGGTAAATAGCAGCAGCGCAATGATGATTCCAACGGCCTGCAACGCGGCGATCAGCAACAGCATGGTTTCGCTTTCCCTTCACCATGATGCTAACGCGCCGCCTTGTGCAAAGGAGAGAGCAGAATAGCCGCATGGCAACAACAGTCCTTATCCCGATCGGAAAGTATCTGCACACCAGCTATCGGCCCGACCGCGACTACGTGGACGGCGAAGTACAGGAGCGCAATTTAGGGGAAGGCTGGCACGCAGCAGTTCAAATTAATCTTGGCATGATTTTCGGGCTGCACCGGCACGAGTGGAAGCTCCGCCCTTATACAGAGCAGCGCGTGCGGGTGTCCGCTTCGCGGGTTCGCATTCCCGACGTTTGCCTTGTACCATGATCGAGCCAATTGTGAAGGTCCTGCACAAGCCTCCGGTCCTGTGCATCGAGGTGTTATCACCCGAGGACCGCTGGCGCCGCGTCCTTGAACGGGTCCGGGACTACCAACAAATGGGCGTACAGGCTGTGTGGATAATCAATCTGCGTTCGCGCGATATCTGGATCGCCGGCCATGCCGGAGAACCAGTTCTTCACGAGGAGGAGAGTCTCACCGTGCAAGGAACACCGGTACAACTTCCGGTAACCGAAATTTTCGCGTTCAGCGACGAAGCCCCGCTCGGAGATGATCCGGATTCTGAGTAAACGCGATCAAAAAGTCGTTCATGAAACAGAAAAGGCGCTCCTGCCGGAGCGCCTTCTTGTTTGGCATCATTCGTTAGAACGTGGTGCTGACCGAGAGCCGGAATGTCTTGCGCGGCTCACGCAGCACATAGTTCGCACCATACAGTTGCAGCGCCTGCGCATAGGTGAACGCACCCGCCCCCGAGTTCGGAAAGAACGAACGGAAGGCATTGTTCGGGTTCTTTGGATCGGTCTGCACGGCGAACTGCTGCGGCAGCGTTTCATACAGGCGCAGCGGGTTATACGCGTAGAAGATGCGGAACGGCGCGTTCACGATCGGCAGCAGAACGCTGATCTCCGCACCGTTGGACATGCGCGGCACAAAGTTGGTGCCGCTGACCGTCTTCAGCAGGAACGGGAAGTTGACCTGCTGACCACCCGAGCATGCGCCGTTGGTGTAGACCGGGCAGCCGTACAGCGGGCTGGTGATCTGCGCCTGCCCCAGCGGGCTCTGCCGCAACTGGCTTTCGCGCGCGTTGAACGTCATGTTGAAGTCGGTAAAGAACGAGAAGTTCACTTGAGACACGATCGGAATCGTGTACTGCAGGTTTCCGGTAAATGACGTGTCGCCGCCCACCTGTACCAGCCGGTAAATGGGCAACGGGATCTGCAGATTGCCCAGGGCGGAGTTGGACGGGTCGCGTGGCACGGTGGAGCCGTCCGGGTTGGTCAGATTGAAATTGACGCGCGTTGGAATGAACGTGTACGGCGACGCCGTGCGGATGTCAAAGCCGCGCAGTTCCTGTTCGCCGCCCGAGTAGAAGCGGTTGAAGGGCGGCGCGACCTCGCCACCAAAGCCTTCCACGTGCGCGAACTGCGCACGCATGCCGAGCACGTTATGGCCTTCACGCGAGATCCGCAGACCCTTCATCGGGTAAAACTGGCGGAAGCTGATCTGCGGCGAGATGTACTTCACATTGCCGCCCGCGCCAGCGATCTGCAGCGCCGCGTTGAAGTCACGGCCGGAGTGCGGACCCACCGCGCGATCGACCGACGAAAAGCTGAAGTTGGGCGTCAGCACGCTGGTCAAAATTCCGTTCAACTGGTTACCGCTGGACTGCAGTCCGCTGCGGAAGGCCAGCGTTTCGAATACATTGCGGGTGTTGTCGTTGAATGTGCTGATGTTCTGCCGCGTAATCGCGTACGAAGCGCCCACGCGGGTCACGCCCTTGTTGCGAAACAGATGACGCAGCGGCGAAGACACTGACAGCGTGATGCCCGTGGTCGATGTGTTGTAGTTCGTCAGCAACGACTGCTGCGCGTTCGACAGGTTCACGTTTGCGCCGCTGGTCGCGTAGCTCTTGGCCTGGTTGAAGTCGTACTTCTGCGCATACACCTGCACGCCAAGCGAGACCGGCTTGTTGCGGAAGTACGGCTCCGTAAATCCAAACGTCAGGTTGCGCGACAGATTGCCAACGTTGGCGACCACGCTCAGCGTTTCGCCCAAACCCAAAAAGTTGTTGGTCTCATAGTTCAGGCCGATGAACGAACCCGACAAGCCGCTCAAACCGCCGTTCAAACCGATGGAGTTCTTGCCCTTTTCCTTCAGCTTCAGCAGGAGGTCGACCGTACCGTCATCCGCGTTGGTGCGCGTTTCGGAATCCTGGTCGGCCTTCAACGTTTCGAAGTAGTTCAGCTGATTCAGGCGCAGAATCGACAATTCCCAAAGCTGGTTGTTGTACTTCTGCCCCTCTTCCAGCAGGAGTTCGCGGCGGATTACGCGATCGCGCGTGATGGTGTTGCCGGTGAACTCGATCCGAGACACGAAAAACTGCTTGCCCTGGTCGATGTCGATGTCCAGGAAGATTTCCTTCTTGGCTTCGTCGAAGCGCGGCACCGGCGTGGCGACCATGTTGATCCAGCCGTCCGAACCGAAGGCCTTGCGAAGCGCCTCAAGTCCCTTGCCGAACTGGGTCGCGTTGAACCACTCGCCGTCCTTTTGCGCGAACTGCGCGCGCAGTGCGGCGGCCTGGAAACGCGTCTTGTCGAAGCCGGTGAAGTTGATGCCGCCCAGCTTGTAACGGTCGCGTTCCTCGATCGGGATCCGAATGTCGATCCGCTTGCCATGGCTCGGGTGCAGCGTTAAGGGATTGAAGCCCGTGACGTCGCGCACCTGGGTCGCCGGCTCACCGGGCTGCATCTTGAAGTAGCCGCGGTCGCGATACGCGTAGTGCACGCGTTCCACGTCTTCGTCCAGCTTGGTCGCGTCAAACGTGCGCGCAAACAAGTTTTCCAGGATGATCGAGTGCGGAATCCCGAGTGGCTTCGTGTTCTTCATCGCGTTGCGCAGCGTGCGCGAAGAAAGCGCGTGATTGCCCTCGAATTCGATCTTGCCGACCTTGACCGTCGGACCTTCCTTGATCACAAACAAGAGGTTCACGCGTGCCGGCGGGATCGTCTTCACTTCCGTGGTCACCGTGGCAAACTGGTGCCCGTGCTCGGCCAATAGACCACGCAACACCACTTCCGCGCGCTTGATGCGGGTGGGATCGTACTGCGACTCCACGCTGATGCCGACCTTGGCCTTTTTCAGACGTTCCAGCGCGTCACTCTGCGTGACCGAGTTCAGGCCTTTGTAGGCAATCTCGCCGATGGTGGGCTTTTCGCGCACATACACAGTCAACTGGGTGCAGCCCGTCGCGCCTTCCGACCGCTCGATCCGAACGTCCTCAAAATAGCCGGTGTTCCACAACGCGTTGAAGTCGCGCTCAACGGTCGCCGGGTCGTACTGGTCCCCCTGCCTCGAAAACAGGCGGGCAATTACCGACTCCTTTGGGATGCGCCGATTGCCGACGACCTGCGGCGTGCACAGTGGTGCGGAGGCGGCGACCGAGGCCGTTGCGGCAGGAACAGGGCTCGCCTGTGCCTGGCTGTTGCCCGGTGAGAGAACGCCGGCCAGCAGCAGCGGAAGTGTCGCTGCGGTCAGGCTATACATGTTCCGCCGCGACTGCTCATTCCCGCGGCGAGCTTCGGCGACGGCAAGGCGCTGCCGCTGCACACGCGAACTCCATGGCGATGCGGGAGGCGCACCCTGCTCTGATTGCATGGAAGAGCAAACGCTCTTCGGTTTTACGGACAAAATACGCACATCCTCATTGCCGAGCCAGCGCAGAACGCTGCCCCTGAAACTACGCTCGCGCGCCCTGAATCGCAGACGTGTCCGAACGTCCGGAACAGTCCCAAGGCGGCGGTTCACCACGCACAGAATCGTTCCGGTGCTGAGAAGACGATTGTATCTGACAGGGGAAAGCAGACGCGACCCCGGAATCTTCATCGAGGGTGCCAGTGATACACCACTGCACCATTTTCGGGGCACAGGCGCGGCCCGATCGAGCCGGGCCGATCGACGTAAGCGCAGGAGCGGCGCTCTTCAGTCTTGAGATGTACAAGTGCATCCAACCACATATGAGCACGTCCGCTAACTCCTTCGCCGACCTGTCCGCACTCGATCCGTTCCAGGGCGACACGCTGCAGGTTGTCATCGAGACACCAAAGAGCAGCCGCAACAAGTACGCCTACGATGCGGAGCGGCGCTGCTTCCAGTTAAAGAAGGTGCTGCCCGCGGGCATGGCCTTCCCCTATGATTTCGGGTTCGTGCCCAGCACCAAAGCCGACGACGGCGATGAGCTTGACGTGCTGGTGCTCATGGACGAACCGGCGTTTCCAGGATGCGTGCTAAGCGTCCGGCTGATCGGCGTGATCACGGGTGAGGACAAGCTGGAGGACGGCAAAACGCAGCGCAATGACCGGCTGCTCGCCGTCGCCTGCGCCAGCGACTTGTATGCAGACATCCAGCACGTGAACGATCTGCCCGATCCGCTGCTGCGGCACATGGAGGAGTTCTTCCAAAACTACCCCCGCGTGCTCAGCCAGAAGGAGTTTCATCTGCTTGGAACCCAAGGCTCGGAAACGGCAGCGAAGCTGGTCGCGCAGGCGCAAGCGGCAGCACGGTCGGTCGAAAACAGTTAAGGAGACGCAGCAAGCCGCGCCTCGATCCTTCGTACACTCGCCCTGCCCGGTGTCTATGCCGCTGGTTGCGCTTGTTTGAATGAGCGCACCAACGCTTCCAGCGTGCCGTCTGGCGGTGGGCCTTGCGTGGGAGCCGCCACCGGCTTGGTTGCCGTCAATGCGGAGCGCGACACCACCACCGGAGCCTTGGGCACGGCGGTGTCCAGCGGTCGCGGTGCCGCCGCCTCTTTGGCACGGGGTCCTCGCCGGCCAGTCTTGATCCCCCGCCGCGATACGTGCCGCACCACGGACGACGCTTCCGGGCGCTCTTCCTCAACCGGTTCCGGCACCGCTGCCACAACCAGCAGCGGCGCAACCCGGGCTTCCACGGCCACCAAAGACTGCAGAATCGTTCGTACCTGCCGCAGACGCGAGATCTCCTCGTCAAGCATGACGACGATGCTGTTCTGTTCCATGGGCTTCATAATAATGAAGATTCGTTCCACAGACGCTCGCGGCAGGGCCACCGCTTCGCTTGTCTGCTGTCTATTGCGCGCCATAGTATGGCTTCGCGTTCGTATGGATCACGCCAATTGTTCGGAGCAACGTAACAGCGCGCGCCCGTTCATCCGCCAAACAACCCCAGTCTTCGGAGCCGCTCTGTGACACTTCGCCCCATCGCTCTCGCGCTTGCCGCCGTGGCCATCGCCCTGCCTGCCGCAACGCAGCAATCTGACGTACAGCAATCCGGCAATGTGCAGCAGCGCCCCTGGCTCGACACGAGCTTGCCAGCACAGCAGCGCGCTCACCTCCTGGTCCAGAAAATGACGCTGGACGAAAAGGCGCAGCAACTGGAGGACTGGGCCACCGCCATTCCACGTCTCGGCATCCCCGACTACCAGACCTGGAACGAGGCCCTGCACGGCGTTGCGCGGTCCGGCTACGCAACCGTCTTCCCCCAGGCCATCGGCATGGCCGCCACTTGGAACCCGAAAATGCTGCAGCAGGTCGGCGATGTGATCTCGACGGAGGCCCGCGGCAAGTTCAACGGCGCGCAGCGCGAGGGCAATCACCGCATCTTCTTCGGCCTCACCTTCTGGTCGCCCAACATCAACATCTTTCGCGATCCGCGCTGGGGACGCGGCCAGGAAACCTATGGCGAAGACCCGTTCCTGACCGGGCAGATCGCCGGCGGCTTTATTCGCGGCGTGCAGGGCCCCGACCCCGACCACCCCAAGGCCGTCGCGACCAGCAAGCACTACGCCGTACACAGCGGGCCGGAGTCACAGCGTCACATCTTTGACGCCGTCATCTCAAACCGCGATCTGGAAGAAACCTATCTGCCGGCCTTCCGGTCCACCGTGGTCGACGCGCACGTGAAGTCGCTGATGTGTGCTTACAACGCGATTGACGGCCACAGCGCCTGCGCCAACACCATGCTGTTGAAGGATCACCTGCGCGACGCGTGGCACTTCAGCGGCTTCGTGGTTTCGGACTGCGCCGCCATTGTCGACGTAACCAACGGCCATCACGACGCACCGGACATCGAGCACGCCGCCGCAATTTCGCTGAAGGCTGGAACGGACCTGTCCTGCTCCATCTGGGCGCCCGGCTTCAACACGCTGGCCAAGGCCGTGCGCCACAACCTGGTCAGCGAGGACCTGGTCACACAAGCGGCGGAACGGCTCTACACCGCGCGCTTCCAGCTCGGCCTGTACGACGGCGGCAAGAACGCGCTGGACAACGTCTCGCCTGACGTGGCCGGCGACGCACAGAACGGCGCGATGGCCGAGAAGGTCGCCGAAGCTTCCCTGGTGCTGCTGCAGAACAAGGGTGCGTTACCGCTAACGAACCGGGCAAAGTCGATCGCCGTGGTCGGCCCCACCGCCGACCTGCTGGTCTCGCTTGAGGGCAATTACAACGGCCAGGCCCGCAGCTACGTAACGCCGCTGGACGGCATGCTGCAATTGGGCGGCAAGACCGTGCACTACGCGCAGGGATCCACGCTGGCCGACGGCGTTGTGGTTCCGGTGCCGCGCACGGCATTGCCGGGTGGCCTGAAAATGGAGGTCTTTGCGTCTACCGACCTGAGCGGTCAGCCCGCGTTGACGCGCACAGTTCCAAATATCCAAAATGATTGGGACAACGTGGCGCTCGCTCCTGGCGCAGGCTCGTCCAACGGTGGGCATGATTATTCCGTCCGCTGGACCGGCAAACTGCGCCTGCCCGGCCCCGGCACCTACAAGCTGGCGCTGGAAGGCCTGTCGAGCTTCCCGTACTCGCCCAAAGAGACCTTCCGCTTCACCATGGACGGCAAGACGGTGAAGGAAGGCAGCCTGCAGAACCTGCGCACTGCCAAGGAGGCTGCGGCGAACTCGTCCGCGCGGCCGGAACAAAAGGCCGAGCCCCAACAATCCGAGCCCAAGAGCGGCGAGAAGCCGGCGACCACCGACGCAACAATGCAGGACGCTGCGGCCGCCATGGGCGACTTTCACTTCGCACCTGGAGCTTCGCCGACCGCGCCGCCCGTGATGACCGGGTCCTCGCCCGCAAAGTTTGAGGTGACGGTGAACGATGCCGCGGACCACGACATCGTGATCGAGTACAGCCATGCCGGCGATCATTCCGGCGGCGGCCTGGTGCTCAACTGGGAGCCGCCAACCCAGCCGCTGCTGGATGAAGCGGTCGCTGCGGCCAAGCAGTCCGACATCGTTGTCGCCTTCACCGGCCTTTCGCCGCAGCTGGAAGGCGAGGAAATGCCGGTACACGTGCAAGGCTTCAGCGGCGGCGACCGGACCAGCATCGACCTGCCTGCCGCGCAGCAGCGGATGCTTGAGGCGGTCGCCGCGACCGGCAAGCCGGTCATCGTGGTCAACCTGAGCGGCAGCGCCATCGCCCTGAACTGGGCAAAGGAGCACGCCGCCGCCGTGGTGCAGGCGTGGTACCCAGGGGAGGCGGGCGGAACCGCGATTGCACGCGTTCTGATCGGCCAGAGCAGCCCCGCCGGCCGCCTGCCCGTTACCTTCTACGCATCCACCGGCGACCTGCCGGCCTTTACCGACTATTCGATGAAGAACCGGACCTATCGCTACTACACGGGCACGCCGCTGTGGGGCTTCGGCTACGGGCTCAGTTACACGACTTTCCAGTACGGCGCGCCGAAACTAAGCGATGCCACGCTGACGGCTGGAAAGCCGCTGACCGTGACAGTGCCGGTGAAAAACACGGGCAAGGTGGCTTCGGACGAGGTGGTCGAGGCCTACCTGAAAACACCGCAGCCGGACGGCCCGGCGCGCTCGCTGGTCGCCTTTGAACGCGTTCACCTGAACCCGGGCGAGAGCCGCGACGTGACGCTGCACGTGAGCGACCGGTCACTGTCCAGCGTGACGGACGCCGGCGACCACGTCGTCCTGCCCGGCCACTACGAATTGAGCGTCGGTTCCACCCAGCCCGGCCCAGGTTCGAACGCGGTCATGGCCGGCTTCGAGGTCCAAGGAACGGCAACGCTGCCAAAGTAGCGGCAGCGATCTGTCGCACACGTGTGTGCGCAGTCATCGCTCGTGTTTGCCGCAGGCGCGGCCGATCTTTTGCCGCGGGCGCGTTTAATCTCGAATGTTTACACAGTGCTGCTGTTCGCACGTTACTGTGGGAGCACTCAGCTACCCTGGGAACACTCACCTAAACATTGTCATTTCGACCGGCGCAGGACAGTTTCACCGTCCTGCGCAGTGGACTCGGTGCTTGCACCGAAACCCGCATTTTGCGCGCCACTGCGTTCATGCTGCGACCGAATGCCGGTTCCCACTCGTTCCCGTAACCCGGGCGTAACTGTTTGCAAAGACCAAAGCCCTTGCCGTTGGTGAGGCTCTACCGGTCCATCACCACACCATCCGCGACCCACTTGCGAATCGCCGCGACCTGCGCATCCGTCAGGCGGTCGCCCTTGGGCGGCATGCGCATGGGGTCGTCCTCGGGCAGCTTTGGGTTGATGACGCGAACCAGCAGGCTGTCCTCCGGCCGCCCCAGCACGACCATGGCGCCGTCCTTGCCACCCTGCATCAGGGCGGCGCGTGTGCTCATGTTGAACCCGCCACGGCGGTTCATGCCGCCGTGGCAGCGTAGGCAATTCGCCTGCAACGTCGGCAGCACTTCCGTCTGGTACTGGTGCAGCCGGGCGGCCTGCTGCGGGTCAATGGTCTGGCTCGCCTGGCCTGCGCCGGCCGCCTGCACCGCGGGACTACATCCAGCCAAGGCCAGCAGCGCAGCAGCGGCGCACGCATAAGCGGCGGCTAACCAGTTCTGGTGAAACGCGTGCATGGTCATTGGACGGGGAAGGGCGGCTCCAGGGTGGCGACTGCGCAACCGCAGCGACAACTCCGGGTCTATTTTCGCAGGGCAGCCCGCGTGGCATGGACGCGGGTTGCCCTGCTCTTTGATCCCGCGAAACGCAACCCCAGCCGTAACGGACTGTCACCGGGCACAACGTGGTCACGTTCCGGTGTAACCACCATGGCACGTATCAGCCTCGTCACTTTCGCCGGTGTAAGAACGCCATTAGCCTGAGGAAGCTCTGATGTTTGATTCTCCGCGGCCGGTCCGAACCATGCCTGCCGCTTCGACCGTGTTCACCTCACCTGCTGCCGCGCGTCCGGCTGCCGCGATGTTGCGGCTGTTGCCAGATGCCCTGGAATCTCGCCCGAGCCTTACAAGCCTCAGGCGTCGCGTCCTGCTGCGTGCTGCTTTGGTCCCGCTGGCGTTTGCCGCCGTGATGCTTCCGGCACACGGGGCCGGTCACCGGTTTCCGGCACGGTCCGCGGCGCATCCCGCTGCGGCGCACAAGACAGCCTCCGCTTCCATCGCCGCTCCCACAAAACGAACAGGCGCAACCCGCATCGCCACGGTTCTTGCGGCCGCACAGCATGGCAGCCACGCGGCCGCGAAGCCGCTGTCCCCCGCGACATCCCGCCACGGCAGGGTGGCCGTCGCGGCACACCCGCTCTCCCGCTCGGAGCGCCGGCAGGCCGAGGCGCAGGAGCGCCAGCAAGCCCTGTACGCCCTGCAGGAGCGGTCACTCAGGCACACCTCGCCGCACAGCCTCGCGGCCCGCTCCTCTGCGCGGATCGAAGTCTCGCAAGACCTGCCCAAGCCGCATCCGCGAAATACGTCCGTGAGCCTTGTCTCGGAAAACGGCGACGCTCCCGCGGACAGCCGAATTCAGGACCGGGTTCATGCGTGGTATCGCGCACACCAGCCGGATGCGGCGAGCGACAATGAGGCCTCGGGCGACGCGGATACACATGCCCCCAGCCGGCAGGCTCCGGCGCGCATTCTAGCGACAGTCACGCCGAACGCGCAGCCCGACCTGTCCCCCGCACCGCACAAAGCGACCACGGCTGACTTTACCCACGCCGCCGCAGTGCAGCGTGAAACCATCGCAGCGGCGCGTGACCAGCAGGCCCACCAGACCACGTCTGCCGACGACAACGCCGATGCCGAAAGCCGCATTCCCAGCACGGCACCAACGGAGCGCGAGCCCGCACCCTTCGTCCACGGCAGCTTTGGGGCCGCGGCGCACAGCGGCGATCATGAGGACAGCGGCGTGCCCGCGGCCAACCTCTCCACCAGCCGCTCGCAACGGCAGCCGGCGCCCTCGCCGCTTCCTGCGCCCCTTCCTGCCAACATCGTGCGGCAGGCTCCGGCAGCAGCGACCAGCATCGCGCCACCGCAGCACGTGGATCTGAAACACCGTGGCGACGGCTTGAGCTCCGCAATCGCCGCGGATGAAGCCGCACAGGCAAGTCGCGCCGCGGCATCCCACGGTTCGAACAGCAACATTCCCGTTGCAACCGCCGCGGACAGCTCGCCGCGCGCCATCCGTGCCTTGGCAGAACAGACGGCGAACTCGCCCACGCCCGCGCTGAAGCTCCCGGCGCCTCCCTCCGGCGCTCTGCGCAAGGAGCTGCCCGCCGTTGCCGCGGTCGAAAGCGGTGCTCGCCGCCGGGAACTGGATCCGGCGGTAACCTCCGGCATGGCCGAGGAAACATTTGACGAAAATGACACCCCGGCAACGGCACGCACTGCCATCGCGCTCGCCGCGCCCAGTCCAATCGCCGGCCTGGTGCCCGCCCGCACGCACGCCATTGCGGCAAGTGACGAGGGTGATGCAAACCTGCCTGCGGCTGCAATGGTGTCGGTGAACCTGTTTGACCGGCATGGCCGGTTAATCCTGGTACCGCCAATGAAGGGCTCGCACGAAATCCTGGTGCACCAGAACCAGATGGCCGTGGCCGACGGTCTGGATCGCATCCAGGACGACCGCGACCTGCTTGACCTGCGGCAGCGCAAGCTGCTGGTCGCCCTGCCGGATGAGGACAGCACCTACCCCGACGACCGCCTGCCCGCGAACCGCCGTTACGCGCGGCCGTGGACGATCCGCTTTCTTCGCGATCTGGCAAAGTCGCACTACGCCCGATTCGGCACACCGCTGATCGTGACCAGCGCCGCGCGCACCGTCGAGTTTCAGCGCCGGCTGGTCCGCGTGAATGGCAATGCCGCCCCGCCGACCGGCGACATCGCCTCCCCACATCTGTACGGCCAGGCCATCGACATTGGCAAGGGTCGCATGGGGCTGACCGAGCTGACGTGGATGCGCGCCTATCTGACGCCGGTGGAAAACGACGGCAAGATCGACGTGGAAGAAGAGTTTCAGCAGAGCTGCTTCCACATCAGCGTGTATCGCCGCTATCTGGGCTTGCCCACGCCGCACCGCACCGCACCGCCCGCGCAGAACACGCCAGCTCCGCTGCTGACAGCGAAAGAGGCTCCCGCCACGGACGTTGGCAAGCCCGCGGAAAAGAAGCACCGGCGCATCAGCGCCGCCATGCTGGCGACCGGTCTGCGGTAACACGGCAGACATTTTGGTAAGCGCGTTGCCGACACGGCACCTGTTTGCCGTCGACGCACCCAGACTTGTCATCTCGACCGGAGCAGGACAGCTTCACCGTCCTGCACAGTGGAGAGACCTGCATTTCGCTTTCGCCGGCAATCCCGCTTAAGCGTTGAGAACCCTCGCTCGGAACGGCACCCGCAAACCATCGCCCGCCAGTCTATCGGGGCGAGTGCGTCTTGATGTAATTGCGCAGCTGCATGTTGATGTCCAGCGCCTTTTGCGTGCCGCTGTCGAGCATGCGAAGCCACTCGCTGGCTGGCGATGGCAGATCGGCCGTGCTGAGCAGGTAGCCGGTTTGCACCACAATCTCCAGGGCGTTGCTCAAATCATGCGCCAGCTTACGTATGTCCAGCGCCAGGTCTTCGGGTAACACACTGCTGCTGGGGGAGATGGCGGACTTGCTCATGACGGCAGAAGCTCCTGAACGTGGAGGAATAATTGTCTGATGCGCGCCGCTCCGCGCGGTGTTGCGCAGAAGAGCCGAAAGTGTTTCACCGGTTTGACACAGGCGGAGGTCGTTGCGATACTGAGCAGGCTGCAAGCGATGGACGAACGCGCCTCGCTCCGTGCCGAAATGGCGGAATTGGCAGACGCGCATGGTTCAGGTCCATGTACTCGCAAGGGTGTGGAGGTTCGAGTCCTCTTTTCGGCACCAACGATCTGCAAACGCGATGCTTCGGCATCGCGTTTGCCGTTTCTGCTGTGGTTGAATGCACGGTCCGCAAGGAACACAAACGTTGTGCCCCACCTTCGCCGCGCTCTTTACGGCTAAGGTGGGTGATGTGGCACGGAGCTTACGTTGCTGTTCCGCTGTGACCTCGAACTCACGTTAGCTTCGCGAGCGTGGGGCACGGCACACCTCAGCAATGCAATACCCTAAAAGCATGCCCGTCACGAATGCAGCGCCGACGCACCTTGACCGCATCGTCGCGCAAACGCGCCGCGATCTGGTCACACGCATGGCGTGGACCGGACGCGCCGCGTTGGAACGGGCAGCGGCAGAGCACCAGCCGCGCGGCTTTGCGGCAAACCTCCGCATGGCCGCACAAAGCCGTCCGGCGATCATTGCCGAGCTGAAAAAGGCTTCGCCATCGAAAGGTCTCATCCGCGCAGAGTTCAACCCTGCCGCGCTGGCGTCGGCAATGGAGCAGGCGGGTGCTGCTGCGCTCTCCGTCCTCACCGACGAACCGTTCTTTCAAGGCAGTCTACGCAACCTGCAGATCGCGTCCGATGCTGTCCAGATCCCATGCCTGCGCAAGGACTTCATGGTCGATCCGTTCCAGATCGTGGAAGCGCGGGCGCACGGAGCGGATGCGATCCTGCTGATCGTGGCGGCGCTCTCCGACCATGAGCTGCGCACCTTGCGCGATGCCGCGCGCGATGCGGAACTCGACGTGCTCTGCGAAGTCCACTCGCCGGGAGAAATTGAACGCGCCCTGCCGCTGGAATGCGAACTGTATGGCGTGAACACGCGCGACCTACGCACCTTTCACGTGAACAGCGATGCGGCGCTCACCATGGCGCAGATGCTGCCGGCGACCGCGGTGCGCGTAGGCGAAAGCGGCATCCGCACCGCGGACGACATCGCCCGCATGTCCGCCGCCGGCTTCGATGCCTTCCTGGTCGGCGAAACGCTGATGCGCGCCGATGATCCCGGCGCGGCACTCAGTGAACTGCTTGAGCCGATGCCTTCTTACGGTGCCATCCCAAGTGTCGACCCTTTCGTTCTCGTACCCGATCTGAAAACAAAGGGCTGATTCGCCGTATGTGGATCAAAATCTGCGGCAACACGGACGTGAATGACTGCCTGCTGGCAGCCGAGCTTGGCGCGAATGCGCTCGGCTTCATCTTCGCGCACGGCAAGCGGCTCGTCACGGCAGAGCGCGTCGCCGCCATCACGGCGGAGCTGCCCCCTTACCTCGAAAAAATCGGCGTCTTTACCACGCGCGACTACGACGGGATCGTGCGGACGGTCGAAACCGCCGGGCTCACCGGCGCGCAACTGCACGGGCCATTGGACTTCGGTTTGAGCGAACGCCTGCGCGCGTATTTCGGCGACGTGGACCGCTGCGCCGTGATCCAGGTACTACCCTGGTGGACGGATGTTTCCGCCGAACTACAGCGCGAGGCGTTCGCAACCGAAGCGCGCGAGTCCGCGGAAGACGGCAGTGCCGACGCCCTCCTGATCGACTCGCGCACACAGCAACAGAGTGGCGGTACCGGCGTTGCGTTCGACTGGGCGGCGGCGAAATCCGCACTGGAAAGTGTCGACTACCGCTTGATCGCCGCGGGAGGACTGCACGCCGGCAACGTTGCGACCGCAATCACCACGCTGAAGCCCTGGGGTGTGGATGTTTCGAGCGGTGTGGAGCTTGCAGCCGGCCGCAAAGACCCACAGAAGCTCGCCGCGTTCATCGCCGCCGTTCGTGCCGCGGAAAAAGACAACTCCTGATGCCCTTCCTTCTGTTCATCGCGCGCGCGTTCATCCAGACCTTCGGCATTACGCAACCCACGCCAGAGGGGGAGCGCCGTGCCGCATGGTTCATCGGCGTGCTGCTCTTCGTCATTGTGGCGGCGGTGGTCGCAGGTTTCGCATCGTTCGCCGTGCTGCACCGCTGAGCCACGCTCGCTACACTGCAGAAGAGCGCCATGGCCGATAACTTCGCGCAGACCCTGAAGCAGCAGACCGACATCGTCAAAGTCATCGGCGAATACGTGAAGCTGCGCAAGGCCGGCGCGCAGAACTGGACCGGGCTGTGCCCGTTTCACAAGGAAAAATCGCCGTCGTTCAGCGTGAACGCGACGCACGGCTATTTCTACTGCTTCGGCTGCCATGCCAAGGGCGACGTCTTCACCTTTATCCAAAAGCTCGAAAACGTCACCTTTCCCGAGGCCGTCCGCACCGTCGCCGCAAAGATGGGCATCGCCATGCCGCGGCGCGAATTCAGCAGCCCCGAGGAGGCGCGCGAGGCCGGCCTGCGCAAGCAGCTGCTCGACCTCCACGAGGCCGCCACGCAGTACTTTGAGCAAGCCCTGCAGCAGCCCGAGGCCGCCCGCGCCCGCGAGTACCTGACCGGACGCGAGGTTTCGCCGGAAACGCAGAAGCTGTTCCGCATCGGCTATGCGCCCGACGACTTTAACGCCATGCGCGACGCCATGGCGCGGCACTTTCCGGAAGAGGCGTTGCGCGCCAGCGGTCTGTTCAGCTCCAAGGAACAGAGCGACGACGGCCGCCCGACCAGCCCCATCTACGCACGCTTCCGCAAGCGCATCACGTTCCCCATCGCAAACGAGCAGGGCCGTACCATCGCCTTCACCGCGCGCGCCCTCGACAGCGATGACAAGAGCGGGCCGAAATACGTGAATTCGCCCGAGACCGCGCTGTACAGCAAAGGCAGCGTGCTGTTTAACCTGCACCGCGCCAAGCAGCCCATACGCGACCAGAACTATGCCCTGCTGGTAGAAGGCCAGATGGACTGCCTGCGCGTCTTCACGGTGGGCATCCAACCGGTCATCGCCACCAGTGGCACCGCCTTCACTGAGCACCAGGTGCGCCTGCTCAGCCGGTTCACCAAGCGCGTCATCGTCAACTTCGACCCGGACACAGCCGGCGCCAACGCCGCGGAAAAGTCGCTGGCACTGCTGACCGAGGAAGGCTTCGAAGTCCGCATTGTCACGCTCGAGGGTGGGCTGGACCCTGACGGCTTCATCCGGCAGCACGGCGTCGCGATGTACGCCGAGGCGCTGCGCACCGCAAAACCGCACGCCGATTACCTGATCGAGCGTGCGCGCGCTCTGTTCCCGCAACGTACCGCCGACGCCAAAGTCAAGGCCATCAACTTTCTGCTGCCGCACATCCGGCGGCTGCCGAGCGAGATCGCGCGCGCGCAATTCGCCGAGGACGCCGCGCAAAAGCTGAGCGTCGACTCGGCCATGCTGCGCAAGGAGATGCAGCAGGCGGCGACGCAGCGACTGGGCAGCATCAAGCAGACCGCGGCATCGCAGATCGGCGAAAACGAAAAGAAGCTGCTCCGCGTCTTGCTGCTCGGTCCGGAACAGCGCATCCGGCAGCGCGTGGCGCTGGAAATCGCAGCGCATCCTGAGTGGCTTGAGGGGCTGGCCTCGGCTGACTTGCTTGAGGCTCTTGCCAACGCGCCGCTCGATGCTGCAGTCGACCCCATGGAGACTGCGCCCGACGACCGGTCACGCGAGATCGTTGCGCGTGTGCTGACCGAGGACGTCCACAACGACCTCGACATGCTGACCATGGATGGCGGCAATGCGCTGCACGCATTGGAGCGCCGCCGCCTGGAGCGCCGCATGCGCGAGTTGACCGCCACCAGCGCAGAGGCCGAGCGCCGCGGCGATGACACCATGCGCCGTCAGCTCGCCATGGAGATCATCGACGTCCAACGCAAGCTGCGAACGCTGTAAGCACGCCCAGCACCACCCTGCCCGCATCAAGGTCAAAACCGAAGCTCCAATTCTAAGGGCCAACGGCCCGGCAGCATACCAGCCTGGGGCGTACCCCAGGTAGACCCGTCAACAAGCACAAAGAGCGCTGAAGGCGCACGCCATAAACGATGCCGGATCCACGGGCTGTCCAACCCTGCCGCACCGCTGGACGTGCGCCGCTCCGAGTCGCTACAGTGACGCACATGCGCTCTCTGCTTCGCCTCGCCCTGTTTGCCCTCGCACCCGCTCTGCTGGCCCAGTCCGCGTCACAGCGCCCCGCAATCACAGGCATCGCCTTTGTGACCTTTGCGGAAAGCCAGCCGGGGGCGGCCGCCCAGTTTTATGGCAAGGAACTGGGCCTGGCCGCGCAACCGGAGCGTGGCAACGGCGGGCAGCTGATCGCATATCCGGTGAACGCGAGTCAGTGGATCGAAACCACGCCCGCGCCACTGGACCTGCATGACGGCCGCAACAGCCGGCTAGAGGCGGTTGGCCTGCGCACGTCCGACATCCGGGCCATGCAACGCTTTCTTCGCGCCAAGGGCCTGAACTCATCCATTCGAAGCGGCCGGCTGGTCACACAAGACCCCGAGGGCAACACCATCATCTTCGTCGACAGCCGCACGCCCACACCAAGGCCACCCATGCACGATAGCGCCGTGTCGCACCGTATCATTCACGCCGGCTTTGTGGTGCAAAGTGAACAGAAGGAGAACACCTTCTACCGCGACATCCTCGGCTTCAAGCCATACTGGCATGGCGGCTTCAAGGAAGGCGTAGATGACTGGGTTTCGCAGCAGGTGCCCGACGGCACCGACTGGATCGAATACATGCTCAACGTAAAGCCCGATGCCTCCGCGGAGCAGCGCGGCGGGTCGAATCACGTCTCACTCGGTTTGCGCAAGATGGATACCGCGATCGATCAGCTCAAGGCGAACGGTTGCGACACGCACCAGTGCACCACCAGCCAGATGGGCCGCGATGGCAAAGTGCAGTTGAACATCTTCGACCCGGACCATTCGCGCATCGAGCTGATGGAATACGCCCCCAGCGGGACAGTCTGCTGCTCCCCCTTCACCGGCCCCATGCCGAGCGAACGCGATCCGCTTTAGGTCTTTTCTACACATCGCAGCAGTAATTAAACGTTGTCATTTCGACCGGAGCACGCGCGCTCTTTGCGCGTGCGGAGTGGAGGAACCTGCATCTCTGCTGCCACGCGTAGTTTGTCTTGGACGAAGATGGAATCGTCCAACGCTTTCTAAGCTCCGTACACTGCTCCTATGGCAAACACACCTAGCACCAGGCCCGAACTCTGGCTGATCCGTCACGGCGAAACCGAATGGTCCAGGAGCGGCGCCCACACCAGCTTTACCGATCTGCCCCTGACGGAACACGGCCGCGAGCAGGCTGCGGCGCTCGCCCCCGTGCTGGCACAGGTGCAGTTCGACCTCCTGCTGACCAGCCCCCGCCAGCGCGCGCAGGAAACCGCCCGCCTCGCCGGCGTACACACCAGCGCGGAGATTGAACTAAACCTGCAGGAGTGGAACTACGGTGAGTTTGAAGGCAAGTCGACGCCAGAGATCCGCGAAGCCCTCCCGGACTGGAACGTGTGGCGCAGCCCGATCACGGGCGGCGAATCGTTGCCGCAGGTTGCCGCGCGCGCACAGGCTGTGATCGACCGCTGCATGCAGCACGGTGGCCGCTGCGCCCTGTTCGCGCATGCGCATATCTTCCGCATACTCGCGGGCGTTTGGATCGGCTCGGGCAACGCGCAGGGCGGGGCGCTTGGCGAACACCTCGCCCTTTCAACCGCAAGCATCAGCGTGCTCGGGTGGGAGCGCGACACGCGTGTCATCTCGCGGTGGAACGAACTGCCGCCAGCGCTCGCGAACTGAAGCGAGAAGCGTTTACGCCGCTGCTTGCTCCACAGCGTGCTTGAGCGTGTCGAAATCGTAATCGCCTCCGTGCCGCTTCTCATTCACAAAAAACGTCGGCGTGCCGTGCACCTTGCTCTGCTCGCCCGAGTTGATGTCGTCCTCAATCTTGTCGGTGAAGGTCTCCTCCTCCAGTGCCTTCTCAAGCGCGGCGGGCTTCAAGCCGACCTGTTCAGCAAGGTCGCCGAAGAACGTCTCGCTGAACTCGTCCTGATGCTCGAACAGCGCGTCGTGCATCTCCCAGAACTTGCCCTTGCTGCCGGCGAACTCCGCTGTTTCCGCGGCGGCCTCGGCGAACTCGTGCATGGGCAGCGGAAAGTTACGATACACAAACCGCAGCTTGTCGCCGAAGTGCTTCTGCAACTGCTTCACCACGGGGTACGCCACGCCGCAGTCGGGGCACTGGTAATCGCCATACTCCACCAGCGTTACCGCCGCGTCGTCCTCGCCCGCGCAGTGATCGTCGCTGCCCACAGGAACCTTCAGATCTGCCATCGTGCTTCTCCCTTGCTGCGGTTGGGATTGCGGCAAGACTCACGCGATTGCCTGCGGTGTTCGCATGGCGTGAGGTGGCGGTCTCTCATGTTTGCATTCCGTGGCGACGGATGCTCGTTTACTGGCAGGTTTGGTTTGTCATTCCGTAGCGAAGCGTAGGAACCTGCTCTTTGCGTCACCGAAGGACTGTCATCTCGACCGCAGCAGGACAGCTTCACCGTCCTGCGGAGTGGAGAGACCTGCATTTTGTCCGAAGCGGCGATGCAGCCCCAGGCAAAATGCAGGTTTCCGTGCAAGCACCAAGTCCACTGCGCACGCGCAACGAACGCGCGTGCTCCGGTCGAAATGACAAATTCTCTGGTGACGCGAAAGAAAGCAGATTCTTTCGCTTCGCTACGGAAGGACAAACACGCCGGAGCCGCAACCATCACAAACACACATGCGTCACAGGTTGCACCCGCAGGCGCAAACACCGCAGCCCACGCCCATCACGACCCGTGCCCCACGTTCGCGAAGCTAACGTGGGTTCTTCTGCGGCGTGGATCCACTCTGCGACATCGCAAGCGCATCTTCCCGCAACCGCCCAATGCGCCCATGCGGCCCCACCACATACGGCAGCGATAACGCATTCCACTGCTTATCCGCATTCGCATCGTCGCCATACCCCGGCTTCAACGCGCGCCAGTTGCGCCCGTCATCGGTCGACACATCCGTCCCATTCGGCCCCACCGTGATCCAGGTTTTCGTCTGTGCGTCATAAGCAACGGAAGATCGGTAGCCGTGCGGAGGTGTTTGCGCCGGAAGCCATTTCGTTTGCGACGATGGCGTCACCTGCTTGCTTCGACCGTGCACGGCAACGGTCGGATTTGCTGCCAGAAAGGCCGCCGTGCCGTCCGTTTCCTCCGGCTTGCTGTAGTCACCACCGACCGCAACAAGATCTTCGTTCCAGTTCGCAATGGAGAAGATGCCCGAGCTGCTGCTGCCGTGTGCCATCGGTAACTGCTCCGCTGAGAAGCGGAAGCCATTCAGGCATTGCTCCATGTGTGCGCGGACGAGTCCCATGGTGCAGTTCTCCAGGCCACCGCCATACAACCAGCCTTGCGCCGTAGCAAACTGGAGCGGGTACCCGAGAATGAACAGGGAGTTGCTGGCAGCGAAAGCGCCCCCTTGCGATGCGCGTGCCGCAAGACCTGCCTGTCGAACTCGATGCCAGTGCTCCCCGAGATCGAAGCTACCAAATAAAGCGAACTGGCCATTCACGGGATCGCCGAGCAACCAAATGTGGGGCTCGCCACCTTCATGGGCCACGTCGCGCGTGCTCGTCTGCATGGCATCGAAAAACCCCTCCGCATCCGGATTCGTAAACACCAGCTTCCACGTCGCGCATCCGTCCGTCGTCTTGTACACGCGCGACAGGTCGCCCTTACCGCTCGACATCACGATCGCGGTCTGATCATCGAACGCCTGGATGCCGCGAAAGTCGAGCTTCTCCGCGCCAGGCGGCACTGCGCAGCCCTGCCACACAAAGCCGCTGTCCTCCGTGCGCAGCACCGTGCCATGCGTTCCGCTGGCCCACGCCGTGCCGTTGCCCACGTTCACAATGCCGCGCAGGTCCGCGTTCGTCCCGGAGTCCTGCATCGTGAATTGCGCAGCGGCAGGCAACGCAGAGGAAAACACCAGAAGCGATATAAGCGCATGACAAAACATGCGCTGAGTGTAGCGCCGCGTCAGTGCCGCGCGCGTTTCGCCAGAACAGTATCGGGCCGATTGCCGCTGGTAAACACCGGCGTCCGCATGCCTGTAACGCGCAGCAGCGGCTGCCCCGCAGTAGTCGACTCGCTGTCTCGCAGCGTTGCGGTATTGCCATCGTCCAGCGTGACCACCGCAACCGTGCTGTCCGGACGCGACCCGGCGTGAATGCGATCGAGCGACACACTCTGAAACCCATGCACCTCGACCGCGCCGGTGAAGTACGCGGGCCAAGGATTTCGCGAGTAGGGATCATCCAAATCATTCGAACGCTTCGGTGGTGGCACGGAGCCAGGGCCGGTATACACGTGCACCATCGGCAGCGGCCAGCTTACCTCCAGCCCGTCAACGGTAAGCGTGTCGATGTTGTGCGCGTAGACCGCCGGAATGTCGTGCCGCACAATGCCGTCGGCCACGGTGTTGGCGGTCCAGCGCAGGTCGAAGTTCCCGCCTTCGCTCGCAGCCAGCTCCGGTGCGGGTGCGTGCATCCGCAGCCTCACATTGCGCAGCGTAATGTCGCGCACTGCGCCGGGATGGGTGGCTTCCAGCAGGATGCCGGCATCGGCATCGGCCAGGATGTCGGAAAAGCGAAGGTTCTCAACGACGCCGCCGACCGTTGACGCCATGCTCATCGCTTCGATGAATGCGGGCGCGGGAACATTTGCGGGGTGCGTTCCACTCTCGCCTTGACCGCGTTGCGCCTCCACCGCGGGATCACCCGGCCGGATCGAGCTCGCAATATAGATCGGCTCACCCTTGCCCCACCAGTGTCCGTGCTTCAGCCGCGTTTCGATCACGATGTTCTGAAACAGAGCGTTGCGCGTATACGTGCCCTCACGCGCAAAGATGGCGATCCCACGATTGCTGCGGATGACCAGATTGCTGAACACCGCATCACTCGAATTCTCATATCGGATCGCGGCGGAGTTCGACTCGAGCGTGCAGTTCGTGATCGCAACGTCACTTGATCCCACGATGGCGAAGTCGTCATCGCCCGCGGTGAAGCTCGAGTCGGACACGCGCAGGTCATGGCAATCCATGCAGTCCATGGCGTCGTTGTTCGGCAGGCGCGGATCGCTGTCGATGCGCAGCGCGTGAATCGTCACATGCTGCGCGTGCTGCAGGTGCAGTGTCCAGTT
Organism: Terriglobus sp.; assembly: GCF_965201105.1. Taxonomy (GTDB): domain Bacteria; phylum Acidobacteriota; class Terriglobia; order Terriglobales; family Acidobacteriaceae; genus Terriglobus. Next base: position 3,633,031 of record NZ_OZ241741.1, read on the forward strand.
GGGTGCGTCGCGCAGCGTCACGCCCTCGATCGTCACATTGCGCACGTGGTGGAACTGCAGCATGGTGCCGGGACGGCCGCTGCTGCGTACTTCCAGCGGACCATCGTCGGTGCGATGAATGTCCTTCACGAACGCATCAGGACTGCGTGTGCGGCTCGGATCGAAGTCCAGGCCCGCGTGCGGCGTCGCGGGATCGAAGAAGCTCTTCCCCAGGCCATCGATCGCGCCATCGCCCGTAATACGTATGTCCTCGGCATCGCGCGCGATTAGCATGCCGACGCGATCTCCTTCACCGGAGCTGCTGATGCCGTAACGGCGATCCAGGCCATACTGCGCAATCGTGCCGTAGTCCGCCATGCGCGGGCTGCCCTGCAATACCGCGCCGTGCTCCAGCAGCAACGTCATGTGGCTGCGCAGTTCGACCGTGCCGATCACGTAAACGCCCGCGGGCACCACAAGCATGCCGTGCTCCCGCGACACCTGGTCGATGGCCTTTTGCAGAGCTGCCGTATCGCTCGTGCGGCCGTCGCCCGCGGCATGAAAGCTGCGCAGGTTCCAGCTTGTTTGGTCCCGGTTCTGGTCCTGATTTTGTGACTGTGCCGGAAGCGTGAGAAGCAGCAGAAAAATCGATAAGAGCATGGGTGACAATTCGCGGGCCTCGATCCAAGTGTGCCGCGATTCACCGCCATTCACAAACGAATGATTGAGAACGGCATGCGCAACCGCAACGAAGTTGCTTACATGGATTTAAGGCGCTCCGTCGAGCCTGCCGCGCATGCCGCTTGCCGACTCGCGAAGTCCAGTCCTATAGCGCATTTGCGAGGAGACGCGCAAGCCATTTTGACCCGGTCTGCCACTTCCGTTGCAGACCGGACACAGCATTGCAATGGAGGTGGTGCAAGCGCAAAAATCCTCGCACGCTTGCGTTCACCGGGCTTTCAAAACGGCGATCCGAACGTGCTACGATGAGGCTCGTTCGCAAGATTGAAGAGGCGAGTGCAGAAGCCGGCCAAGTACGAAAAGAGCCAGCCACTGCGGCGCTCCAGCACCACCTGACACCAGCCCGCGGGCACGATCCCGATGGCGGTCTTCACAACAGAGCAGATTGCTTGCACGCTGCGTGTCGTTGCGCGGCGACGACACAGTTGTGTCTTTGCAGGCTAGCAACACTTTTTGCGCTCTGCTCAACCTGCTATGCTTTGCTCCCGCAACGGTTCAGCGCCGTGCGGTTTGGATAAGGAAGAGTGACCGGCGACGCCAGGCTGCTAAGGCAGCGAGGTGTCCGCCCGAGCACCGACGCGCGACGCACCTTGGTCGCCCGATAACGGAACGGGGAACCAGCGGAATGAGTTTTGCTCCATTAGCGGCGGCCACGGTGAACGACTGGATGCGCATCCTGGGCGCGCTTGAAATGCGCGTCAACCGTCAGAGCTTCCACACCTGGCTGAAGCCAACCCGCTTTAGCCATGTGAACGATCGAACCCTGTTTGTGCGTGTCCCCACCACCCAGTTCGAACACATTGGCGAAAAGTACCACGACCTGATCCACGAAGCGATCGACAACATGGGTCTTGAAGTCGAGCAGGTGCGCTTCGTCACCGCGGAAGCCGACCCCAGCGTGCCCCAGCCTCGCGAAATCAAGACGCGGGAAGACGGTGGCTTCGCGCCCGCATCCTCGCACTCGCCGAACGCGCCGCAGCCCGCTTCCGCACAGGGTTTCCCCACACCCCAACACGGCAACCACCACGGCGGGCTCAGCCCCAACCGTCCGCAGCCGCCCCAGGTTCCCAGCACCGAACAATCACGGTTCGACTGGAATTCTGCCGCGCAACTGAATGCGCGCTACTTGTTCGACAACTTCGTTATCGGCAGCGGCAACCAGTTCGCGCACGCGGCGTCCCTCGCCGTCGCCGAGCGCCCCAGCAAGGCCTACAACCCGCTCTTCATCTACGGCGGCGTGGGTCTTGGCAAAACGCACCTGATGCACGCCATCGGGCACGAAGTAAAACGCCGTAACCCGCACTTCTCCATCTCCTACGTTTCCGGTGAAAAGTTCACCAACGAGATGATCGACTCCATGCGTACCAATCGCCAGACGAGCTTTCGCGACAAGTACCGCACGGTCGATGTCCTGCTCATCGACGACATCCAGTTCCTCGCCGGCAAGGAGCGTACGCAGGAGGAGTTCTTCCACACCTTCAACGCCCTGCACGAAAGCATGCGCCAGATCGTGATCGCCAGCGACCGTCCGCCGAAAGAGCTGGCCGACTTCGAAGACCGCCTCCGTTCGCGCTTTGAGTGGGGCCTCATCGCGGACATCCAGCCGCCCGATCTTGAAACCAAGGTCGCCATTCTGCAGAAGAAAGCGGAGAACGAGCAGGCCACGTTGCCGACCGACGTCGCCATGTTCATCGCCGGCAACGTGCGCACCAACGTGCGCGAGCTCGAAGGCGCACTCGTCCGCCTTATGGCCTGGACCAGCCTGCACCACGTGGACATCACCCTCGCCACCGCCCAGCAGTGCCTCAAGCAGTTCATCGACACCCAGGTGCGCAAGATCACCATCGAAGCCATCCAGCGCGCCACCGCCGAACAGTTCGGCATGAAGATCAGCGAGCTCAAGCAGAAAAACAACTCGCGCCAGATCGTCGTCCCGCGCCAGATCGCCATGTACCTTGCCAAGCAGATGACCGAAGCCTCACTGCCCGAAATCGGCCGCCAGTTCGGCGGCAAGCACCACACCACCGTCATGCACTCCATCGCCAAAATCGACGAGCAGCGCCGCACCGACAAGGCCCTGAACTCGACCATCACCAAGCTGCAGGAAACCCTCAGCTAGGCAGGCTCTTCACCTTGACGCAACCAGGCGTCATACTGATCGCATGGCGACCACGGCCCTCATCTCCGCGGAAGAATACCTTTCCACCAGCTATCGGCCCGACTGCGACTACGTGGACGGCGAGGTGCAGGAGCGCAACTTGGGCGAACGCTGGCATAGTTCCGTGCAGTCGATGATCGCCGCAATCTTTGCGCAACACCGGCATGAGTGGAAGCTGACGCCCCTGACCGAGCAGCGCGTGCAAGTCTCGCCAACACGCTTCCGTATTCCGGATGTGTGTGTCGTCCCGGTAAGCGACCCGTTCACCAGCATCCTACACACAGCACCGCTGCTGTGCGTTGAAATCCTCTCGACCGAGGATCGCTTCAGCCGCATCCTTGAGCGCGTCGAAGAATACCTGCAAATGGGCGTTCCGCACGTCTGGATCATCGACCCGCGCAGCCGCGAAATCTGGACAGTGGAACAGGACGGCCGCCCTGTTCCGTTCCCCGGCGTCGAGCTGACCCTTCCCAACACTTCGGTCCGCATCGCAACGCCAGAAATCTTCGCCCTCATCGACGAGAGCCCGGCACCGTCGCAGCCATAGCATCGTCCACCACACCGCCGAAATTCCAAACGGCAACAAGCGCGACAATCCACTTCGCGATGGACAAGAGCGTTTCGCCAGACGCGGCACCCATCAGGATAAGGCTAAATTCAGGCATAGTCGTCCCTTCTCCACTTAAGGAAGGGACGCACCGGTCACCGGTCCCACTTGGAAACCGGCACTTGTAGGAGCGTTGCTGATGCCGCCCGGACCACCTACCGGGCCGTGGCTTTCGCACCTCCATCACAAGTCTAGAATGATCCGGTCACGCGGAGCGATCGGAAGCAATCAGGAACCAGTTTGCAATAAGCATCCCGATCCGATATAAATGCGAATCAGTTCTCAATTGAGAAAGGATTCGCATCATGCCCCTGCTCCCCACCACTGTTCTCTCCGGCTTCCTCGGCGCGGGCAAGACGACGCTGCTGAACCACGTCCTTGCAAACCGCCAGGGACTGCGCGTCGCCGTGATTGTGAACGACATGAGCGAGATCAACATCGACGCTCAACTGGTCGCCCAGGGCGCGGAGCAGGGCGGTGCCGGGCTGAGCCGCACCGAAGAAAAGCTGGTCGAAATGACTAACGGCTGCATCTGCTGCACCCTGCGCGACGACTTGCTGCAGGAGGTCTCGCGCCTTGCACGCGAGGGCCGCTTTGATTACCTGCTGATCGAGTCCACCGGCATCAGCGAACCCCTGCCCGTCGCGGCCACCTTTACCTTTGTCGATGAGAGCGGGCAAACACTGTCGGATCTGGCGCGGCTCGACACCATGGTCACGGTACTGGATGCCTCGAGCTTTCTGCAGGATCTTCACTCGGCAGACGATCTGCGCGAGCGCGGCGAGATCGCCGGAGACCAGGACGAGCGATCGCTGGCGGACCTGCTCATGGATCAGGTGGAGTTTGCAAACGTTATCGTGCTGAACAAAACGGACCTGGTCAGTGCCGAAGCACTGGCAAGCCTTGAGCATATCGTGCTGCAACTCAACCCCACCGCCCGCATCCTGCACGCGGAGCGCGGAGTGGTCCCGTCAACGACAATCCTGAACACTGGCCTGTTTGACATGGAAGCGGCGCAACAGTCCGCCGGCTGGGTCCGTGAGTTGAACAATGTGCACACTCCCGAGACGGAGGAGTACGGCATCGCCAGCTTCGTCTATCGCGCGCGCAAACCCTTCCATCCGCAACGCCTGGAAGACCTGACCGATCGTGGCTTTCCCAACGTGCTGCGCGCGAAGGGCTTCTTGTGGCTGGCGACCGCGCATGACGACCTCATCCTCTTCAACATCACCGGCAAGAACCTTACGTTCGAGCCCCAGGCGCAGTGGCTCGCGGTCGAAGATCACGTCGATCCAGACGACGCGGAAACGCTTGCTTATCGGGAACAGGTGTTTGAAGGCGAATACGGCGACCGGCGTCAGGAGATCGTCTTCATCGGTCAGCACATGGATCGTGCGTCGATCGAGTCTGCGCTGAACGCGGCCCTGCTGACCGAGGCGGAGATGCGGGGAGGACCGGATGCGTGGGCGCAGTATGGGGACCCTTTCGCCGCCATGTTCCCGGAGCGCTTCGCAACGAAAGCCATTCAGCAGCACCCCGACTTGTTCCCGGCGGTGACGTGCTAGCGGCAACGATGATTCCGCCGGTGCGTGTCCCACTTGGCACACCGCAGGACCTCCGCAAGCAGGCAGCGTTGCGGCGGCACGTGCAGCGCGCAGGCGCAGCGTTGTTGAACCAACAGTGCTGGTTGTGGGGATGCGATGTCCGCAGCACCAGCAATCTGCTGCTCACGCGTGGCTTCGACCGCATGCGCGCTCCCAATGGTGCGGACCGCTCCACGCAGTACACCTTGCGAGATGGCGGCTGGGTCGTGCGGCTTTGGGGCTCGGGCGTCTTTGTGGGCGACAGCGCAGAGGGCGTTTTCCTGAACCGCTTTATCTTTGAGCCGCGCTTAGCTGTGCACCGACCCGAGGCCTGGCAGGATCCGGCCCAGTTCAAGCGTGGCCCACGTTATTGGGACAACGCCCGGCTCGCACGGCTGTGTACCTGGATTGCCGCGTACGAAGAATCCGTCGTGCGCGAATCTGGTGTTTCGTATCGTCGTATTAGCCTCGCCAGCTTTGCCGAAAGCGTGAGCCACGCCGAAGCGATCGCAAGAGACTGGCGCGCGCTCGCCGCCCTGCTCCAGGGCTCAGACAGTCGCTCGCAACCATCTTTCCCGGCCTGCCAAATTCATCCCGCGTTGGCGTTGAATCCCGTTACGGCAATCTCCGGCTGCTGACCGCGCGTGTCCTCGTGCCTCAACTCCGTCATGATCGTGCGCGTCTCATTGGGCATCAGCACAAAGTAGTTGTCATCGAAAATGGCGGGCAGCATGCGCTTGCGGTCCTGCGTGCCCACCACCTGCAGCCGCGTCAGCAGCGAGGGCACAGTTGAGGTATTCGTCACCGTGGTGCTCAGGTGCCACGCCTCACCACGCCGCTCCTGTTGCGTCTTCACCTGCAACCGCGCTTTGGGCAGCCGGCGTATCTCGCGCAGGTTCCCCGCATCCTTGCCGCGCAGGTACGTGTTGGTTGAGAGCACGGCATCGCCCCGCGTCAGCGTCAGCCGCAGCAGGTGAAACGGTGCGAGCCCCTCCGGATACTGCATCTTGAGCGCAACCGATGTCGAGTCCTCCGGCGCGTTCACCGGCGCCTGCTTCTTCCACACCGATTTCCCGTCTGGATTCAGCAGCTCCGCCATGGCCTGCACACCGGCCTGATCACCCGCGCTGTAGTTCACCACTTCAACCGAGTCACTCAGCGGATTCCACTGAATGTGGATCGGCTCGCACGCCTTCCTGCATGCAAAATACGCAGCCGTGCAATCGAAGTAATAGTCGTACGTCTGCCACACAAACGACGGCCAGCAAGGATGGCTCATCCACAGCAGAACACCCATGCGGTCGCGGCTCTGCGCCTCAAACATGGCGCGATATGTGTCGTAGTTCAGGAACTGCGCCAGCTCGATCCAGTCCGCCGCATTCGTCGCACCGCCATACTCATTTGCGATAAGCGCCAGCAGCGTCTGCGCTCCTTGCGCGCCCTGCAGCGTGAAGTCGTGCAGGCCATAGTCAAGCCCCTGCGGCCACAGCGCCTGCTCCGGCATCATGGCGCGCACGCTTTCCAGTGATGGAATGTTCGGCGCGCCAATCTCCGAGTGCAGCATGTTATCAGGGTTGCTGAAGTACTCGATCGCGCTCAGGGTGCGATATGGCCCATGCCCGCTGACCACGTGGTCGGCCGAGCTTGGAATGTAGTGCATCTCCGGGTGCAGTTCGGCCAAGAGCTTGCGGATGCCCGCTTCCAGCACCGGCGGCGGATCGCCCTCGTTGCGCCCGCAGTAGATACCGATGCAGGCATGCCGCCGGATGCGCTTCACCAGGTCTCGGCCGTTGGCAAGAAACATCGCGTTGTCATCCGGTATGGGACCGTCCCACGGATTCGCCAGCCAGAAGTCCTGCCACACCAGGATGCCGTGGCGATCGCATGCCTCGTAGAACGCATCCTCACCAATCTGCCCGACCCAGTTGCGCACCAGGTTGAAATTCATCTCGCGGTGATAGCGCAACGCCGCGTCATACTCACGCGCGCGGTACCGCAGCATAGACTCCGAAAATCCCCAGTTTCCGCCCTTCGCGATGAGCCGGCGGCCATTTACGAAGATCTTCAGCCGGCTGTTTGTCTCCGTCGTCGTGATCTCCCGCAGCCCGGCAAGAAAAGACACCGACTCCGATGCCATTCCGCTTTGCGGCGCAAAGTAAACGCTCGCCTCATGCAGGTATGGCTCGCCATAGCCGTTCGGCCACCACAACCGTGGATTCTTCATGCGCAGCGCGGGGTTGCCATCGCTCGTAATCGTGACGGCTTGTTCGGAGTTCGCAGCAACCGTACACGGTGCCGAGAATTTTGCATCGCCAAGGGAACCCATTACCTTTCCACTCACGGGTCTCCCCGACCGGTTGCTCACGACCACCGTGATCGAAACATCCGCAACCGATCGATCCTCATTCAGCTTGGTCGTGACCAGCGGATCTTCTACCGTCACATCCGCCGCGTGCGCAAGCCGCACATCATTCCAAATCCCAGTGTTCCGCCCACGAATCGTCGGTATCCAGTCCCACCCAACCGAAGCGTGAAAGGTCGGGTTGTCATGCCCCAGCGCACCGCCGTTCGGGCTTGGCGATTCATACGTCTTCTGGTGAACCGTACCGGGCGTTGCATTCTTGTGCACCAGGATGGCCAGCGCGTTCTGTTGCCCGGAAGGCTTCAGCTTGCCGGTCACGTCGAACACGCCGCGAAAGAATGCCCCATCGACTCGCCCCAGCGGCTCACCATTCAGGAAGACTTCGGCCTTCCAGTTAATCCCGTCCAGGCACAGCATCGTGCGTGGCTGCGACGTTTGCGGTGTGGGGAATTCGGCTCGGTACCAGAAGTCCGCGTAAAAGTAGGAATCCGAGATGTAAAGCTGGTTCTCGCCAAAGTTCGGATCAGGGACAGCGCCCGCGTTCAGGTAAGACGTAAGCGTTGTGCCTGGCACCGTGGCTGGCAGCCACTCAGCATCGTGAAAGCCTGCCTTCGACAGCGCAGCTCCTTCGGCCTGCACCAGCGAATCCCGTTGCAAACGCCACACCGCGCCCGACAGGGAACCACTGGGCCCCAGCACCGCGGCAGGCGCTTCGCCCATCGCTGGAACGCGTCCGCCTCGCCCAAACACCTCCACCTCACTCAGGATGTAGCCGTGCTCCGTCGCCGGCTGCGTCATCAACACGCGAACATACCGCGCGCGCTCCGTCGCGGCGAAGCGAATCTCCTCGACAGGCGTAGTGCCCTGCAGCATCGCCGCGTCCCGCCATGTCGAAGCATCGCTCGACACCTGAACTTTGCCTTGCAAAGCTGCTGCAATCCAGTGCAGCTTGACCGACTCGATCTCGCACGCATCCAGCAGGTCCACATATACCCATTCCTCATCCAGCCCCGCGCTCTTCCACGCGCTGGTGAAGTGATACGGTCCACCAATCTCAACCCGCTGCGCTCCGCGATACAGCGCCACCTGTCCCAACTGCCACAGCAGGTTTGCCCCGTAGCGTTTCGCCTCTCCGGTCGCGGTCATTTCCACCCGGTAGCGGCGCGGCCTCGCCGGTGCGGCGAACACAATGTTCGGCAGCAGAATCTGGTGATACGCGACCAGGTCCGGCGGGTAAATGGACAGATCGCCCGGCGCGCCGCCGCTGACCGTTCCTTGCGCTTGCCAAGTGTAGCCGTCCTGTGACGTGGAGATCGCAAAGCGCAGACTCGCCGCCGGTATGTCCTGCGGCACCATTACGAACAGCTCGACTCGGTCCACCTCAGGCAGCGTCGTGCCCCCACCAATCGCCAGCTCGATCATGTGATGCAGACCACTCATGCTGAGCGTGTTCGCCGGATGGTGATCGATCAGGATCTCGCGCTCCGGCTTGGGCAGGAGCCGCTCGCCAGAGGTGCAGCTGAACCACATGGGCAGTTCGGTCGCGGTGATCCCATCGGTCACGCACTGCGCGGTCAGGTTGTAGTCGTAGCTTGACGAGTGATACGCCGGCTTGAAGAGCGCCAGGTTGCGCGTGCCTGCGGGCGCGGAGACCAGCTGCGGCCCACAATAAGCCGCGGGCTGCCCCGGGTATACGCCGACGCCGCGTGTGAACCCTCCAGATGCTGGACCTGCCATCGAGGACGCTGCATCGGCCTGCATCGCACCGCTCGCCGCCGTCTGCAATGGCGCGGGCTCCGCGGCAAGTGCCGCCGCCGGCTTCGCCGCAAACACCACACCTGCGGCGGCTGTAGTGGCCAGAAACTCGCGCCGCGTGGGACGCGCAAGACTGTCGTGGGACTTCGATGAGCTCATGCGTCCGTCGTTCCTTGGCTTGAGAAAAGTGGTGTACTGGCGTGGCTTGAAAGGCTACGGCGCTTGCCGTTCCGGCTGCGCACCCTTGGGAGCGGCGCGATCGTTGCGGTGCTTATCCTTGATCTGGCGATAGATGGCGAATTCGCGCTCGGCATCCGCCGTGCGGCCCGCCTTCCGCAGCGCCGTGGCGAGCTGGTAGTGCGCATAATCTTTGTTGGCATCACGTTGCACCGAAGCCTCAAGGTGCGGAATCGCGTCCGCTGTCTTGCCCTGCTCGGCAAGCAGCTTGCCCAGTTGGTACTGCGCCTCCGCATTCTCCGGGTGCGCCGCCACTGTCTTGTCGAGCAGTGCCATCGCCTCATCCTTGTGCCCGGTTTGCGACAGCGCGAAGGCAAGCGAAGTTTCCACATTCGGCTCGCCGGGCGACAGCGCCAGCTCGGCCTGCAACGCAGGAATGGCCTCCGCCGGCCGGTCCAGATGGATCAGCGATTCGCCCACAAAATAGTGCGCGCGCTGCAGTGCCGGGTCCTGTTGCGCGGCTTTACCGTAGCAGCTCTGACTGCTCTCGTAGTTCTCCGCAAGAAAGTACACATTGCACACCAACGCCAGCTTATCCGGCGACAGGTTCGCCGAGGCGACCAGCCGGTCGGCCAGCGCATTCGCCTGCTGCGCCTGTCCATCCCGCGCCAGCGACAGTGCATAGCTATACGTGGTGCGCGGGTCGCCAAGCGCAGCATCGCCGGCCGCGTGAAAGTCATGCGCCGCCTCGCCAAAATGCCCCAGGTCAAAGTTCGCCATGGCCAGCATCATGCGGGCTCGCGAGTCCTGTGGTGCGGGCGTCGTTCCAAAGTACTCGGTCAGCGCCCGCTGCACTTCAGCCGGGTCGTTGAGCCGGTAGGCGGCGACGGCGATATTGTGCAGCAGCGCGGGCGACGCTTCGCCAAAACGCTCGGCCTGCTGAAAATCGTGCAGCGCCTGCGCGTAGTCCTGCTGCCGCGCTTCCGCGGTTCCCAGGTCGTTGTAGCCGTTGCGCAGCATGGCTCTCAGCTGCGCCTCTGCTGAACGCAATTGCGGTGAAACGGCAGCCGTGTCCTGCGTTGCGACGACTGTGGCAGCCTGCGTTGTCGCCGTGGCGTTTGCCAGGTAACGCAGGCTTTCGCTTGGGGCCTGCCCGTTCAATGTGCTGGCTGCGCTGCTCTGCTTCTCGGCAATTGCAGCTGTCGCCTGCGCTGCGGAGGCCTCGCCGGTGCGCCGATAATCCGCCAGATACTTCTCACCCTCGTCGTGCTTGCCCGCCGCAATCAGCAGCCGGCCCAGGCTGAAATAGGCTCGGCGAATCTGGAAGTGATTCCGCTCTTCATCGGTTCCGGTCAATTCCACTGCCTTGCGCAGATCCGCAATCGCTTGCTCGTTCTGGTGCTCGCGATTGGCGTTTTGGCCCAGGTAAATCCAGACCTCCGGTTGCGATGCATCTGCCGCAGCCGCGGCGTGCAGGTGACTATCGGAGGACGGGAGATCGCTGCCGTCTGTGGACTCCAGCGCGCCAAGATAGAAGTTGCTCAGGTACTCGTGTGGGTTCTGCTCCACTGCTTTCCGCAGGTGAAGGAAGCTCTCCGAATTCGGCCCCCATTCATTCATCTGCAGGCTCACGAGCCCGAGGAAGAACTCGGCATGCGTTGCATGTGGATCTATGAGGAGCGCCTTGCGGAACTCTGCCGCGGCCTCCTCCAGGTAATCGGTTTCGCGGTAAGCGTCGCCGATCGCCACGTGCCAGATCGCCGCCCCGTCCGAAGCCGCGAGCAGTCGTTGAAACACCTGTTCCGCGCCGGCCTTATCATGCGCACTCAGCATCGCCGATCCAAGCGCAAATGCAATAGACGGGCTCGGGTCGAGTTGCAGAGCTGTCCGCAGCGGCGCGATCGCGTCGTGATCGCGATGCAGGCTGCGCAGGATGGAAGCCAGGGTGGTAAACGCCCGAGGATTTTTGGGATTTGTTTCTGCCACCTGCTCCGCGATCCGGATGCCCTCGTCTGCACGCCCCGTGTGGGCAAGGAGCGACGCCAGACGCAAAGCGACATCGTCGTCCGGGTGTAACGCAAGCGACCTCCGGTCAAGATCGACCGCTTCCGTGATCCGATTTTCGCCCGCGGCGATCGTACCAAGCAGATTCAGCAACTCGGCATTCAGTTCGCGGGATGACAGCGCGATCTGCACCGGATCTCCCGATTGCACGGCTGCGCTCTGCATGCGCGTGAGCACATCGAGACGCCCGCCCACGTTACCCGGAACATTTCCTGCGGACGCGCCCGCCGTAACGCCTGCGTTGACATTCGCGGCTTTCTGTGTCGCCGCCCGCGTGCCGCTGCGTGCCGCCGTTGTTCCATGTTGTGACTGAGCGCCGCCGATGCCTGCAGTCGTAAGCAGCAGGAGCAAGGCGGGAAAGTTAGGGGAAAGGAGACGCATGATAACGGTGGTTCGACGAACTCTATCGTACTTTGTCGCGACGTACGCGATCGCTTCCACGCAAACTCGATTTTCGCGGTGTGCACGGAAAACAAGAGGACAGGACCGAAGTCCTGCCCTCATGGTGAAAAGCCCTTTCCACCGAGATTAGAACTCGATGTGCAGACCGTACTGGAACTGCCGTTGGGCGTTGCCGTTCACACCCGTCGACCGGCCAAAGTTCTGACCCGCGACCTGGTTTGTGACGATGTTGTTGGTGGGCGAGCAGGGCGCATAACCAAGACCGCCACCCTGTGCCGCGGTGAGGCGCTGGTTCTGCGGTCCGCAGTTCACGCTGGAGACAGGAGTGAAGTTACCCTGATCGGCGCGGAAGTTTGCGTGGTTAAGCAAGTCGAACGCATCCATGCGGAACTGCACATTGAAGCGGTCGTGTACACGCCAGTTTTTGTCGAGCGACAGGTCGGTGTTGACCAGCCGAGGACCGTGGCAAGCACCACGAGGCGCCATGCCCGGCTCATACGTTCCCAGGTGATAGCCGATCAGCGTGAACGCATTTGCATTAATCACCTGCGCTCCACTGATGTTGCCACTGTTGCAGGTCTGACCCTGAGCAAGCAGAGGACGCTGGCTGGCTGTGAGTCCGCTCTGAAAGAGCGAGTTCACCGAACCGGCGCCGTAGGACACAAGCGCACCATTGACCAGTGCCTGTGAAGTCAGCCCGGTGGGGACAGCTCCGGTATTCTCACCCAAACCAGCTTGGTAGATGGAGAACGAGTTGCCGGAAGCCGCCGTGGTGATACCCGTGACCTCCCACCCGCCCAGCGTCTGCTGAACTAGGTTGGTGCGACCCTGTAGCCGGGGCAGCAGGTACGTGCCGTTCGCAACAAAGAAGTCGGGACGGTTGGTCGCAGCATTCCCCTTATCCAGACTCGGATCCGGGTAGTAGGTGAAGCTCTGCACGCCGGTGCCGTTGCCACCATCGGAGTTGTCGGTGAGAACGTCCGCCAGCCCGTGAGACCAGGTGTATGCGGCCTGAAAACGGAAGCCTGCGAGTTGTGTACGGAATGCCGTTTGCAACGAGTTGTAGTTGGAGTCGCCGTTATGAGACCACCACGCCAGCGTGCCGAAATTGCTGTACGGCCGAAGCGCCTGTTGTGCGCCGCCGCTGGTAAACGTGCTGAGCTGCCAATTGTTCGGAGTGATGCTGTTGATGTCGTAGTTGGAGGTGAGGTGCCGGCCCCGGTTGCTGACATAGCCAACCTGCACCGTTGTATTCTTCATCAGCTGCTGCTCGACCGCAACGTTATATTGCCAGGTCGACGGGATTGTGTCCGCAGTGTCGAATCCGCCGGAAGGCGAAGCCGAACCGCCGGCAAGCGAAGCTGGTGTTGCGCCGGTCAGCGCACGCGAATAGTTGGAAGTGTTCACGGCGAAAGGTGCATTCTGCTCGAGCGTATAGCGAGATACGCGTTCACGCTGATAGAACTCACCGCCGCCGATGCGGAGGGCCGTCATGCCATTCCCCAGCACGTCGAACGCAAGGCCAACGCGAGGCGCAATCTCGTGGTTATTTTGCTTGACCAGGTATTTGTTCGGTCCGGGTACGCCGGCAGAGAAGGCAGTACCGAACTGAGTATTGGCAGCGGTGCAAGGCGATGGCTTACCGGGAACATAGGTCAGGCCGTTGCAAGCATCCGATGCGGGCTTGGTGCGGTCATACAGGCTCGGCTGGAAGCTCGTTTCCGCACCGTTGGGCTGGTATGGCGTGCGCAGGAAGGACCAGCGGAAACCATAGCTCAGCGTCACGCGAGGTGTAATCTTCCAAACGTCGCCGACGTAGAACTCGTAGTCGCGCCAATCCAGAAGAGCGCGTACGTTCGTCGACGGCTCCCCAAGAAGGAACGGGTTGTTGGGGATCAGGACGTTGGCGAGGTTGTTGCCTGTGCGGAAGCCGCCGGCGGTGGTGTCGATGTTTGAATCGCTCGTGCCGAAGTTCGGGTGTTCGGAAGCCGAGGTGCTGATGTCCTCATCCTTCTGGTTCCAACCCAGCAGGAGGCCGGCTTTCAGCTGATGCTTGCCGGCGACTTTGGAGATGTCGTCGCGGAAGTTGTACAGGTTCTCCAGGTTGTTCCACGGAGCAATGGTCCAGATCGACTGGCCGCTGCCGTAATTACCCAAGCCGCCCCAAACGGTCGGGATGCTGCCTGCCTTGTTGTTCTTGATCGAAGCCGGGTACAACGTCGGAATGGCAGCGTTCAGCTGCTGAATCAGACCCGAGTTGGTGCCACCGGGTGTCAGGTTGATGCGGTTGTTCGAGTAGGAGAACTCTGCATCGTTGACCAGGGTGTTGGAGATGGTGCTGGTCCAACGCCCTACCACGGACTTCGCCGGCTGCGCCCAGTTCGTGTTGATCGCCGGAAAGTCCGAATCGCCCCAGTACTGGTTGCCATTATAGGACGGATCAGCCCAGCTGTCCTGGGTATAGCGGCCCATGACAGTGTTGCGCGGTGTCACGTTGTAATCAACACGCACGTTCTCCTGCCGGTACTTGACGAAGGTCGGCAGTGAAACAGACCAGTTGTTGTCAGCCGCCGACAGCGCCTTGTTCGGCGTCGGGTAGTACTGGGCCAACAGGGCACCAGCTTTGTCGACGGTCGCAAGGCGATGGGATCCGTTTGCGAACGTCGGCTGCGGCTCATTGCAACCCGAGGAAAGCTGGCCTGCATTACCGCTGACCGCACCATAGGTTTGGGTGAAGTCACCGGCCTGTTCCGCTGCCGTTGCAACGCAAGCAGATTTGGTGAAACCGCTGATGGTGCGATTGAACTCCTGGTTAAAGAACCCGAACAGCTTGTCCTTCAGGATCGGACCGCCAATCGAATAGCCGAAATCATTGCGGCGCAGCTTATCCTTGCCGTTCAGAGGGGCACCCGTTCCCGCGTTGCGTCGCGAGAAGTACGTGTAGCTCGCCAGAGCGTCATTGCGGCCCTGGTAGAACGCCGACCCGTGGATCGTGTTCGTGCCCTGCCGCGTCGCGATCGAAATGATCGCGCCCGAGGCCTGGCCGTACTCCGGTCCGTAGCTGTTGGTCAGCATCTTGAACTCGGCGATCGCGTCGATGCTGGGGTAAATCAGGATCGTGCGGTTCGAACCCACGTCGTTGTTGTTCGCACCGTCGATCAGGTACAGGTTGTTCGTCGTCGGATTGCCGTTCACCGAAAAATCGACGCCGGCCTGCAGGCCCTTGTTCTTCGAATCGAAGTTGTTCGCGGGCGAAATGCCGGGCTGCAGCTGGGTCAGCTGCACGAACGAGCGGCCGTTCAGCGGCAGTTCCTTCACCTGCGTGCCATCAACGATGCCGCCTACCGAAGCATCTTCGGTCTGCACCTGCACCGTGGAGGAGGTAACCGTAACGGACTCGCTCACGTCACCGGTGACCAGGTGCGCGTCGGCCGTGGTTACGTTGTCCACGTTCACGACCACGCCTTGCGTGACCTGTTTACGGAAGCTTGGGGAGACCACGTCCACTTCGTACGTGCCGATCTGGACGTCAGTAAACGTGTACTCGCCCGATCCATTGGTGTGAACGGTGCGGTTGGTAGCGGTTGCTTTGTTGATCAAGTTGACGGTCGCATTCGGCACCGAAGCGCCGGATGGATCTGTCACCTGACCCGTGACCGTACCGCTCGTCTTCTGGGCAAGCATGCTCCCAGTAAGTACGGCGGCCAGGGCCAGAGCCCCGAGAATTGAGTTTTGCCTTTTCATTGGCCTCCGAGAAACAAACAATGTTGCAATGCAGGCGTTGGAACGCCGCATCCTTCTTTGGGTGGAACCGAACGTACGTCGCCAGAAGTACTGGTAAAAGGATTGCCTGGCAGCGCTACTCATGAAACGACAGAGAAATCTGTCGTGTCAAGACATTTTGCGCAGATTCGCTGGAGAAAATTCCTCAGATGAAACTTTGGCTTGATTCCCCGCAGCAGCTGCTGTGAAATCAACAAGTTAGCCTCACCCTCAGCGTCCGAGGCGGATTGCCTCCGCGGATACCACCCCCGCGCCTTCCCGCACCGCGTAGAAGCGGTCGGCCTGCAGATTCGCCAGCGTGTCCACCGCGCCAGACGGCCAGTGCACCTCCACCGAGTCCACGCGGGTCGCGCTGCCCAGCCCAAAGTGAACGCGCAGATCGCTCTGTGACAGGTAGCTGCCACCACTGCGCACTTCCTCGGTCTGTGTCATGCCGCCAGCATGCAGCACGACGCGCGCACCCAGCGCCAGCCGGTTGCTCTTGGTTCCGGCCAGTTCAACGCTGACCCAGTGGCGGCCGGGTACACCGGCGTTGTGCAGCAGCGCGGGGCTGCCATCCAGGTTCTCCACAATTAGGTCGAGATTGCCGTCGTTCTCAAAATCCGCGGCAGCCAGACCGCGACCCACGCGCGGCATCGTCACCGGCGTACCCGCCTGCGCGCTCGCATCGCAGAACGTCCCGTCTTTCTCATTCAGGAAAAAATTGGAAGGCTCGGCATACCGCGCGCCCGAGGGCAGCGTGTCCACCTGCGGGTACACATGCCCATTCACGCTGAACAGGTCCAGCCAGCCATCATTGTCCAGATCGCCAAACACCACGCCCCACTTCACATACGGCAACGACGGCAGCGCCACCCCCGCGTCATACGACACATCGCTGAAGTCACCCTTGCCGTCGTTCCGGTACAGCGTGTTGAACTCGTTCTCAAAGTTCGTCACATAAATTGAGAAGCGGCCCGTGTGGTTGTAATCACCCACCGCCACGCCCATGGAGCCTTGCTCCGATCCGTCGCCGCTCACCGCCGTTCCGGACTCCAGCCCAACGTCGGTGAACTTGCCTTTCCCGTCGTTGCGGTACAGGTAATTCGGCGTGGAGTCATCCGCCACGTACAGGTCCGGCCGCCCTGTGCCGGAAAAATCGCTCCACACCACACCCAGCCCGTAGTAACCCGGCTTGTCATCCGCGCCGGCGGCCTTTGACACGTCCGTAAACGTGCCGTCACCGTTGTTGTGGAACAGCGAATCGCCCGCGCCCCGCAAACCGCGCGGACCGCACTGCACATCAATGCCGCGGTACCGGCAGCTTGGACTCTTCCCGAAGCCCGGCAGATCGTCCAGCCGGAAGTCGACGTAATTGCTCACCGCCAGATCGACCAGGCCATCCCCGTCGTAATCGCCGAACGCCGCGCCCGTGGACCATCGGCCGTCCGCCACACCCGCCTTAGCCGTCACATCAGTAAAGGTGCCATCGCCGTTGTTCCGATACAGCTTGTTGCCGCCCAGCGCCGTCACGTACAGGTCGGGCCAGCCGTCGTTGTTGAAGTCGCCCACCGCGCCGCCCATCGCAAACCCGGGCGTCGCCAGGCCGCTCTTCGCCGTAACGTCGGTGAACGTGCCGTCATGGTTGTTGTGGTACAGCGCGCCCTGCGCCTTCTCGCCTCGCAACGTCATGTCCACCGTCGGCGCGTTTGTAAAGTAAATGTCCGGCCAGCCGTCGCGGTCATAATCGATCACGATCACACCGCCGCCCATCGACTCCAGGATGTACTTCTTCTCCGGCGCCGCCAGGTGCTTGAAGTGAATGCCAGCCTTCGCCGTAATGTCAGTAAACTGCGGCACCGCGCGCCCCGTGCACACACGCGAACGCGCCGTGCTGGGTATTGCCTGCGGCGCGCTGTGCGCCTGCGCGATTACGGTGTTTGCAATCAGAACTGCGGTCAGGGGAAAGCTGAGGAGACGAAAAAGCGTTCGCTGCATGATGGTTCCGCTTTGACAATACGCCGCGGGAAGATCGCAGCGCGACAAGGCTACGGTGCCGCGGGTGCCGTAATGGGTGCCGCTTCCGAAGTTGGCGGAACCACGGCCGGCGGCAATGACGCCAGCAGCCGTGTTTGCAACAACACATTCCCCGTACGCTGCGAGTCGCGGTCGCGCGCCACAACCAGCAGGTATTTGGCTCCTTTCGGAAGGGTCAGTTCCTGCCGGGTAGCAACGCGCTGCCCTTTGTCACTTGCCTGCTGAAATTGCACGTCGCTCAAAGCGGTGTCCAGCTGCTGCACTTTGCCGCTGCGCACCTTGCCGCTCGCGTCATACGCATAGGTGGCGACCAGCAGCTTGCTGCTCCACACGCCTTGCGCATGCTCCTGTTTCAACTCCGCCAGGGCCATGCTGAAATCGACCGTTATGTGTTGCGGATCGTCGTGCGCCAGGAGCCGTACCTGGAACACAAGCGGCACATTCGAAGCGGCGTCCGCCGTCTTCACACCGCCGCGCAGCAGGCGGCTTCGCGGCGGCTCACCCGCTGCTCCGGTGTAGG
Source organism: Terriglobus sp. (assembly GCF_965201105.1). GTDB lineage: Bacteria > Acidobacteriota > Terriglobia > Terriglobales > Acidobacteriaceae > Terriglobus. The sequence continues at coordinate 3,651,178 of NZ_OZ241741.1, forward strand.
TGGCCAGGTACCCCATGCGGTACGAAACCGTGTACCCACCATCCACCTGCACTGTCACCTGGTGAAAGCTCTGGTCCATGCGATACGCCGCCGGCGAGTACGACAAGCTGTAGGCCGACCTGCCCACATCGATCGCCTCGCCGATCTCGTCGGAAAGGTTGTTCAGCATGTATGCGCGGCCGCCTGTTGCCGCAGCCAGTGCATGCATCTGGCTGCGTGCATCGGATACATTTGCCGCCACGGTAAATGCAAAGGTTGCAGGCAGCACGCCCCGCACATCCACCGGAAACACGGAAACTCGCGCCTCCGCCAACGCCTCCTGCACCTGGTGGATCTCGTGCTCCCGCACAGAAATGTCAGGCTGCGGACCGGCTTCGCTCCCATCCGCGGGCGGCACCGGAACCAGCGGAAACTGCCCGGCGAACCACATCACGTTCTTGCGGCCCTGCGTCTGTTGCAGAAACGCCGCCACGGTCATCAACTGGTTCAGTGCCGATTGAAACCGGCTGTCAATCGCGTGGTTCTGCACCGGCAGTGTTTCTGCAATTGCGCGGGACAGGGCAGCCCGGTCCGTCGTCGCGGTCAGCACCGGAATGATTCGGCCAGAGCGGACCGCGAACAGTGCTACCGGTAGGTCGGCCGGCATGCCCGCCACGCTCTTTTTCAACTCCTGCCCCAGAAACATCTGGTCGGCCAGTTCCATGTCGTCGGTGTCGATCAGCAGCACCTCGGTCGTGGCTGCCGCACCATAGCCCGTATCGCTACGAAAGGTGCCCGCCGGCAGCGACTCCACCGCAACAGACGACGGCACCTGCGGCGAACCCTCTTGAAAGTTGCGCACCTGCTGCGGTCGCCCATTGTCCAGAATGTGGAATGACGACGCCTGCAGCCCATGTACCGGATTGCCATGCGCATCCATCACCAGCACGTCCTCAATCACCAGGCGGCTTTGCACCCGCAACGTCGGCGCATCCGCGGCGCCTTCATCTTGCGCGGGCAAACTCGAAGCGCCGCACAGCGAAACAGCAAGCGTCAGCAAACCGGACCACTGCAAGAGCGTCATCGGACCTCCTCGCCACCGCCACACACGCGTCCTTCCGAACGCACACCCCGCGCGGCGCATCCGAAGTTTTGCAGACGCGAGCAATCCTTGTCCAAGCCGATTGCGCAGCCAACCGCCTCATCGACCCGGCCCTAAGATGCCTCATCCTATGCGGCATCTCCGCTGCGCCTAACCGATACGAGGCACCTTGCGCAGCAAGAGCCGTTCCAGCCAGCCACCCTGGTCTGCGCTCAACGCCCGCAGCGGCACGCTCACCGTGTCGCCGTCACAGGTCAACAGCGTAAGCACACGTCGCCCGGTGCGCAGCCCCTGCACCTCAGACCACGCGCGCACCTGCTGCTCCGGCGAAGTATGCGCGCCCGGTGCAGCCCGCCACCCAAGCTCGTGCACCGTCACCTGTTGCTCGCCCTCAGGCACTGCGGGCAAGCCGCGGAAACGATCGTGGCGGCGCGTCACCGCAAGCGCCATCGCAACGCACGCGCACAGCGCGCCCACCAGCAGCAGCACCGGCAAAAAGCTGTCCTCCAGGACGGCCTCGCGGCTAGGACGGAGCGAGCGTGCCAGCTCGCCCACGCCGCCCATCGCCATCAATCCAAGGATCAGATAGCCCATCGGCACGGGACCGGCTGTCCGGTCCAGCATCGTCGTCGAAAGCAGGTAAGCCTCGCGCCACTCCTTCCGTTGCCATGTGAACCGTACGACCATACCCGCGGCCATCCCCCTCACATGCTCTATCGGCACACGTGGCGAATGCATGCTGCCCTGAAACGCAACAGTCCTCTATGCGAAACGCAACAGTCCTCCACGCAAAAAGAGGCTCAGCCAATGGCCGAACCTCTTCATCTGTCCGTTCGCAACCGGTCCTGCTTCGCAGAAGCAGCTTCGGCAAAGCCTACTTCCCGAGCTCCTTCACACGCTTCGCCAGCAGCTCTTCCAACTCCTCCAACGCCTTTGAGAAGCCTTCAATGCCTTCCTTCAGCTTGTCATGCGCCATGCGATCCTCGGCATGCATCTTCTCAAACTTGTCCTTGTCCATCGGGATCTTCTCGATCTCCATGGACTTCGCCTTCTCCGGGTCCAGCTTGCGCGGCAGTTCACCCTCACCCGAGTTCAGCTCTTCCAGCAGCTTTGGGCTAATGGTCAGCAGGTCGCAACCGGCAAGCTCTTTGATCTCGCCGATGTTGCGGAAGCTCGCACCCATCACAACCGTCTTGTAGCCGAACTTCTTGTAGTAGTTGTAGATCTTCGTCACCGACTCCACGCCGGGGTCTTCCGCACCCTGGTAGTCCTTGCCCGTATCCTTCTTGTACCAGTCCAGAATGCGGCCCACGAACGGTGAAATCAGCGTGACCTTGGCCTCCGCGCACGCCACCGCCTGGTGCACGCCAAACAGCAGCGTCAGGTTGCAGTGAATGCCTTCTTCTTCCAGGTCCTTCGCCGCTTGAATGCCTTCCCACGTCGACGCGATCTTGATCAGGATGCGCTTGCGGTCCACGCCCGCGTCCTCGTACTGCTTGATGATCTCGTGCGCCTGCTCCTTCGTCTTTTCCTTGTCAAAGGACATGCGCGCGTCCACTTCGGTGGAAACGCGGCCCGGCACAATGTCCAGGATCTTGCGGCCAAACGCCACGGCCAGCGTCTTGAACGCGGCCGCCGCCACGACCTTGTCGTCCGAGTTCGCGCCGGCCTTGTCCTTGGCCTCTTTCAGCACATCGTTCACAATGTCGCTGTACTCGGGCATGTTTGCCGCTGCCGTAATCAGCGACGGGTTCGTGGTCGCGTCCGTCGGCTTGAACTTCTCCATCGACTTCATGTCGCCCGTGTCGGCAACCACGGTGGTGTACTGCTTCAACTTGTCGAGCAAGGTAGCCATGTCGTTCTCCTACGATCTATTCCATGGTAACGCTCCGGGCCCGGCGCTACCTGCGGCAAAGAGGCTTAGAGACCGGCCCCTGGCAAACTCCGATGTGCCCCATCCCAAACGACAAGTATGTTAGGAACATGCTCGCGAAGATGACCCGGCAAGGCAGGCTTGCTGTCCTGCTTACGTGCTGTTTGACGCCGCTTCTTGCCACTTCCGCTGCCTTGCTCCACTTGCATTCCTCCTGGGACGATGGCGCCATCACAGCCGCATTTGCCCGAACCTTCCACCAGACGGGAATGATTGCGCTCACACCCACCTCCGAGCAGGTGGAAGGCACATCGTCCCTGCTCTGGATGCTTGTGCTGGCTGCCGGTGCGAGGTTCTTCCGCTCACCGGATGCTCTGCTGGCCTGGTCCAAAATCGCCGCCGGGCTCGCCTTCGGTCTATCGCTGTACTGTTTCGCGAGGCTGGCAAAGCGTTTTCTCCCCCTTTCCTATGCGGCGGTTGCCGTACTTCTGCTCGCGCTCAACGAAGCTCCGTTCCTCGAAACCCTCAACGGCATGGAAATGAACCTCTACATGCTGCTCACGTTGGCACTCGCACTGGCGCTCATCGACGCGTACCGTCCGCAGACCGGCAAACATGCCTTCGTCTCCTGGTCTGGCGCGGTACTTCTCTCCTGCGCCTTGCTGCTCGTCCGCCTGGAAGCGCCATACCTGCTCTTTTTTCTGTACGGCGGCGTGTGGTTCACCTTTCGCAAGGCGAAGTCGATCTCGCTGCTTGCTCTCGCCAACGTTCTCTTCTTCGCCGGGGTGGAGGCCTGGCGCTTCCACCGCTTCCATAGCTGGCTGCCAAACACTATTCTGGCAAAACGCTGGCCGCCCTACACGCCCCTCACCTTGCAGGGGAAACTCTTCAGCCGCACCGATGCCACCGCCGAAATCTTCACGATTCTGGCCATTCCCATCTGCTTCGCCGCAGCTTTTTGGCTGGTCCGAAAGTTGGAACGGCAGACCGCAACGCCGCCAATCGATAAGGGACTCCGTCCCATCTTCCTCTCGATGACCCTGGGCGCGCTTGGCGTCGGCCTGGCGTTGGGCCAGAACTGGGGACATCCGGGACGCATGGTTCTCGCCTTCGTACCTTTCCTGATCCTGGCCCTGGTTTCCGCGATGCAGTCGCTCAGCAGCGCTCTGTCCCTGAACACGCGCCGCGTCATGGCCGTCATCGTTCTGTGCCAACTCGCGCTATGGCCGGTGCAGGTATGGCGGGCCGTCGACGGGCAAAGCATCTCCTACGCCGCGGTCGAGCAAACCGGCCTGGCCGCGGATGCGGTACGCCTCAGCCTGCACCGCGAAACCCTCTCCGCGTTCATCCCGGACGTGGGCGCCTCCTCGCTCTGCTGTCAACACCTGACCGTGATGGACTCCGCGCTGCTGGCGAATGCCTACCTCGCCAGGCGCGGCTACAGCGCGGTGCCAACCTTCGTGCAGAACAACCACCCGGACCTGATCGAAACGCACGGCCCCTGGGCGCGGGAGGGCCGCTTCTACCGCGACCATGCCCTGGATGGGTACGGTCTGATTCAGGTCCTTGGGAAATATTTCTTCCTTCGCAATGACCTTTACGCCGACCTGAAGCATGCCGGCGGCGCGGTTGTGCTCCCCTCCTGCGTCACTCCTGCCGACATCGCCGGCATGCGCGCGGAAGACGTCTACTTCCTCACAAGCAGGAAAGAATGCATTCGCCTGAATCCCTCGCCCGCCCCCAGGTGATCGAAGAGTATGCGTCAACACGACCTGGCCTAGCGAAGCCCACACGGCACCCGTCACGGCTGCGGGGCAACCTCGGTCGTGCTTGACCTGGCACTCTCATTGCCGGCCCGGTCCACCGCCGTGACCGCGTAACGAACTCGCGTGCCAGGGTGAAGACCCGTGCTGGCGGTGTCCTGAAACGACACCCCCGCGACCGGTGACGCTGTCACGCGCACGAAACCACCCGTGTCGGTAGCCCGGTACACAAAATAACCGGTCACGTCAGGTTCGCTGTTCGGCTCCCATGACAGGCTGACCGAGGCCCCGCCGTTTTCCGTCACAAGTGCCAGGGCGAGCAGGCCAAGCGGCGCCGCCGGGGCAAACACATCCGCCGATCGCGTCACCGTCACCTCTGCCGATGCTCCCCGCAGCGACAGTGCCTGCCCATCGACAACGATCTCGCGTTGCCGGTACACCCGGTACGAAACGCTGGCACCCACCGCCGGCGAAGAGTCGATCGCCCCACCCGGCTCATGCGGCGCGGGCAGCACCTGCAGCAGCCGCGGCGAACTTCCGGCCGCGCTGCCTCCGCGCGTCGCCCGCCCGTTCGCTGCGGCTCGGTTCCCCGGCGCTGCGGCGGTCCCCGTCGCCTCCACGCGAATCGGCTCACGCGCATCTGGCACAGCGTTCCAGGTAAGTTGAACACCCTGCGCCACCGTCACTGCGGCCAGCCCGGTCAGCGCGGCGGGTGCCGCTCCAGCCGCCGACAGGGCATCGCGCGACAAACCCGCGTCGCGTCCGGCCGCATTCTCCACCCGCACCCGGTATGCCAGCGCGCGCGCAACACCCACGGTCAGCGCGGGCGGCAGCGTGTCCGTCGCCGCCACCACCTGCCCTGGCGTCACCGCCATGCGGGCAATCCCCTGGCACGCGGCGCCTTGCATGCGGCAAACGACCGCCGTCAGCGGCAGCGGCACTCCCTTGTGCTCCAGGGCTTGGTGGTCTGTCGTTTCCTCAGGCACCGTAAAGTGCAGTTCCACCGCGTCCCCAACGCGCTGCGCCGCCAAATCCCGGACGGACGCAGGCAGGTGCAGCGACGGCGGCCGCGGAACGCCAGGACTGGCGCAACCCGTCAGAAGCGTCAGGGCACAAAGCCCGGCCGCACCGAAGCCATGAATCTGACTGAGCTGCATGGGCCGGCGCACCCCACCGAGCCTACCATCGCTGCCGCCCGCTCCCGTCCTGTACCGTGCACGGGTCCGTTCTGCGCCATTTCGGAATGGCCGAATCTGGCGCATCGCAAGCTAAAAATCTTTGCGCTTTCCTCAATCTGAATGAGAGGGTCCAACCGTACATCTTTCGACGGTATAGAAACATCTGTTTGGCTGCTGCACACGGAGCCAAGCCATAAGGAGAGCCAACCGGTGCTCGAAACGAAACAAATCTCTTTGGTAAAGACCTCGGAAGCCGACGTGCAACCGATCGCGGAGATCACTCCCGAGCGCATGGCCGACAACACCGACGTCGTTGCAAACGCGGCAGGCGAGGCCGCAGAAACCTTTATCTCGGAAAAGCGCCTGGGCGAGCGCATCAAGGCGCTCCGGCTCAAAAAGTCGATGGGCCTCGTCGAGCTTGGCCGCCACACCGGCCTGTCCGCCAGCTTCCTCTCACAGCTCGAGACCGGACGCGTCGTCCCCACCCTGCGCAACCTGGCCCGCATCGCCATCGTGTTCTCAAAGGACCTGAGCTACTTCTTTGAACCCGAGCCAAAGACCCTCTTCCGCGTTCATCGGAGCCATGAACGGGTCCGCCTGCCGCAAACCGGCACCGACGAGCCTTCCTACTTCTTCGAGTCGCTCGGCTACATGGTTCCCGACCGGCAACTCGACCCCTACTACATCGAGTTCCTGCCCGGCGTAAAGCCGCGCCGCGCCCACCAGCACCCCGGCCACGAGTTTCTCTACCTGGTCGAGGGCGAACTCGACGTGCAACACGGCGCCGCCGTCCACGCCCTGCAGGCCGGGGATGCCGCCTATTTCGACGCGGGCGTGGCGCACAGCTACATCTGCCGCGGCGACCAGCCCGCAAAAACCCTGCTCGTCACCCTGCAGTCCAACGGCTCCGGCGTGCAACACCAGAACGGCGGCACCAACGGCCAGCGCATCCGCCCCACCACCAGCACACCCCCAGACGGCAACGGCCAACGCCCCCGCCCCGAACCCATGGCAAAAGCCTCCTAGTATCGCGTCTTAAATCGAGTTCCGTCCGATGAACAATGAAGTCCTGTCCGATAAATCACGGCGCGATCAACAACTTGTCATTTCGACCGGAGCACGCGCGCTCTTTGCGCGTGCGCAGCGGAGAAACCTGCATTTCTGCCGCGCACCCGCGCTCAAGGAGCTGCGCAAGGGAACTCCCGGATCCCGATAGAGAGAAAGCGCCTCAGATTCCCTTAAAAGGGTTGAGAAGAGTGGTATCCGCAGAGAGTTCGTGATCTTCCCAAGGGAATAAGGGATTTCCTGGGGACCAGAGCTCTACGTCCTCGAGGTGGTCATCGAAGTAGTCGGGTTTCACGGTGATGCGAGCTGGGGCGTTCATGCCAGCAGCCTGGTAGAACGCCTCTTTGTCCGAGCGGGTATCGATGCGTACCTCCGGGATCAGCACAGAATGCTTGTTGATTATGCCTCCGAGATCGCCAAGATCGTACAAGGGCTGCACGTGCATGCCATCCGGCGGATCGGCCGCTAAGAGCGCATCGAGGTCAAACGTAGCCTGTTCCGCTTGCGCGGCACCACGTTCAATGTCTTCGACTAGGATGTCTGCCGATACCTCAGCCTTGGTGGTCAGGATAGCTCTCGTAATCTGTCCAGCAACTTGAGAAAGGATCGGCTGCAGTTTGCCAACTACATCACCGAACAGCTTGATTCTTTCTCTTAGAACTTTGTAAACAGCGGATTCAACTGTGTCTTCATAATGCAAGTTGACGATTCTGATCCTGGGAAAGCGCTGTCCTAGTCTGTCGATGCGGCCTATGCGTTGTTCCACGCGCATAGGGTTCCACGGCAGGTCGTAGTTCACCAAGGCACCGCAGAACTGAAAGTTCAAGCCCTCTGCCGCAGCATCCGTACACAAGAGAATGTCGGCTTCACCTCGCGCAAACCGGCGACGGACATCGTCTCGCGTGATCTTGCTCCACCGGCCGTCACCTACGGGGACTTCGCCGCCCCTTCCGGAGAAACACAGGATCTTCAAGTCTGTCGATCTAACGAGTTCATCGCGAACGAAATCCAGAGTGTCCGTAAACTGAGTGAAGACCATCGTCTGGCGATAGCCAGCATCGCGCAGCCCTGCCAACACCTTTCGAAGAGCCTGCAGCTTGGTGTCTTCAGGCAGAGCTTCTATCTGCCGCAAGAGGTCCTCGACTGCTGATCGATCATCCAGAATCAGCGCGGCTCGCTCCAACTCGCTCATCTCCTCCGTCTCGCCCTGATCGTCGGCAATGTCGTCATCCGGGAGGTCCTCCTCTGTGAAAAGGGAACCGGACACCTCGGCTTGCAACAGGGTTTCTCGTCGCTTGGCAAGTGTTTGTGTCAACGCGTAGAAGCTGCTTGCGAGCCGCTTGCGATAAATCGTCATTACGAAACCGACAGTGCTCTGCTGTTCCGGGGAGGCTTGGTTGTACGTATTCCGTATGTACTCCTCGACCTGGTCGTAGGCGGCCCTTTCATCCGGTGTCATCTCGAGAAAAACGTCCTCTACGTCCCGATTCGCAATGCTGGCGGTCATCTGACCGGTTTTGAAATAGTGCCGCAGCAGTTCGCGTGTGTTGCGCGAAATCAACCTTCCGACCGGAGAGGTGTGCCTCAACAGCTTCAGAATGAGCTGTCTATCTGTCGAGCTAAGCGCACGCCGGTCTGCAGTGGCTTCATCACGAAGAATACGGAGCAATCTCTTGGCCGTGAGGCCGCTTACATTCAGGCGACGTGCAATCTCGTCGCGAGAATATGCGCCGTATGTCTGCTCCATGGCTCTGAACATGCCGGCGAGCTCTTCGACATCCTCATGCGACGGCATAGCCTTTGAAAGGCGGTCGTGGAAGGAAAGGAATGCGCCCTCTGTCCAGGCCTGCGGCAATCCGAGTAAGTTAAGCAGGTCCCACACTTCTACCGGATGGACCTGCATGGGCGTCGCAGTGAGCAGAATCAGTCCCCCTGCTTTGCTCTTCAGGCGCCGCATAAGCTTCAGCAGCGAGTTGACTCCATGCTCTCGCGGTGAACCGGGAGACTTCCTGCGAGCATGGTGAGCCTCATCAAGGATTACGAGGTCCCAATCCTCCGCACCCAGCAGTTCCTCCGCACGGTCCCTGCGCCTCATCAGTTGACTAGAGGCGAGCACGATAGGCTCCTTGTGCCACTCGCCGGGGGACACTTGACGCTCTGAGTGGTCACGCAGGGCAGGGGAGGGATACCAGCAGAGGCATTGCCCATCGTAGATGGGCCAGTTGAGATTGAACTTGTTACGAAGCTCGATCTGCCACTGCTTCAAAACTGCCTTCGGAGCGAGGATCAGAATACGTTTGGCCCTCCCAGAGAGCCACGCTTGGCGAAGCAGCAATCCAGCTTGGATGGTTTTGCCCAGTCCTACCTCATCGGCAATCAGAAGCCTGGGTGGCCAATTCCGGTACATCCGTTGGAATGCCTTTGCCTGGTGAGGCCAAGCCTGGACAGCGGCTGTGGCTTCGCCTATGCGTTCAGCTCCAGGCTCGTCCAGTGCAGGGGCATGGCGAATAAAGTTCCATACGAGGCGCCGGCGTTCCTCTGCAGATAGCTCGGTTTCGACGGGGTCCGTAGTCCCTTCCTCCTGGAAGGGGCCGTCGATAGCACGTTCACCGCGGTTGACACTCTGGAGCCGAGCAGGCTCATCGCTTTCTGGCATAAAGCGCAGCAGATCGTCGCGCAAGGCCGCTGGCACATCCATCGTCAGCAGATGCGGTGAGTTCCCGGACCAGATTCTGGCGAAGTTTGCGTCCTCAGCATCAACGCGCTTATCTTCACCATCCCACGACCGGAACACATTGATGCTTTCCCAGTTCTCTTGCCAGCCGTACACGGTCTCATTCAAACTGCCGTTCCAGGCCAGGCGGTGTCCGGCCTTATCCTCGACGATCCCTGCTTTTTCGTGGAAAATCCCGTTGCTGGCGATCGGCTTACGGTTGGCCCCGCAAGGAACCGCAACCTTTACTTCCAAAATGCCCTTGGCTACCATCCAGGCCAGAAGCTCAAGCGCATCTTTCGCCTCGGGCGTCTCCGGCTGTAAAGGCATGTTTCCGAGATGGGCTTCAACCGTCTTCCGGAGCGCCTCGCCGCGTTCGATCGCCTCCACCTCCGGTTGCTTCAAGGTGCAGCCTACGATCAGGCGCATGTGGCCATCATTGCGAATCAGGCCTTCGATCCCTCGCGCGGCAAGGGTCAGTGCCGTCGCGGAGAAATAGCCGGTTGAACGGTCATAGCGACTTGCGGCCTTGAGCGCAGGCGTATAGAACAGCCGAACGAGATCGCCATCTGCCGGTGTGTACTTTATTTCCCATTGCGTATCGGGCAGAAGACTCATAGGGGTGTGGCAGCGCCTTCCAGTTCTTGATCGATTGCAGATTCAGAGAGCTCCGGCAGGAGAGCCAGCTTCAGCTGTTCGGGCTCCTGGACATGTTCTGTGAAGGCCAGCTTACGGAGGTTCTCCAGTGCCTCAAAGTCGCTGCTGGCCCCCTCTGCATTCTTCGGCACATCTACCTTCGTGAAGCTCTTGGAAACAGGGAGCACTTCAAGGACGGCCTGCAGCGCCGTATGAAAGGCTGGGCTGTCAAGCAATCCATTTCGCTCCAGAATCTCGCGGGCAGCCTCGGTATTTTTCGTCCGCACCGTGTACGCGGCGAAGTGAAGCGCGTCAACCATTGCCCGTGAGCCGTCCGCTGGCGGCAGCGTTTTAGCGGCTCGTTCCTTGCTGTCGAGCAGCGTGATGTCACTGGCCTTTTTCTTTGCAAGGTGGCCAAGGATGTCGCGCTCCAGATCAACTCCCACGGCGCGCGCTAGCCGCAAGGCTTCGTCGTATGGAAACGTGGCCGCCTTAAACGCGTCCCACGCGAGCACAAACCACGCGGTAACAGGATCCATGTCGGTCAGGGCCTTTTTATGGGTCAACTGCTCTAGCCGCCACTGCTTCACCTCGCGTCTGGCAGCGGTCAGTGCGTCTTCCGGCGTTACGGCGTAGGGATCGACCTCTTCTGCAAACAGATCAGCTTGCTTCTTGCGCTTCTTCGTCTCTTCTTCGGGTCGTGGAGTGCCGCGCTGCAGTGGCAATATTCAGAGAACTTTTCAAGTGCCGGTCCAAAGCTGGCGAGGTACAGGTCCACTTCCGCAATGCCGGCCTCCTGGAACTCGCCGACGCGTTGACGAACGGCTTTGGCGACCTCGCGCTCCACATCTTCCCAATAGTGGATCTCGCTGTCTGGAGCGCGTTCTTCGCGCGGACGGCAGACGAGCAGGATCGTGCTGTTCGCGGCTGATTTGTCCTTGATGTGGAGACTGCCTTCGGCTTCGGTGTTTACCGGCCAGGAAGCTGTGATGACGAAACCGGCCGCCATCAGGCCCTTGGTCAAGGCATCCCACGCGCCCGTCGCCTTGTGGGTGAACATCAGGGTCAGGATGCCGTCTTTCTTCAGCACGCGACGGCACTCGGTGAAGATCAAGGCCATGCGCTCCTGGTAATCGCGTCCGGCTAGCGCCTTGGCACCTTTCTGGCCTTTGAAACGGGCTGGATTGGCAACCGCTTCGTGCTCCTTATCGGTCAGGTCGCGACGGAATAGGGTGGCCATCTCGCGGTCGATGTAACCCGCCGTGCGCTTCAGCCAGACGTAGAAGAAGTCCGACAGCTCGGCGTACATGACGTTGTCGTAGTAGGGCGGGTCCATCACGACCGCATCCACCGTGCCATCCGCGATATGGTCCAGCTGATCGCCGCTTGTGCAGGTGATCGTGATCGGAGGCGGAACATAGGCCAGCGGCTCCGGTGTGGCGTCCGTGGAGGCAGGGAAGGGAAGGCCGACTATTTTGCGCTGTTTCAGCGCGGCGTTCTTCTTATCGTCTGGTCGAACCAAATGTGCCAGTTCGCCGATGCATTTCTCCGTCTGACCAATGGCCCAGTCATAGCCAAGGCCAGTGACCAGTGCTGCCATCTCCACGTACGACCACTTGAAAGCAAAGTCGTGCCGGTCGAACGTGCCAGCTACGACCGCTCGTGTGGAATGCCAATGCGTCAGGCGGGAGTTGTAGTCGCGTAGCTTGTCCAGACTCAGCGCGAGATACACATAGCGGCTTTACGGATGTCCGTGAGCTTACCGGCAGCACGGTCCTCTTCCAGCATGGCTCGGTAGACCTCCACGCTGGTGCCGTGGCAGAGGAGCTGGCGCGGCGAGAACATATCCCGCCACAACGGCATGCCATATTGCAACGGTCGGTCATCGTTCGTGCCTTCTGGGAAGGGCTCGGTTGGAACGAGATCGTTTGCCTCCCATTCAGGCAGCTTCTCGGCAAGGCGAGCATGGATGGCGGCGCTGTTATCGTCCTCGGGACGGGGCGCACGGTAGCCCCGCTCCCACTTGATCTTTACCTTCCCGTTCTTCTGCGGCACTTCAATGCGGCGCTTGAAGACGACGGTGTAAAGCTGCTCGCCCATATCGCCGGCCTGGGCCTGCCGCTTGATCTCGTCACCATCGACCACGCGGCGGCAATCGGGAAACGGGCAGGTTGCATCCCCATCGCTCACCGTGCCACCGGCATGTTCCGCAGCCTCATAGACGATCTCGAACCGGCACACCCGCCCCGCCGAGCCCGGCCCAGCGCCCTTCTGGGGCAGGAGGGCGACACTCGTTCCATCCGAAGCCAACCGCCAGTTGGGCGAGAGCGGAATCCATCCATCACAGTGCGGACACTGGATTGTGCGGGCGTAGAGGTATGTCAGATCTATCTGATCGGGAGCGTCAGCCTGCAGAAAGACGCCTGAGAGGGCGACCTCGATTGATTCACGCCATGTGAGGGCCAACCCTTTAAACTCGTCCGCGATCGCAGCACCGAACGTCGCAGGATACTGAACGGTGGCAATAAGCAGGAGTGCTGCTACGGGATTGAGATCATTGGCGTAGGTCGGCAGTCCAAGTCGGACGGCTTCAAACGGTATGCTGCCCCCTCCAGCCGTGCAATCCAGAACTTGTTTAGCAGCGGCTCCCGATACCTCTTCTGCGATCCATTTCTTTTGTGCGGCCGCCGGCACATAGGCGAAGGCACGAGAATAGCCATACGGATCCTTCACCCTCTCCTTTGTCCGTATTGCTTCAGCGATCAGCTTTTTAGCGCCGACTGGATCGCCATGTACGCCGAGCGTTTGTAGGAATTCGAAGTGATCGCTGCTGGACGGCAAGAGGGATACCAGGATCGCAGCTCGTGAACAGACCAGCGGTCTTCTAGCCCACCAGACATGCAGTCGATTGGGTGCTGGGAACGGCGTCATGGGCGTTCGTTCCCGAAGACTCTCAATGCCTATCTCAGCAATCGGCAACCATCGTTCAATCAGCCGCTTCTCGCCCACATCTCTCCATCGTTCTGCCTGCTCTGCGGCGGCGAAGTTAAGCCTACTTCTGGTTAGGGTCTGTCAATAGATAGCGCAGCGCCGTCAGCACCCGGCGCGGGTTCCTCCGATGCATCGCCATGCTAAGCCAATACGCCGCCTCATCCCGGTGCATCGCCTCAATGCCCTCGGCAACCGCGCGCATCCGCGAACGGTCACGCATCGGCGCGAGCACCCGGCAAAGCAAGCCAACGGTCAGCGCCAGGTCCTCGGGAATGATGTACGCCCGCGTCCCAAACTTGCTGACCGCATGCTCCTTGCCCGCAACGGCACGGAGCGGCGGTTGTAGTGAGTTCACGCGCAGTCCGGCCTTCTGCATTTGCTTGAAAATCCGATGCTCGACCAGCTCCAACGCGTCACCCGCGAGTCCAGCAACCCGGGCGGGCACTCGCAGATGAGGCGTGGCCGCCGCCGGCATCTGCCAAATTTCCAGCTCGCTCTTCGCAAAGCTGCGATACCTGATCCGCAGCTCATATTGGGGGGCAGAGGAGGGCGTTTCGACCAGCCTGAGACGAGGAATCCGTGAACTTTGAGCCATAGTATCGTCTGCTCCTAAACTGCGTTCGCTGTTGCCGTTACAAATGCTGCCCCGACTGCCTGCTGGGTCAGCCTTTCGATCACCTTTTCAGGCGCGTCGCTTCCAAGCATAAGTCCATCCTTGAAGCTGAGGGTGAAGTTCGCCACGCACTCCTTTTCGGTCGAGGCCCGAAACTGGGAGGTAAGAAAATCTTTCACCGGCAGCGCATCCTTGATCGCGCCACGGAAGTCGAACTCGAACTCCCCTCCGGTTTCGGTTGCGTAATGCCCCTTAAAGGCGACCTTGGTTGTGGCTCCTTGGACGCCTCCTGCGACCGAGAGCAGGCGCGAGGCGTCCAGCAACTCGGTTAGACGGATATTGAGTGACGCCACCCTGGTCGCTCCCCCCGACCGTGCCTTTTCCAGCAGAACGACCCTCAACGCCTCGCGGAGTGGACCCTCATGCTTGTATCTGCCGTTAAACATCCCTGGAGTTTCGGGCAGATCCCCGCCCGGTTCTCCAAATGCTGAACCCAATGGAGTAGCGGAAAGCGGGATTGGATTGGCTATCGGGCCGCCACCCTGGCCGCCTCCCGAGGGCGACAGAACTGTAGGGGAGGTGGGGTAGCGGGAACCACGGGCCAGATCCCATGCTCTTTGGCATAGGACATGGTGTAGACAAAGGCGTCTTCGCTGATCGTGATGCTGGTTTGGGGATCGCCCGGACCAAGCAGGAGCTCGCGGTATTGATAGATGTACTCACTGCGGGTGACACCATCCCGAATGCCCTTGGTGAAGACTGCATCGCCAATGAGCATGGGCAGACCGGCATCGCGGCGGAACTCTCCGCGAAGATCCAGCGTGCTGATCTGCCGCTTCCGCAGAGGAGTCCGATCCCGGACCAGTGTCGGAGCATCGGGCAGGTCGTCTGGGAGCCGGAGCTTGCCAAGGTCACGCAACGCGCGAATGATGGCCCGTTGCCCATCCAGCTGCTCCGAGCTGGTGATCTCGATTGCAGTGTGGGCCAGGTCCGATCCCTCCGAAAGCTTCTGGCGAGAGGGGTAGAAAATGTGACGATAGCAGTGCTGAATCGCCTGATTGGCCTCTGGAGCAGATTTTCCGGTTCCACTCCCTGAGCTTCTCCTGCTGGTGCGGAGCCATGTCCTTGGACCGCTCCGGCAGCACGAGTTCCTGCAGAGCAAGAGCGCGGGCGATTGACCTCTTCATGTCAGCGAGGCGGCCCTCGTCAGCGACCACGAAAACGACATTGTTGAGCAGCTTTCGGAATCCCCGCTCGTCGCTGCCAACATGTTTGTGAATGCGCGCGACAAGCTCCGGTGTCTGGTCGACAATGCCCCCGATGGAAACACTATCGTAAGAGAGAAGCACCAGGACTGGCTTGCCTCCGCCCACCTCATCTGGCACCTCTCCTGCTGTCCCCGGGAACAACATCAGCTCAAATTCACCGAAGATGTAGGTCGTTTTAATGCGGCCGTTAAGCTCTGCCCGGATGGAACCGGGGTCGGCAAGTTGAATCTGGCGCTCGACGATCTGGGTGAGGTTCGCCTCTGTCAGAAACCGGAGTGGAGCTCCCGGGCGATCGTCCAGGTAAGCGGATTTCTCCTGGAAGCGCTTTTTAGCATCCTCGACGAAGCCGATCTCAAGTGCCGGAGCGAGCACACTGAAGCGCAATTCATCTGGCGCAATCCCCTGCAGAGTCGTAGGGAAGGCAATGGAATGAACAAAGATGGTTCGCGCGACGTAGCTGGCGTACGGCGGCAGACCTTTATAGTTGGTGCGGTCAATCTCCTGAGCCAGCGCTGTCTTGCCGCGGTCGCCCGCGATATCGTTGGAGATGGTTGGTGTGTACAGACTCTGCTGAAGGCGTGTGACGAATTCCTGCCGGATAGGTTCGAAGCCTGGGTCAATGTGATGGAGGTGGATCGCGGTGGCATCGACCGGCTGGTTTCGCCAGAGCTCGGACACGGTTCGTGCCAACAGTCGCAGCATCCCTCGAACGCGCTGGAAGTTTGCGACTGTAGCCGTCTTTCCCGTCAGAGTAGCCAAAACTTCGGGGTGGAGAGGGTACGAAGCACGGAACGTGTCCACGGTCTCAGGACTCACCGCATCACTGGGGAGAGACTCGCGATTCGTCTGCCACAGAGAGAGGTATGCCTGGACGACCTGCTCGGCAGCTGCCGAGTCAACCGACTCGAAAAGTCTTCTCTTCAAGACCTGCACTGTCTCGTCGTCTTCGGTGGGGTTTAGGATGGTCGCTTTGCGAGCGGAAACACTCTCCAGTTCAGCCATTTGCTGCGCAATGAACTGATTCTCTGCTCCATAGGCGTCCGACGCCTTGCCGTCTTTGCCAACGGCCAAGGTGTATACAAGAGCAGCGTTTGGTGAGCTTTCCACAGCCTTGAAGATCGCTGTCAGAAAGGCGGTTAGCTGCTCTTTTGCGTTGGGAATATTTCCGACTTTTCGGAGGTAAACGGACAGTTCGTCGAGCAAGATGAGCGTTGGCCGATTGTCAAACAGCTCACGCAGGGTGCCTGCGCCTGGAGCAACTCGCGCGACATCACTGGGCTTGACCAACTCATATCCAGCTTTGCCTTGCAGCTGATAGGCCAACTCCCCCCAGGGAGTAAAGGCCCGCAGACCGGGTTCCATCGCTCTACCGTTGGCAGGGTCTGCATTTTCTCCGTCGAAAGCCGCAATCTGAACCTGGCTTGACGGCAGGTCTTCGCGTGCAACAAACTCTTCGATGGCGGGTATGTGCTGTCCTGCTTTTGCTGCATGGATCAATGCAATCAGGCCATGCGTTTTGCCGCCTCCGTAGGAGGTGTCGAGGCGAAAAATGGACGCAACCCCGCTTCCGCGACTCAGTCGACCGCAAACGTTCGTGAGTAGGTTCTTTAATCCTCGCGTGGGATACGTGTTGGCAAAGAAGAGGGACGGGTCGCGATACCCAATGGGAGCATCCCCGCGTAAAACCATCGACAGGTCTGCTGCGAAATCAGCATCGGCCATGGTGCCCGAGCGAACATCTTCTTTAGGCTTACAAGAAGCAAAGATCAAAGGGAGGCCGGCGTTCTCAGAAGTGGGCATGATTAGAGTCGTCACAAATTTTAACTGTAGAGCCATCACACCCGCGAAAGCGGGCGGCCTGGAATCCGCCCACGTTTAGAGTTGGGCGGCCTCCCGAGCCGTTACAGCGACTCGGAAGCCCGCTTATTCCGCAATCGTTCTTCTCGTCCTGGTCGGAACACTGAAGCCGTAGCGCACAACCCTGGTCGAGATCGGCCGGCAAGCACGGTACGCGGCCTGACAGCCGGCACATAGGACCATTTGTCGGTACCAACTACTCACTGCGGCTATGGGGCGGGAGTCGGCCTGGAACGGGATGCCCCTGGCCAACGCTCCCACGGTCGTCGAACTCACACGAATAAAGACGTTTGGTAGGAAGACGCCGCCATGCTCCCGCCTCAAAGGAAAGCTCCACTAACTCGGCATCTGCGATGGCCGGACTCCCTTGCCCCCAGAACTTCCGCATCTTGTCCAGCTCCGGCAGACCGGTGTCGATCACCAGTGATCGGACGGCCTGAATGAACTGCCCCTGGCTGAACACGTAGACCAAGGCATCTTCCGTCATGGTTTCCAGTCGGTCTGAAGCTGCCTGTGCCCTTTCGAGCAATGCGCTGACGCCCTCGGCTCCCTCGCCGTCGCAAACTTCGGATCGGCATCACCCCAATACTTCTCGATCACGGGCATCCGTTCGGAGCTGCGGGTGCCGTTCCAGCGGCTCGGCTTGAAGTAGGTGAACTCCTGGATGGCCAAACCCTCGACCGGCACGGCTGGAGACCGTTCGATGATCGCCGCCGCCGTCTGCTGGGTGCAGAGATAGGGCGAAGTCACGGTTAGGCTGGGCATTTTGTTCAGCCGGCCGCCACTTCCCTGCTCTGCCACCAGGTCCCCTCCTCGGCCTTTGGATAATCCGTCACCGGCGACCCATCGCTACTGCATACGCCCTCCAACCCGCGACCCATCGCTACCACCTGCGTCCCTCTGCTCGACCCGGTGCGGGAGGTGTGTCTTCTTCTCTGCGTCGGTTTTGCGTTTGTTGGCTGCCTCCACCTCGCGCACGAACTCTACGTTCGGGTACAGGTCAAAGATCACGTCTAGGAGTTTGCCTCGCGGCCCTGGCACATCCTCTCGCTTGTACGACATCAGCACACCGCGCTCCGTTAGCTCGGCGAAGGCGGTCTCCAGTGCGTCCACACCGTCACGGCTGCGCTTGTAACCATCAAGCAATCCACTGTCCCGCTTAATTGTGCTCAGACGCATTTCAAAGCGCTTGGACATCTCGGCAAACGTGTTCTTTAGAACGAGTTGTTTGTGGAGCCACCGGGCAAGCTGGGTGCTATGGCTCATCATCAGGCCATCGTTGTATTGCCGCTCCGCAGAAAACCAACCTGCTGGACCGCTGCTTCACTCTACCGTTTTACCCAAAGAACAGCCGCTCCACCGCCATCCAATCCGCCACCCGGGTCCAGCCGTTCGCATCGGCATCCACCTGCAAATTGTGCGGCGACGAGAACAACAGCCCCTGGCCGGTGAATGCCCGAAGCTGGCGCGGATTGTCATCGATCAGAAAATCCGCGTGCAGGATTGACTTGGTCCCGCAAAACACATAATTCGACTGCGACAAAAACGGAAAGTGCCGCTTCAGCCACCGGTATTTTGCATTGAACGAGTGCGGCACCTCCATCGCCGCGGAGGCGATAAACACATCGTGCGTGCCGCACATCCGTTCAATCACCCTTGCCGCCTCCGGCATCAACGGCAGGTCCCCAAAAAAGTCGGGCTCATCCAGAAACGCCGCAAGCTGGTCATGCCGGTCGCTCGGCACCACCTGCCACAGCCATTTGCCTTGCAAATCCGCCGTGCTCAGGTGTTCCCCGAAACACTCGTTGTAGCGGGCAATATGCGCCGAAACCGTGTCGGCCATCACCTCATCCATGTCGATCGCAACTACAGCCATCGTTTCGCAGGTTAGCAGAGCGGCGAGCGGGAAGTTTTTGCGTCCAGCCGCCCGGCATCTCTGTCCAATACGGGAATGGCATCCACAGCAGTCCAGGAAACTGGCCAGTCGGAACAGGTGCTGGCCGCGACCAACATCCCATGGAAACCCAAGCACAACCCCTGGCTGGTCGCGCTCACAGTTACGCTCGCCACGTTTATGGAGGTGCTCGACACCTCCATCGCCAACGTGGCGCTGCCGCACATTGCCGGCTCGCTCGGCGCCTCGCAGGACGAAGCCACCTGGGTCATCACCAGCTACCTGGTCGCCAATGCCATCATCCTGCCCGCCTCGGCCTACCTGACTACCTTCGTCGGCCGCAAAAAGTTCTACATGACCTGCGTGGTCATCTTTGGCATCGCCAGCGCCATGTGCGGCTTCGCGCCCAGCCTGCCGATCCTGATCGTCTTCCGGCTCATTCAGGGCGCCGGCGGTGGCGGCCTGGGCCCCAGCGAACAGGCCATCCTGGCCGACACGTTTGAACCGAGACAACGCGGCCAGGCGTTCGCACTCTACGGCCTCGCCGTGGTCGCCGCGCCGGCCATCGGCCCAACCCTGGGCGGCTGGATCACCGACAACTACGACTGGCGATGGATCTTCTTCATCAACGTCCCCATCGCCATCCTGTCACTCATCCTGACCACCCGCATGGTTGAGGACCCGCCCCACATCGTCGCGGAGGTCGCCGAAAGCAAGCGCAACGGCCTCCGGCTCGACTACTTCGGCTTCGCCTTGCTCGCGATCGGCTTCGGCTCGCTGGAGTTTGTGCTCGACAAAGGCCAGGAAGATGACTGGTTCGGCTCGCACATCATCACCTTCTTCATGGTGGCGTGCGCGGTTGCACTGGTCAGCCTCATCGTCTGGTCCCTGCTCTCCCTCCGGCGCGGCGACCGGCCCATCCTGAACCTGACGCTGTTCAAGCAGAAGTCGTTCGCGGTGTCGTTCGTTCTTCTCTTTGTGCTCGGCTTCTCGCTCTACGCGACTACCGTGCTGATTCCGCAGTATGTGCAGACCCTGCTGGGCTATACGGCCGAACTGGCCGGCCTGGTCATCTCGCCCGGCGGCGTGACCATCATGCTCATGATGCCAATCGTCGGCATTCTCATCGGCAAGGTCGACCCGCGCATAATGATCACCTTCGGCTTCACCTGCCTGGCCGCGTCCCTTCTGCTCATGCACCAGGAGATGGCCCTCGACTCCAGCTTCAAAACCATCATGTGGCTGCGCATCATCCAGTCCATCTCGCTCGCGTTCCTGTTCATTCCCATCAACACCACCGCGTACAACGGCATACCTCGATCGCAAAACAACGACGTCAGCGGCCTGATGAACCTGGCCCGCAACATCGGCGGATCCGTCGGCACCGCCTTTGTCGCGACCATGCTGGCCCGGCGCGCACAGGCACATCAGAACTACTTGGTCGGCCACCTCACAAGCGGCAACAACGCCTACCAGAACCGCATCAACTCCCTGGCTGCATTTCTGCAGAGCGGCAGCGGAGCCGGCAGCGGCAATCATGCCGACGCACTGGCGGCCGCGCAAGCCAATATCTACAACATGCTTCACAGCCAGTCGCAGATGCTCGCCTACCTCGACATCATCGCGGTACTCACCGTCTTCTGCGCCTGCATGATCCCCCTGGTATGGCTGGTTCCCCGGCCCAAGGGCGGTGGCGACGCCCCTGCTCACTAAAGTCCCGTACGCGTTCTGCCGAAAAAGAAAAGGACCGCTTGCTGCGGTCCTTTTCTTGCGTTCCATCGAGATAGCGTACCGTTACGCCATCCGCATCTTGCGCCGCATCGCTGCCGCTGCGCTCAGGGCGCCGGTGCCCAATAGCATCAACGAGGACGGTTCCGGGGTCACCGCAGTTCCCTGGAGCGTTCCCGCGTAGTCTGCCGCCGCGGGCCCTGCACCGTTCCGGTCTACCAGCGTGATCGTGTTGACACCTTCACGAAAGTAGCTCGGCAGCAGATTGATCGTGATCGGCGAATAGAACGCCGCATAGTCGCTGTCTGAAAAAATCTCGACATCGTTTATCAGAATCGAGACCTGGTCGTCTGCCATGAACGACAAGGTTCCGCTGTAGCTCTCGCCAGGCAACAGCGTGAACTGATCGGAGTAATTAGTGATGCTGACCTGGCTATCGCCGCCGTTTGCGTCCGTGGAAACCCATTGGCTTCCACTCACGGGATTGGCGTAGGCCACGTTCTGGTAGCCAGCCGCTGGGCCCGTCAGGCCGTCTCCGGTGCCGTGACCGGAAACCTGGGTGAATGTGGTGACGCCTGGCTGCGTTGCGAACGTAATGGTGTCCGCGCGGGCAATGGTGACAAACGCAGAGGCAGACAGGGAGAAGAGTGCAAGTAAAGTAAAGCGCATGGTTATCCTTTGGTTTCGCATTCCTTCGCGAATATCAACAAAGTAGAACGACTTCTACGCTTCAGCAATACAACAACGGTCCCTTTTCGACCGCTCTGAAGTAACTGTGAGTAACTGCCTGGGATAAGTTCGCGTCCTGCTTCCCATTTCGGGAAGCATTGCCACGTTTCAAGGCACTTGCGGCAAAAAGACAGCCATCTTTCCACCACCCACTCGCATCACACCGCCCCGCTCTGGCGAACACTGAAGCTGCTGGTGAACACTGCGACAAGCTGGTGAACCGGGCAGGACTCGAACCTGCGACCCTCTGCTTAGAAGGCAGATGCTCTATCCGGCTGAGCTACCGGTCCCCGTGCATCCAGCCTACATCGTTTCCCGCTCTATGCTCACACTCACAGCAGCCGCACAGGTCATTGTCGAAACCCACAAGTTATTGTCGACCGCGGCAGACCGGTTTATCTTCCTGCGCGACAGATTCGGTACTTGCACCGAAACCTCGCATTGCTAACTTCATCGGCAGAACAACGCTACAACGTCAGCAACTCACTCCCGCGAAACAGCGCCGTCACCTCCCGGAGCGCCGCGGACCAACGTTGCTTTGCCTCCGCCTCATCCACGCCGACACCTTTCACATACAGCGACAAACAATACCCCTCCGCCACCGAGCCATCCAGCTCCACCACCGCGGGCCGCACCACCGCCTCCGCCTTCGCCAGCGATCCCGGCAGCTCCTCGACCATGCGGTCCAGGCGGTGCAGTACCTGCTCGGTGCGGTGCCGCGACGCGAAGATGCCGCGATCGCGCCACAGCAAATCCAGGTAGCAGGCCATGCCCGCCTCAGCCTGGTCCTGCTCCAGCATCAGATCGTCGCGCGTCCCCGCCAGCTCTTCCTCCTCCATCGCCCACACATCGCACTTGGCTGTAAACACCGGCGAACGCCCGCTGTTCAACGCCCGTAAGGCAGCCAGCAGCGCCGGGTGCTCGTCGGCCTCGCTAATCTCGTCCAGCGCAAAGTCGTCCTCGCGCAGGTCGACCCAGCGAACGTCCCCATCCGGTGCCTGCCACGGCACCACCAGCACGGGGTCATCCGCCGCGGTCGCGGTGGACCACTCCATCAGCACGCCGCAACCTCCGGCGCCGGCTCACGCGCAGCAGGCTCCACTGGCTGCGGCGAACGCTCATCCGCTGCAACGGCCCTGGTCCGCGCCAGCACGAAATCCTTCAGCGCCCGCTCCGCCCAATAGCCGTCGTAACCGGGCCCAGGCTCTTCCAAAAACGCGCAGTGCCCACCGTGCGCCGGCTCCAGCAGGGTGACCTCCGCATGCGCCTCCAGCTGCGCCCGCGTCGCCGTCGTCAGCCGGATGAACGGGTCATCGCACGCGTGCAGCACCAGCGTAGGCACGGCAATCTCCCGCAGCACGCGCGAGGCGCCGGCGCGCTGGTAGTAATCATCCGCACTCCTGAAACCACAGTGCGGCGCCATCACCCACTCGTCGAAATCGCGAATGGAACGCACACGCGCCAGTGGCTCCGGCGCAAACACAGCAGGGAACAGCCGCGTCTTTCGCAGATACCGCGCGCGCAGGTTGCGCAGAAACCGCCGCTCATACACGCGGTTTTGCCAGCCATGCAGCGCGTCCGCCGATTCGCGGAGATCCATCGGCGGCGACACCGCGACCACGCCCATCAGCTCCGGTGGTGCATCCGCGCCGAGCTCGCCCGCCGCCTTCAAGACTAGGTTGCCGCCCATGCTGTAGCCCGCCAGCACCACGTACCTGCACCCGCGCCCAATCGCCCACCGCAGCACCGCGATCACGTCCGTCGACAGCCCCGAGTGGTACAGCGACGGCGAAAGCGCATCCGTCGCGCCGCAGTTGCGCATGTTCATCCGCAACACATTGCACCCCGCGGCCCACAACTTGTTCGCGTTGCCCACAATGTATTGCGAGTGCGACGACCCTTCCAGCCCATGCACCAGGATCACCGTCGGAGCAGCAAAGCCCTGCCTCAGCGGGCCCGCGCTCTCCTTGCTCCGCCCCACAGCCTTCGTGCCATCCGCCGGTTGCCAGTGGCAGTGCACCAGCACACGGCTCGGCATCACGCGGTCCAGCGCCACCGCTTCCGGCAGCGACTCCATCTCAGGCGGCAGCGGCACCGGCACCAGCTCACTGGTGGGCGCAGGCAAGCGGTCCACCCGCGGCAGAAAGTTGCCCACGATGGTCTGCAGGTGGCCGTTGCGCAGCCATCGCCGCGGCTTGAATGGAGCAGGTTGAATCAAGCGATCTCCCTATTCTCCCATCCCGCTTTCGCTGTTCGACAATCATCGCTTCGCTTTAAAAGTGTCATTTCGACCGGAGCACGCGCGCTTTTTGCGCGTGCGCAGTGGAGAAACCTGCATTTGCAAACGCGAGTGCGAAGCGCGAGCCCGAACGTTTCCTCATTCCAACCCCAAATTCGCTCGCGACCACAAACTTATCGCGCACCCGCCCGCAGCATCGCCTCTGCCGCCAGCGGCCCCGTCGGCTCATCCTCATGCTTGTAATACACATACACATCGCGTCCTTTGGCCGCGAGCGCCTGAAACCGCGCCGCGTGCGCCGTCGCCTCCGCCTCGGAGTACCCGCCCGGCATCCGCAGTCGGAAACTGGTAAATCCCCTCGCCGTGTGTACCTCCGGCGTCTCCACACTTTCACTCGAAGCCACACACAACGCCGCACCATGCCTTCGCAGCAACGCAAAGCACTCCGGCGTAAACCAGCCCTCATGCCGGAACTCAAAGCTCACGCGCCCCGCGCGCCGCATCTCCTCCAGCGACAGAAATGCGTCGAGCCGCTCCAGGTCGGGCTTGAAGTTTGGTGGCAGTTGAAACAGCAGCAAGCCCAGCTTCTTCGCCGCCCGCGCCGGCTCCACCGCATCCAGAAACTCCGCAACCGCCGGTCCGCAACCGCGTAGCCGCTTGCGGTGCGTAATCGCCTCCGGAGCCTTGAACGAAAACCGGAACCCTTTCGGCGTCGCCTGAAGCCACCCTTCCATCTGCGCGGGCTCCGGCAGCTTGCGAAACGTATAGTTCACCTCGACCGAGTTCAGCCGCTCCCCATAGTGCTCCAGAAACCGCCGCGCCGGCACCTCCTTCGGATAGAACCCCGGCTTCCACGTCGGGTACGCCCACCCGCTGGTTCCGGCAAAAACACGGCCGCTGCGCACCGCCATCACATTCCCTCCAACTTCTGCGTAAGCGCGAGAGCGAAACGTCACTCAAACGTCCGTTTGAACAAGCTCTACGTCGGCCGCAGGCAGCTGAACCTTACTCCTTTCAGCACCGTAAGCGAATCTTACGAACGGATTGTTCGCCGACGATACCGGCGGTCGACCAATCTTATGAAGGTGCCGTTAAGTTGTACTGGTTTCCTGCGGTGTCGTGCAGATGGGCTGTAAATGTTCCGCAGGCGGCCTTTAGCCGTTTGAGCCTCGCTCACGCTTGAATGCTCGCCCCTGCATCAGATGCTGTGATCGGCTCAGGCGCTTACGACGACGAGGGTCGGGAGTTATCCTTCGGGAAGTGCATCATGGCGAACATCGATCAGACGCAATGGAAGCTAGGGCAGCTGGACGCCCTGAGAGGAATCGCCATTTTAGGTGTCCTCGGAGTGCACACGCTCGCCGCGGCTCCGTTCGTGGTTCATCCGGGACCATTCGTCTTCGCGCTACTCCTCTCGGGGCAACGCGGGGTACAACTCTTCTATATCGTGAGCGCCTTCACCTTGGCGCTCAGTGAAGATCGAAGAAAAACTGAGCAGCATACCCGTGTCAGCTTTTTTATACGGCGATTCTTTCGTATCGCTCCGATGTTCTATGTTGCGGTCCTGCTGACGCATTGGCTCCGACCAAACATTCCGGGCACATGGAAAGACATGCTGATGGCGATGACGTTCGTCAACGGGTTCTCCCCCGACAATATCAATCACTCCGCCGTCGGGGGCTGGTCGGTTGCAGATGAAGCGATCTTCTACGCTATCCTCCCGCTGCTCTTCCGCCTAGTCGGATCGCTGCGGTCTGCTGCGATAGCATTTGTGCTTAGCGCGGTCACTTCGGTGGTCCTGATACACACGATCCTGGGCTCCGGACTTCACACTTTTACGACAAAGGCGATGTACTTCAAATTCTTTTCGATGGTGGCTGAACTACCGGTATTCCTCATGGGGCTGCTCGCGTATCAGGTCTGGAAGTCGATGCGCTCGCTGCCGCTGCAGGGGAGAAAAGAAGTATCCATCTGCCTTGTCCTGATCGCCGGTCTGCTGTACGCTCTGCTACTGCCGTTCGACTACGCCCGGCTGCTGCTGGAAAGCATGTCATTGATGGTTCTCGCATTGGGTGTCAGCTTGTACCCTTGGAAAGTATTGGTGAACCAGATCACCATCTTTCTCGGCAAGATCTCGTTCAGCCTTTACCTGCTGCACTCGCTGGCTTTCTTATCGATCGGTGAACTCCTGCATCGCAGGTATCCCAGCTTGGACGGCTTCGCATTCGCGGCGGCTATGTTTCTGGTCGGCGTTTCGGCAAGCGTGCCTTTGGCAGTTTTGACTTGGCACTTCGTCGAGAAGCCAGGAATCCAGTTTGGCAGCTTCCTTATCAGGAAACTCTCCAGGAAAGTGATCCCGGATTTGGCACCAGTACCGCAACTTACCGGTGTGCGAGACACGGCCGAAGCGCAGTTCTAAATTCCAGGCGCGAACGCGGAACATTCCAGACGCGGACGCAACATCTGGCGAAGGGATTGGGGCGGCTGGAGGGATTTGAACCCTCGACATCGGGTGCCACAGACCCGCGTTCTAACCCCTGAACTACAGCCGCCGTGCCAGCGTTGATTGTAACAGCCCAGCGGCCAGCTCTCGATCACGTGCCCCACCTTCGCCGCGCTCTTTGCGGCTAAGGTGGGTTCCGACCCCATTCGCACTTCCGGCCTCCAATGCTGGCGTAGCATCACACAAGCGATGCCGCCCACCTACAACGCGCGCACCGGCCGGGTCGAAACAGAGCCCGAGGTTATCCCGCCGCGCATCAACCGCGGCGCCAGCCTCTTCAGCGACGAGCGCCTCGACATGCTCTCGCACATCCTCGACGACTTCCTCGTCATCCCCGGCACCCGCATCCGCTTCGGCCTCGACGCCGTCATCGGCCTCATCCCCGGCATCGGCGACATCCTCGGTGGCATGGCTTCCTGGATCATCATTCTCGCCGCCTGGCTTCGCGGCGTCCCTCGGCTCACCCTCGCCCGCATGCTCGCCAACGTCGCCATCGAAGTCATCATCGGCGCCGTCCCCATCCTGGGCGACGCCTTCGACGTAGCCTGGAAGGCTAACCGCCGCAATTTCGCCCTCCTCCAGCGCTCCCTCGGCGAACGCGCCACCTACCCGCCCGCCGGAAGCTGGCCCAATGCAAGCACCGGCTCCGATTCCAGCAATGACCCGGCCAGCCGCGCCGCCCGCACCCCGCTGCGCCTGCCACCGAACCCCGAACAGCGCAAACGTCACGCCGTGAGCGACTGGCTCTTCCTCGGCGCACTCATGCTCGGCATGTTCCTGCTGCTCGCCATCCCACTCGCCCTGCTTGCCTGGATCGTCGGCCACTTCCTCGCCATGGGCATGCGCCACTAAACCCACCACGTCAACGGCCCACCACGTCGACGAGTACTCCCGCGCCCCACCACATTGTCATTTCGACCGGAGCGCTCACAGCACCATCGTGAGTGCGCAGTGGAGAAACCTGCATTTTGTCGGCACCCGCAAGGCACTCCAAAGCAGGCACATTGTCATTTCGACCGGAGCACCCACAGCTTCATCGTGGGTGCAAAGTGGACTTGGTGCTTGCACGGAAACCTGCATCTTGCTCTTCCCAGCCCACCAGCCATCGGGCAAACAACCTCACCCGCTCGTACACTCTGACCATGCGCGCCCTGCTCCTCTCCGCCTACGAAAAGCTCGACATCGTCGACCTCCCCACGCCCGCCATCGCGCCCGACGAGGTCCTGATCCGCGTCGCCGCCTGCGGCATCTGCGGCTCCGACGTGCACGGCTACGACGGCGGTAGTGGCCGCCGCATCCCGCCGGTCGTCATGGGCCACGAGGCTGCCGGCACCATCACCGCGGTAGGTGCCGATGTCCACGGCTACCAGCCCGGCGACCGCGTCACCTTCGACTCCACCGTCTACTGCGGCCGCTGCGAGTTCTGCCTTCGCGGCGAAGTCAACCTCTGCGACAACCGCGAAGTCCTCGGCGTGTCGTGCAGCGAGTATCGACGCAACGGCGCCTTCGCCGAATACGTCGCCGTCCCCGCCCGCATCCTCTACCGGCTGCCCGGCGGCTTTCCCATGCAGCAGGCCGCGCTGCTCGAGGCCGTCTCCGTCGCCCTGCACGGCGTGCGCGTCTCAGACCTGAAAGGCGGCGAACACGCCCTGGTCATCGGCGCCGGCATGATCGGCCTGCTCACCGCGCAGGCCGCCCGCGAGGCCGGCTGCGCCTCCGTCCTCATCGCCGACATCAACGAAGACCGCCTCGCCATGGCCCGCGAAGTCGGCATCCCCGACACCCTCGCCCTTACGGGCGACGCCCTCATCGCCGAAGTCCTTCGCCGCACCAACCAACGCGGCGTCGACGTGGTCCTCGAAGCCGTCGGCCGCGCCGAAACCGTCACCGCCGCGATCGAGTGCGTGCGCAAGGGCGGCACCGTCACCCTCATCGGCAACATCCAGCCCACCGTCCCCCTGCCGCTGCAGCGCGTCGTCACCCGCCAGATTCGCCTGCAGGGCTCCTGCGCCTCAGCCGGCGAGTATGACGAAGCCATTGCCAAACTCAGCAGCGGTGCCATCAAAGTGGAACCGCTCATCAGCGCCGTCTCCCCGCTCGAAGACGCAGCGGCATGGTTCAAGCGCCTGCACGCCCGGGAACCCGGCCTGGTCAAAGTCGTAGTGGCACCGCAGCCGGCAAACGCCGAAACCGCAGACCAGCCCCGGCCACTGCCCAGCCGGTAATCAAGCCCCTCAAAGCGCACACGCCCAGCCGGCATGGCTGGGCGACAACGACCTGGGAGTCGAATACGTGTGCGCGTGGCGCTCGCGTCTGTGCGCGTTGCAGTCCCAAACTATTGACGCCATCAGGCGACAACTGGATGTGACGCTTTTCGCAACATTTCGACCACGTTGCAATGCCTTTCATCGTTTCAATTGAGCTGCGGAAACACGCATTTCCACCCAGAGCGAAGCAACGCGCCGATGAGTCAGGTTTTAAGGCTCTGTCTGATAAATCACATACGATTAAAATTCGTCATTTCGACCGGAGCAGGACAGCTTTACCGTCCTGCGGAGCGGAGAAACCTGCATTTCTGCGAGCGCCCGCAGAACATGTGTCAAAAGGGTCAACTGCTCTGCGATCAGCGCAGGCAGGGCCTCGACGTGCGAAAAAGGGCTCCATCACAATGGAGCCCTTCATACCTCCCGATCCACCCGGATCAGCCCAGCAGCAGCTTGTCCGGCGAAATCGGATACTCACGCACGCGCTTGCCCGTCGCGTTGTAAATGGCATTGGCAACCGCTGCAGCCGCGCCCGTTACGCCGATCTCGCCGATACCGCGCGCTCCCGTCGGTGCGAACTTCGTGTCCGGAATGCCGACCACACTCACATCCATCACGCCTACATCAGCGTTCACCGGAACGTGGTACTCCGCCAGGTTGGCGTTGACGACGCGCCCAGTCACCGGATCGATCACACCGTGCTCTTCCGTCGCAAAGCCAATGCCCCACGTGAGACCGCCCATCAGCTGGTTCAGTCCGGTCTTCTGGTTCAGCAGAACGCCAATGTCGTAGACCGCCACAATACGCCGCGTCTTGGTCATGCCGGTGTAGCGGTGCACGGCGACCTCCGCGAAGACCGCGCCCCAGGAATGCGTCGTCATCGCATCGTGCGACTCGCCCGGCTCCGCCTGCCCCTGCGCCTCGACCGGCTGATTGTTGTTGCGGGCAATCAGGTCGGTCAGCGCATCGGTCTTGCCCGGCTGCGACTTCGAAATCAGCTTGCCATCCTTCACGTCGCAATCGGCAGCCTGCAGACCGTGCATGGGCGAGCGTGCATCATTGATGGCCAGGTCCACCAGCTTCAGCTTCAGTTGCGTGTTCGCGTCCTGAATGGCAGGCAGCACCGACGCAGCCGACTGCGATCCGCCCGAGACCGGCGCCTTCGGCAGCGTCGAATCGCCGAGCTGGACCTCGACGTTCCTCGGATCAAGCCCAAGCCCCGCCGCTGCCTGCTGCGCCATGATGGTGTACGTGCCGGTTCCAAGGTCCTGCGTGCCCGAACCTACAAACATCTTGCCGCCGGGCAGCAGACGCACAACTGCCTGTGCCGCGCTGCGGTTCGCCGGGTACGTGGCCGTCGCCATGCCGTGACCGATCAGCCACTCGCCCTCGCTGCGGCCGCCCGGCGTAGTGTTGCGGCTGGACCATCCAAATTTCTGCGCGCCCTGCGCATAGCACTCACGCAAATGTTTGCTCGACCACGGCCGATGCTCATTGCTCGGATCGGTCTCGGCATAGTTCTTCAGCCGGAACTCGACCGGGTCCATCTTCAGCTTTTCGGCCATCTCATCCATAGCGATCTCCAGGACGGCCGTGCCCGACGACTCGCCCGGCGCGCGCATAAACGTGCTCACGCCCAGATTCGCTTCCACCACCTTCGCCGTCACCGAGTTCGTTTCGCTCTGGTACAGGCTCCGGGTCACGTCCTCCGTGTGCTCGACAAAATCCTCCAGCACGGATGCATTCATCACGTTGTCGTGCTGCATCCCGAGCAGGGTGCCGTCCTGCGTGGCAGCCAGGCGAATGTGGTTGATCGTGGACGGCCGCGACCCGACAAGCCCAAACATCTGCTCACGCTCAAGTACCAGCTTCACCGGCCGGTTGGTCAGCTTCGAAGCCATGGCACAGAGCGGCACATGCGACCACATGGACCCCTTGGATCCGAAACCGCCGCCCACCACCGGGTCCATCACGTGAACGTAATCGATCGGCACGCTCAGCGTCCGCGCCAGCGACATCTTCACACCGGAGATATATTGCGTCGCGTCGTAGACCGTAACCTTGTCGCCCTGCCACCACGCGATCGTGGCGTGGGGCTCCATCGGGTTGTGGTACTGAATCGGCGTCACGTAGGTGTTGTCGAGAGTAACCGCGGCCTTTGCGAATGCCGCGTTGATGTCGCCGCGGTGGTTCGTCGCCGGATCCTTGCCCGGGTTCTTGGGCCAACGCGCCTCGCCCAGGCGCTTTTCCCACTGCAGCTTTGCCGGCTGCACGGCATAGGTCGTCTTGACCATGGCCGCGGCCGCTTTCGCCTCCACCAGCGTCTTCGCAATCACAACCGCGATAGGCTGCCCGTTGTACGCTACGTCGGTGTTTTGCATCAGCGTCAGGCTGCGGCGCGCAGGCGGCTTGGGCGGTCCCTGGTTCAGCTTCGGCGCGTTGAACGGCGTAATGATGGCCAGCACACCCGGCGCCTTGCTTGCCGCGGTAATGTCCATGCTCTTCACGCTGCCGCTGGCGATCGTCGCCTGCACAATGTACGCGTAGGCCAGGTCGGCCTTGGCAAACGGCCCGTCGAACTCGGCGGCATACTTGGCCTTGCCGGTAACTTTGTCGATGCCCTCGTAACGGTAGTCCAGCTGCGGGCTGGGCTTGGGGGCTTCCTGCTGATCCTGTGCGAAGTCGATCATGCGGCCTCCGATGTGCCTTTGCTGGCGGTGACAAGAGCGCGGACAATCGTCTGTTTGGCGAGCTCGATTTTGAACTGGTTGTGCTGATAGCCGTGCGCGCCGCGCAGCAGCGTCTCCGCCACCTTCGCGAACACCTCAGGGTCGGCGGGCTTGCCGGCCAGCATGGCCTCGGCCTCGGGCACGCGCCAGGGCTTGTGCGCCACGCCGCCCATCGCAATACCGGCCGAGCGAATGTTTGCCCCATCCATCTCAAGTCCCGCCGCCACGGAAACCAGGGCGAACGCGTAGCTGTTGCGGTCGCGCGCCTTCAAGTAAAACGCGTTGTTGGCGAACTTCGCCTTGGGCAGCGTCACGGCGGTAATCAGCTCGCCGGCACGCAGCGTTGTGTCGCGCTGCGGCTCATTGCCCGGCAAACGGTGGAACTCGGCAATCGGAATCGTGCGCTTGCCGTGTGCGCCTTCCACTTCCACGCTGGCCTGCAGCGCGGCCATCGCGACCGACATGTCCGACGGGTTCGTTGCGATGCAGGTTTCTTTGCTGGCCGGCCCCTTGTCCGTCTGCCCCAGGATCGCGTGAATGCGGTTATACCCCTCAATCGCGGCACATCCGGAACCGGGCTTGCGCTTGTTACACGCCTGGAAACCCACATCCGTGAAGTAGTAGCAACGCGTGCGCTGCAACAGGTTGCCGCCCGTGGTCGCCATGTTGCGCAGTTGAGGCGACGCGCCGCTCAACAGCGCCTGCGAAAGCAGCGGGTAGTTGGACCGGATCAGCGGATGATTCGCCAGATCGCTGTTGCGCACCAGCGCGCCAATACTCACGCCGCCATCCGGCGTTTCCTTGATCTCGGCGAGCTGCAGGTGGTTAATGTCCACCAGCGCCGACGGGTGTTCGACCTCGTACTTCATCAGGTCGACCAGGTTGGTTCCGCCGGCCAGGAACGCGGCATTGCCGCCCTTGACGCCGTCAAGCGCCTGCGCATTTGAGGTGGCGCGGCTATACGTGAAGCTGTTCATGCTTGCGCTCCTCGCGACGCCGCGCGTACCGCGGCGACAATGTTGGGGTACGCGCCGCAACGGCAAATGTTGCCGCTCATACGCTCGCGAATCTCGTCGTCGGTCAACTCGGGCTTGTCATGCTTCCCGGTGTGCCAGCTCACAATGGAAATCTCGCCCTTGCTCTGCTCGGTAAGCGTCGCCGTCGCCGAAATAATCTGGCCCGGCGTGCAGTACCCGCACTGGTACCCATCATGCAGCAGAAAAGCCGCCTGCACGGGGCTCAGGTCCTCGGGCGTCTTCGGATCGGCATTCTTGGCCAGACCCTCAATGGTGGTGATCTCGGCGCCTTCCGCGGCAACCGCCAGCGTCAGGCAACTATTCACCCGCCGCCCGTCCACCAGCACCGTGCAGGCGCCGCACTGGCCGTGATCGCAACCCTTCTTGGTACCGGTCAGGTCCAGCGTCTCGCGCAACGCGTCCAGCAGCGACGTGCGCGTATCCAGCGTCACGTTTTTGGATTGCCCGTTGATCTTCAGCGTCAGCGGCTTGCTGTTCACCGCGCCCGGCGTTTCCGCCATCGACGGCGTCTCAAACGCCAGCGATGCCGCAAGCGCGGACGAGGCCTGCAGAAACCGGCGGCGGCTCAGTTCTGAGAGCAGGCCATGCCGCTGCAACTGCTCGGATTCCTCGACGTCCTCCGCCGCTGAAACTCCGCTCATCGCACTGCAACTCTCGGCCACGCCGGACGCAGCCTGGTCCATCGTGCCGATTGACGCGGCAATCTCTTCTTCGACGCCGTCGTCGAAACACGCCCTCTTATTCACTGGGCTCATGCTGTCCCCTCATACCATCAGTCGTTTGCTGACGTTGATCTGTAACGTGCTGCTTCGGATCGTCAGAATGGCGATGCAACGCAGGAATCACACTGCACCGTCAGGATGAAGCTGTACTGTAAGAGACGCTGTTTTCGCGTGCGGCGATGGCTTGCAGACTTGTTCGCAAAATTGCACGATTCAAACCGTTTGGCTCTTCAAACGCTCCGCAACATCAGATACGGGAAGGAGTCTTCGCAAGTGTGGCGTGAACGGCGCAAAATTGTCGAAATATGGCGTGGCGGCCGGGCCGCCGCGCTGGCCACCCTGGTCGCCGTCGAAGGTTCCAGCTACCGCAGGCCGGGCGCGCGTCTGTTGGTGGCGAAAGATGGCGGCTATGCCGGTTCCATTTCAGGCGGCTGCCTGGAAGCCGAAGTCGTGCGCAAAGCGCGCTGGCTGGTGCGCGACGGCGCCGCGGTGCAGCACTACTCCACCGCGATGGACGACGCATCCGAGATTCCCTACGGCTTGGGTTGCGGCGGCAGCGTCGAAGTTCTGCTGGAGCCGGCGGGAACGCCCGAGTTCCAAATCCTGATGGACGCGCTGGCCAGATCGCTCGAGGGCGAGACTTCGGAGATCGACACAACGTTGCCCGCAGAGGGCCGCGCCCTTTCGCGTGTCGTCCGCACCATTGCAACCGGCATCACATCCGGAACCGTCGCATCGGACACCGACTCAGATCAAGCCGAACCAGAAATCTACTCCGAACGCATCGAACCGCCGCAACGCGTGCTTGTCTTCGGTGCCGGCGACGACGCGCACCCCTTGGCAAACATGGCTGACCTGCTGGGCTGGCGCGTGATTGTGGTGGACGGCCGCGCAAACATGGCCCGGCCGGAGCGCTTCCCCGCAGCCGAACGCGTCGTGGTCGCCGACCCCGACGCGCCCCTCGGCTTCCCCATCCTGCCGAACGACTTTGCCGTGGTCATGACCCACAGCTACGAACAGGACCGCGCCTGGCTGCACCGGCTTTTGCCCGCAAGGCTGCAGTACCTGGGTCTGCTGGGCGCGCGCCACCGCAGCGCCCTTCTGGCCGGTGAAATCGCGGCCCTACTGGCGTGGCCGCTGCAAGAGGTCTGCGACCGCTTGCGCGCCCCGGTCGGTCTCGACCTGGGCGGCGATGGCGCGGAGGCCATCGCACTCGCCATCATCGCGGAAATGCAGGCCTGCGCCGCACACCGCCCCATCCTCTCGCGTCGCATGACCCCCGCCATCGTCGCCGAACAGATCGCGCAGGGCAGTGACACTCGCCGCTACGAAACGCAGTGCGCCCTGTAGCGTTCCTGCAGCCAGACCTGTAAGCACCCCGTTGCAAACCCCTAGCGAGCCCTGAATCATCCGCTGTCCGTGCGAACCGAACGGTCCCGGCTAGGCGGCCTCCCGCAGCACGCTTCCTTATGTCGCTTGCGGGCGACATTCATGGCACGCACTGCGGTCAATTTACGCACAACATGGTAAGGCCTGATCAAGACACGCTTCACCGCGCGCGTTTGTTCCGGAATCGTTAGCCGCCCATACCATCGGGCGGCGCGCTCGCGCTTTCTGCATGGCCTCAACACGCACGACCGAGGAAAACCGTATGCACGCAACAACCTTCATCTCTGTACTGTTTCTGGCGACACTGCCCCTGGCCTCGCAGACCGCGGACGCGCGTCCGCACATCGCCAAAGAGGCAGACCTGCCGCGCTTCAGCTATCCCGTCAACGGCACCACGGAAGAGTTGCTGACCGAGCCGGCGCCGCAGTTCCTCGCGTTTGCTGGAAAAGTCCGCGCCGACCTGGACCGCATCGAGGCGGCAAACCAGATCGACGACCATGCCACGCAGCGCAGGATTCTGGAAACGCGGCTGAATGTGGACCTGATCGAGGGCGGCCATGACCGCGAGGCGCTCCTTCTGATCCCGCAAATCCGCGCGCTGGAAGACAAGCCGGCGGAAAAGCTGACGGGCCAGCTTCCGCTGGAGGTGTTTCTGCAGGCGCGGCTGGCAGACGGCGGTGCGGTCCAAGACAACGCGTGCCCAAGGGCAGAGCCGTCGATGTATGCGGAGCGCCTGCACGCGCTGCCATGGCAAACAGTCTCGCCCGCGGTCAAAGAGTCGCGGATGCGCTTCCAGGTGGTATCGCAGGGCTTTCTGGTCGGCATGACGGATTCCCTGGTCGGCCCTACGCTGCAGCAGCAGCACGCATTGCCCTTGCGCGATGCGCAGACGGTCATCGGCATGCGGGCCCTGCTGATGACGATGGTGCCCTGCAAAGCTGTTGCGTTGTCGGCGCTGGATGCATACGTCGCCGAGCATCGCGTGGCGAAGCCGGACATCTTTGCAGCCCGCGAGGCGGTCCTGCCCGATGCGAAGCAGCTGACGCCAGTGCGCGTGGCCATCTGGGATTCGGGCATCGACCTCCAGCTGTTTCCCGGCCGGCTGTATACCAACCCCGCGCCACGGGCTGACGAAGATCCGCACGGCATCGCGTTCGACGTGCATGACGACCGCACCCACGGCAGCCTGATTCCCCTCACGCCAGAGCAGCAGCGCGACTACCCCAACCTGGTCAAGACGATGGAGGGCCTGGGCGATCTGCAGAACGGCATTGACAGCCCGGCGGCGGACACCCTGAAGGCGCAGATGGCGAGCATGCCAGCGGCACAGGGCCGAACCTTCTTCGACACGCTGGACGTGATCAGCGCCTACGCGCATGGAACGCACGTGACGGGCATCGCGGCGCGAAACAACCCCGTCATTCAACTGGCCTACTCGCGCATGACCTATGACAGCGGCAACCCCCACCTGGCACCGTCGGAGGAGCACTCGCGCAAGTCGGCGGAAAGCTTTACCGAAAGCGTTGCCTGGTTCAAGGCGCACGGCATCCGCGTGGTGAACATGAGCTGGTGGGATCGGCCGTCGAACTTTGAGCACGACCTGGCGTCCAACGGCATCGGCAAGGATGCGGCGGAGCGGAAGGCGATGGCCCGGCACCTGTTCGGCATCGAGCGCGATGCGTTGTTTGCCGCGATTGGGAGCGCGCCGGAGGTCCTGTTTGTGACCATCGCGGGCAACAACGACGCGGACAACGCCTTTGAGGAATGCATCCCGTCTTCGTTCGTGCTGCCCAACCTGATCGTGACGGGCGCGGTGGACCAGGCAGGCGACGAAACCAGCTTTACCAGCTACGGCAACAACGTGGCGGTCGACGCGAACGGGTTCGCCGTGCCCAGCGTGGTGCCGGGTGGATCGGTGGTGCGGGATACGGGTACGTCCATGGCCGCGCCGCAGGTCACGAATCTGGCGGCGAAGCTGCTGGCGATCGACCCATTGCTGACACCGCCACAGGTCATCGCCCTGATCCGCCAGGGAGCCACGGCAAGCGCGGACGGACGTCGGCACCTGATCGATCCCGCGCGCTCGCTGCAATTACTGCAGCAGCAGAAGGGAACCACTGCCACCGCACGCAGCACCGCCGCGCACTAAACCGCGCGCACGCTGTATCGAGGTATTGAGTACGCTGGATCGACCTGTCAGGCGGACTGCACTAAAGATTGTCATTTCGACCGGAGCACCTCACAGCTTTACCGTGAGGTGCGCAGTGGACCCATCAAAGAGATTGTCATTTCGACCGGAGCACCTCACAGCTTTACCGTGAGGTGCGCAGTGGAGAAACCCGCATTTTGCTGGCACCGCTGCGCACCGCTGGAACAACCAAGATCCACAAAACTGCCCAGCCCGCCGCACTCGTGCCCTACCACCCTACCCGCGCGTGGCGTACCGCTGCTGGTGCCACTGCCACGCGGACTCCAGAATCCGGTCGATCTCCGGCGTCTTCGGCACCCATCCCAGGATCCGGTGGGCTTCCTCCGCGCTGGCGACCAGGCGGGCCGGGTCGCCTGCCCGGCGCGGCTTGACCTCGGCCGGAATGGCGGTGCCGGTCACCTTGCGCGCCGCCTCGATCACCTCTTTCACGCTGAAGCCCTGCCCATTGCCGAGATTGCAAACAATCCGGTCCTGCCGCTTCAGCGCGTCCAGCGCCAGAATGTGTGCGTCCGCCAAATCGGCCACGTGAATGTAATCGCGGATGCAGGTGCCGTCGGGCGTGTCATAGTCATCGCCGTAGATCAAAATCTTCTCGCGGCGGCCCAGCGCGACGTCCAGAATCAGCGGGATGATGTGGGTCTCCGGCTCGTGCGCCTCACCGCGATGAGGCAAGGCCCCCGCGACATTGAAGTAGCGCAGGCTGGCATAGCGCAGCCCGTGCAGTTGGTTGAACCAGCGCAGCATGTACTCGACCAGCAGCTTCGATTCACCATAGGGATTCGTCGGCTGCAGGCGCGCCGTCTCCGGAATCGGCACCGCTTCCGGCTCACCGTAGACAGCGGCCGTCGAGCTGAACACCAGGTTGTTGGTGCCAGTCGCATGCATCGCCTCCAGCAAGGCAAGCGTCGCGGCCGTGTTGTTGCGGAAGTACACCTCCGGCACACGCATGGAATCGCCCGCTTCGATCAGCGCGGCAAAGTGCAGCACGCCATCGAACTTCTGCTCGCGCAGCAGCGCCTCCAAGCGGGGGCGGTCGGCAATGTCCGCATCCACGAACTCCACGCCGGCCGGCACCTCGTTGCGCTTCGCGTGAATCAGGCTGTCCACCACGACCACCGTGTGGCCCGCCTGCAGCAGCAGCGTTGCGACGGTGCCCCCGATATAGCCGGCACCGCCGGTCACAAGCACGTTCATGCGTTTCCTTCCTTGTCTGCCAGGCCGATCGCGTGGCGTACTGTTTCGGCCGCGCTTTCGGGCGTAATGTCGCGCTGCGGCGAGCCCAGCAGCTCAAAACCCACCATAAATTTCCTCACCGTCGCGGACCGAAGCAGCGGCGGATAAAAATGCGCGTGCAGCTGCCAGCCCGGGTGGTCCTCGCCATCGCACGGCGCCCCGTGAAAGCCCATGGAGTACGGGAACGGCGTATCGAAGATGCGGTTATACCCCGCGCACACCGTCTTCAACATCGCAGCCAGCCCATAGCGGCCCGCCTGGTCAAGCGCCCGAATCGAAGCCGCCGGATTCCGCGGCACCACCAGCAGCTCAAACGGCCACACCGCCCAGAACGGAACCAGCGCGACCCAACTCTCATTCTGCGCAACAATGCGCTCGCCCAGCTTCAACTCGGCATCCAGCACATCCAGCAGCAGAACACGCCCGTTCGCGCTGAAATACTCGGCCTGCGCCGCGGCCTCCGCCAGCGGGTCGTTGGGAATGTGCTCCGTCGCCCAGATCTGCCCGTGCGGGTGCGGGTTGCTGGCCCCCATCATCGCGCCGCGGTTCTCAAAAATCTGCACGTAACGAATGTCCTCGCGGGCGGCAAGATCGGCCTCCTGCTCGGCCCACACGTCCACCACGTGCCGGATCGAAGCGACGGGCATTGTCGCCAGCGTCAGGTCGTGCCGCGGGTCAAAACAGAGCACGCGGCAAATGCCCTTCTCGCTCTGCGCGCGCAGCAGGCCGCCAGGGTCCAGCGACTCGTCAAACGGCTCGCCATCTTCGCGCAGCGCGGCAAAGTCGTTGTCGAACACAAAGGTGCTGCTGTACTGCGGCGTCACGTGGCCGCCCGCGCGCGTATTGCCCGGGCACAGGTAGCAGCTGGGATCGTACTTCAGCGCGGCGGGTGTGGCCGGCGTCTCCGTCTGGCCCTGCCACGGGCGCTGCGTGCGATGCGGCGAAACCACCACCCACTCGCGGCGAAGCGGGTTCCAGCGGCGGTGCGAGTTCGATTGCAAAGGTCCGTTCATAACTGGTCCGCCCTTCCCGCGGCAACATCGGTGCCGGCCGTCACGTCGCTCCCGGCCGTCGCGGCACGCTCCACCGCGCCAGCCGCAGCCTCGCACACAAACGTCTGCGCGGTAATGCCATACCGCTCCTGGTAAGCCTGCCGGATCGCCGCGGTGAAGCGGTCCGCCTCCCCGGCCAGCAGCAGGTTCACGGTGCACCCGCCAAAGCCGCCACCGGTCAGCCGCGCACCGAAGCACCCCGCCTGCTGCACGGCGGTGTCCACCAGAAAATCGACCTCTTCCACGCTGCACTCGAAGTCGTCACGCTCGCTTGCGTGCGCGGCCGTCATCAGCTCGCCAAGCCTTTTCGCATCGCCCGCCGTCATCGCTTCCGCAGCCTCGCGAACACGCCCATTCTCCGTGATCACGTGGCGGCATCGCTTCAGGCTCTCCGCGGACATCGCACCCGCGCAGGCCAGCAACTGCTCCACTGTGGCTTCGCCCAGGTCGCGCACACCGAACCGCTCGCGCAACACTTGCTGGCCCGCCTCCAGCTCGCGCCGCCGCTGCGCGTACTCGCTGCCCGCGGTCACGGTGTGGCGAACCATGCTGTTGACCACAACCACCACGCAACCGGCAAGCTCGCCGGTGTTCATCGGCAGCAATTGGTAGGTCAGGTCGCGCGTGTTCAGCAGCAGCGCATGCCCGGCCGTCGCCGCGGTAATCGCGAACTGGTCCATAATGCCGCACGGCGAATGCACATACACGTTCTCGGCACGCTGGCACAGCAGTGCAATCTCCGGAATGGGCAGGTGCTTGCCCGTGTGCTGCAGCAGCGCCATCGCCGTCGCCACCTCAATCGAGGCCGACGAGCTAAGTCCCGACCCAAGCGGCACATTGCCGTCCACCGTCAGGTAGAACGGCTCAGGCCTGACCCCGAGCGCCTGCAACTCACGCAGCACGCCCACCGAATAATCGCTCCAGTTGCCCGCCGCCGGGCTCTGGTCGCTGGGCGGCATCACACGGCTTTCCTGAAACTGCGCGGAGTGAAACGTGTACATGCCATCCGCCGCATGCGCGATCTCGACGTTCGTCTGGAACGGGATCGCCATGGGCAGCACCAGGCCCCCCGTGTAATCCGTGTGCTCGCCGATCAGGTTGACGCGCCCGGGCGCGGAGGCCGTCAGAGCGGCAGGGTGCGCCCCAAAGCGCTGTGCGGGTTGTTCCGGTTCCATCACGCCTTCTAGCTTCTCAGAAGATTGGCCTTCGCGGCGTGAACTTGCGACAGTCGTCTTTCTTCGCAGGGCCGGACATCTTCTATCGTGGAGAGTAGCGCGGCGCCGATGAAGCCAACCACGCCTTGCGGCCCCGGCCACTTGGTTAGCCGTGGGCAGCCGCCCCGCACAGAAAGAAGAGGCATCGACGTGAGCACAGCACACAAGGAACTCTGGTTTTGTACCGGCAGCCAGCACCTGTACGGCCCCGGCCCGCTTGGCCAGGTCGCTGAAAATTCGCAGAAAATCGCGGCCTCGCTCGATGGCGAGCAGGGAATCTCCGCGACCGTCGTCTTCAAGCCCGTGCTGACCACCGCCGACGAAATCCTGAAGCTGTGCCGCGAGGCCAACAACGCCGACAACTGCATCGGCCTCGTGCTCTGGATGCACACCTTCTCGCCGGCCAAAATGTGGATCGCCGGCCTGACCGCCCTGCGCAAGCCCTTTCTTCACCTCCACACCCAGTTCAACCGCGACCTGCCCTACAGCACCATCGACATGGATTTCATGAACCTGAACCAGGCCGCGCACGGCGACCGCGAGTTCGGCTTCATCACCGCCCGCATGCGGCTCGCCCGCAAGGTTGTCGTCGGCCACTGGCAAGACCCCGAAACCGTCCACGAGATTGGCACCTGGACCCGCGCCGCCCTGGGCTGGGCCGAGTCGCAAACGCTCAAAGTAGCCCGTTTCGGCGACAACATGCGCAACGTCGCCGTCACCGAAGGCGACAAAGTCGAGGCGCAGCGCGTCTTCGGCTACACCGTCTCCGGCTACGGCATCGGCGACCTGACCGACCGCATGGCGCAGTTCAGCGATACCGACGTGCAGCAGCAGGTGCAGGAGTACCGCGACACCTACTCGCTCGCGAAGGAGCACGACCGCGCCGACTCACTCGCCGTCGCCGCCCGCATCGAGCTCGGCCTGCGCGCCTTCCTGACCGAGGGCGGCTTCGGCGCCTTCACCGACACCTTTGAAGATTTGCACGGCATGGGCCAGCTGCCCGGCATCGCCACCCAGCGGCTCATGGCCGATGGCTTCGGCTTCGGCGGCGAGGGCGACTGGAAGACCGCCGCGCTTGTCCGCATCATGAAAGTCATGGCCGCGGGCCTGCCCGGCGGCACCAGCTTCATGGAGGACTACACCTACCACTTCGGCACCACCGCCGCCGACGCCCGCGTCCTTGGTTCGCACATGCTCGAAATCTGCCCCACCATCGCCGCCGGCAAGCCCACGGTGGAGGTCCACCCCCTCGGCATCGGCGGCAAGGCCGACCCCGTGCGCCTCGTCTTCACCTCGCCCGCAGGCGCGGCCGTCGTCGCCAGCATCGTCGACATGGGCAATCGTTTCCGCATGATCGTCAACGAAATCGACGTCGTTGTCCCCGACCAGCCCTTCCCCAAGCTGCCCGTCGCCCGCACCGTCTGGAACGCGAAGCCCTCGCTCAAGATCGCGGCCGCCGCATGGATATACGCCGGCGGCGCGCACCACACCGGCTTCAGCCAGGCGCTCACCATGGAACACATGGAGGACTTCGCCGAAATCGCCGGCATCGAACTCGTCCGCATCGACAGCGAAACCCGCCTCGAACAGTTGCGGCGCGAACTCCTCTGGAGCGATGCGGCCTACCGCATCGGAAAGTAGACGGCCATGCTGCTTGAGAAGCTCCGCGAAGACGTGCTCGAAGCCAACCTGGAACTGGTCCGCCGCGGCCTCGTGCTCTACACCTTCGGCAACGCCAGCGGCGTCGACCGCGAACAGGGGCTCGTCGTCATCAAGCCCTCCGGCGTCGACTACGACAAGCTCAAGCCCGAGCACATGGTCGTCACCGACCTCCACGGCACGGTCGTCGAAGGCAACCTGCGTCCCTCCTCCGACCTCGACACCCACACCTTGCTCTACCGCGAGTTCCCAACCATCGGCGCCGTCGTCCACACCCACTCCGAGTACGCCACCAGCTTCGCCCAGGCGGGCCTGCCCATCCCCGCCTACGGCACCACCCACGCCGACTACTTCTACGGCCCCGTCCCCGTCACAGCACCGCTCACCGACGAAGCCATCGGCGGCCGCTACGTCCACGAAACCGGCCTCGCCATCGTAGCCCGCCTCCGCGAAATCACCCG
Source organism: Terriglobus sp. (assembly GCF_965201105.1). Classification (GTDB taxonomy): domain Bacteria; phylum Acidobacteriota; class Terriglobia; order Terriglobales; family Acidobacteriaceae; genus Terriglobus. The sequence goes on from NZ_OZ241741.1 coordinate 3,693,278, forward strand.
CCAAGGTGGCCACGAAGCCAATCCCCTCCGCCAAAATGGCCACGAAGCCAATCCCCTCCGCCAAAATGGCCACGGCATCGATCCCCTAGCCAAACTCGACCGCAGCGTTGACCCACTCGCCAAATCCGGCCCCGAAGTCGACCCCCTCGCCGTCCCCGCCTGCCTCGTCGCCGGCCACGCCCCCTTCGTCTGGGGCAAAAACCCCCACGACGCCGCCCACAACGCCGTCGTCCTCGAAGCCGTCGCCCGCATGGCCTTCCGCACCACCCTCCTCAAAGCCAACTGCTCCGAAGTCTCCCAGGCACTCCTCGACCGCCACTACTTCCGCAAACACGGCACCTCCGCAACCTACGGCCAAAAGGATACGTAGCGCAGCCCTGATACCTGAACCCTGAGCCCTACCCCTTGCGCACCTCACCCGCAACATCCCGCAGCTCCCGCAACACATGCGACAGGTCCTGCGCCGCACCCGTCTCATCCCCAAACGCGAAGTACACTTTGCGATACAAAGCGTAGAGCCGTTGATACACACCCACATTGACCGCATCCGGCGTGAACACCCGGTGCCCCGGACACATCACCTCCTGCGCCGCCTCCACCGTCGGAAAGATCCCCGCCGCCAGTTGCGCAAAGATCCCTGACCCAATGCTGGTCGGCGTCGAGTCCGGCACCAGCACCGGCTTGTTCAGCACGTCCGCATACACCTGGTTCAACGTCGCGTTCTGTTGCGGAATGCCGCCCGCATTGATCACCCGCTCGATCGGTACGCCGTACTCCGCCATGCGGTCCAGAATGATGCGCGTGTGAAACGCCGTACCCTCGATCGCCGCAAACAGCTCGTCCTGCGCCGTGTGCAACAGGTTCCATCCCAGCGTGATGCCGCCCAGCTCGCTCTTCACCAGCACCGTGCGGTCGCCGTTGTCCCACGACAGCCGCAGCAGCCCCGTCTGCCCCGGCTTGTACTGCTCCAGCCCCGCCGAAAGCTGCTTCACATCCGTCCCGGCCCGCCGCGCAATCGCCTCAAAAATATCGCCCACCGCGGACAGCCCAGCCTCCACACCCGTAAACGCCGGGTGCACGCTGCCCGGCACCACGCCGCACACGCCCGGCACCAGCTCCGCCCGTTCGCCCATCGCAATGATGCAGGTCGACGTTCCGACCACGTTCACCACATCGCCCTCGCGGCAGCCCGCCCCAATCGCATCCCAGTGCGCATCAAACGCGCCCACCGGAATCGGAATCCCCGCGCGCAACCCAAGCTGCTCGGCCCAGTGCTCGCTCAGCTTACCGGCAAGATGGTCCGACGTCAGCACCTCGCCCACCATCCTGTCGCGCACACCCTCCAGCAGCGGGTCCAGCGACGACAAAAATTCCTGCGACGGGTACCCGCCCCACTTCGGGTTCCACATCCACTTGTGGCCCATCGCGCACGCGCTGCGCTTCACCTTGCGCGGATCGGTAATGCCCGCCAGCGTCGCCGCGATCATGTCGCAGTGCTCCAGCGCCGTCGCAAATCGCTCGCGCTTCTCCGGGTTATTCCGCAGCCAGTGCAACAGCTTCGCCCATCCCCACTCGTGCGAATACACGCCGCCGCACCACAGGATCGCCTCCACACCCTGCGCGTGCGCCGCCGCCGTAATCTGCTGCGCCTCCTTTAGCGCCCGGTGGTCGCACCACAGGTAGTAGTCATCCAGCGGCTGCAGCCTGCCATCCACGAAGATCACGCTCGAACCCGTCGTGTCCAGCGCAATCGCCTCCACCGCGCTCCCATCCACACCCGTCTCGCGCAACACCTCGCGCGTTGCCGCCGCCAGCGCCAGGAGGTGCGCGCTGTGCGACTGCGTGGCAAAATCCGGGTCCTCGCGCCGCCGGTTCAGCGGATACGCCGCCGACGCCGTTCCCAGCCGCCCGCGCTCGCTATCCAAGAGCGTCACCCGCGTGCTCAGCGTTCCAAAATCCACACCTGCCACAATGCCCATACATTCCCACTTCCCGCTTGCAACCTGCCGCCGCACGGCTCCGCGGCCCTTCGCGACCGCCTTGCCGCTCTCGCATTATGCCGCTCTCGCATTATCCTGAAGGCAACAAGAGGTCCTCGGCAAATCGTCATGAATGAACTTGTACGCCAGCAGCTACGCATGGGCATCGCTACCCTGCAACGAACCCTCGCCGACGATGCCCTGGTCGACAGCGTCGCGCGCGCCGCCGAGGCAACCGCCGAGGCCATGCAGCGCGGCAACAAACTCATGATCGCCGGCAATGGCGGCTCCGCGGCCGACGCACAGCACCTATCCGCCGAGTTCGTCGCGCGGCTCACCGTCGACCGTCCCGCTCTCCGCTGCATCGCGCTCACCACCGACAGCTCCGCCATGACCGCCATCGGCAACGACTACGCCTTCGACCGCCTGTTTTCCCGCCAGATCGAGGCCATCGGCACGCGCGGCGACCTGTTCCTCGGCATCTCCACCTCCGGCAACTCGCCCAACATCCTCAAGGCCCTCGAACTCTCGCGAGACATGGGCATCACCACGGTCGGCTTTTCCGGCAATCGCGGCGGCAAGATGGCCGATCTATGCGACTACAACATCATCGTCCCATCCGAAACCACCATGCACATCCAGGAATCACACATCGCGCTCGAACACATCTTCTGCATGATCGTGGAACGCTGCTACTTCGGCCCAACCTTTGGCCAATAACTCCGCCCCACCGCCCGCCTGCACCCACCACGTCCACCCTCAGCCGCTCTTACTTCCCGATGCAAAACGTGCTGAAGATCTGGTTCAACACATCATCCGCCGTGGTCTGACCCGTCAACGCGTCCAGACCCTGCAACGCCTCATACAGGTCCAGCAGCAGCATCTCGTGCGGTGTGCCCGACAGCGCCGCCTGCGCGCCCCGCTCCAATCCCTCCAGCGCCCGTGCAATGCTGTCGCGCTGCCGCGTGTTGGTCAGCATCGCGTGCACTGCCCCCGCAGCTGTCCCCGACCCTGCTCCCGCTCCGCCCGCTCCCGCATATCGCAGAATGGCTCCGCGCAGCGCATCCATCCCTTCGCCCGTCACCGCGGACGTCCACAAAGCGCCTTCCGGAGCCCCCTCGCGTTCCTCAGAAGGAAGCAGGTCCGCCTTGTTCCACACGCGAACGACCGGCGTCCTCCCAGCCGCAACCCAGGCCGCCGCCATCTCCTGCTCCTCGTCTGCCGCGGTCGCGTCCAACACATGCAGCAGCAGGTCCGCATCCGCAATTGCCTCGTGCGACCGCTCCACGCCCAACCGCTCCACCACGTCCTCTGTTTCACGCAGGCCCGCCGTATCCAGCAGCTCCACCGGCACATCGCCAATCACGGCACGCTCGCTGACCACGTCACGCGTCGTCCCCGGGATCGGGGTCACAATCGCGCGATCACGCTCCAGCAGCTTGTTAAACAACGAGCTCTTGCCCGCGTTCGGCCTGCCCACAATCGCTAGGCGCAACCCTTCGCGCAACAGCCGCCCATGCGCAAAGCTCGCCAAGAGCCGCTCCAGCGCGGGCCGCAACGCCGCAATGCGCGCCGCGATCTCATCCGTCGGCATGGTCTGCAGGTCGTCCTCGGCAAAGTCAATGCCAGCCTCAAGCGCCGCGACCAGCATGACCAGCGCGTCCTTCGCCGGACGCACCTCGCGCTGCAGCGACCCACCCAGTTGCTCCGCCGCCAGCCGCGCCTGCGCCACCGTGCTGCTCTCGATCAGGTCGCGCACCGCCTCGGCCTGTGTCAGGTCCATTCGCCCATTCAGAAACGCGCGTTCGGTAAACTCTCCCGCGTGCGCCAGCCGTGCTCCTCGACGCAACGACAGTTGTACAACCGTTTGAACCACCACCGGCGCGCCGTGCACGCTGATCTCCACCACGTCCTCGCCCGTGTAGCTGTGCGGTGCCGCGAAGTACGTCAGCAGGGCGTCATCCAGCACCTCGCCGCCTTCATCCAGCACATGCCCGAAGCGGACCCGGTGCGTCTCCGGCTCGCGCTTCAACCGCACCAGCGCCCTCGCGATGCGCAACGAATCCGGCCCGCTCAACCGCACCACCGCAATGCCGCCGCGCCCCGGCGGCGTCGCCACCGCTACGATCGTCTCCTGCCCGTTCCTGCTCTGTCTCTCCATGCATCACGACGCTGTCATTTCGACCGGAGCAGGACAGCTTCATCGTCCTGCGCAGTGGACTCGGTGCTTGCACCGAAACCTGCATTTCGACCGCCCGTCGAGTGCAGCAGCACCCGAACCGCCTACCGCCGCCGAAACCGGTGCGCAATATCCCGCGCCCGCGTCGAATCATTCCCCCGGCTCGCCATGTCCTTCGGATACAGCACCACAAAGCGCCGCGGACCCTCGCCGCTCGACTCCGTCCGCAGGTCCTCATGCTCCTTCAGGATCAGGTGCAGCAAACGCCGCTCGCGGCTGCTCATCGGGTCAAAGCTGAACGGCCGCTCACGGTCCCTCACGTACCGAACACCACGCTCCGCCATGTCGCGCAGGTCGGCCGCGCGCTCCGCCTTGAAGCCCTCCGCGTCGAAGCTCACCCGGTCGTGCTCGTCCGGCTCCAACTGCAGCATCTTTGCCGCAATGTGCTCCAGCGCGCGCAGCATCTCGCCGTCGCGGTCCGTCAACAGGTACGCATCCGGCCCGCTGATGTCCACATAGATCAGCTGGTCTTCCAACTTGTCAGGATCGGCCGCGCCCGCGCCCGCAACAATCCTGTATTTCAGGCGCAAACCGCCAGGGTTGGTCAACAGCTTCAGCAGCTCGGCAACCTGTTTGGCAGCGCTTGCAAGGTCCTGCATATCCGATCGGTTCCTGCTCCCGCTTAGTTGGTGCGCGGGCTCCTCTAATTCTAGCGAAAGCGGCCAGGACAGTCCGCAGCCACGCCATCTCACCCATGGCCGTAGCAACCGCCGCTTGCTCCGCAAGGACCGCATACGACTCAGCCTCGCTGCCTTACCATCAAGGCGCGGGGAACAGTCCGCAGATGACAAAAGCCCGGCTAGAACCGGGCTCTCGTCAAGAACATTCGGACTTCCTCATGCGAAGACCACCTTGGATGAAGCGGGCAATCACCCCGCTTCAGTTCCTCGGCACTCTCGTGTGGCTCGCGTACCAGGTCGTAAGACTTGTACACTCGCTCCACAAGTAGCCGCGGAACCAACAACTGCCGAGGTTCGCTGGCGTTCACGCGCCAGTGGACCCGGTAGTTGGATGTATACACCACCGTCCGGGTTTCGCCAACCGTTTCCAGCCCGCGCCATGGCTCAACTCGCGGCCGCCGCCCGCAACGCCGCGACCACCTGCCGCACACGCCCCGCCAGCGCATCCACACCGTCCGCCGCACCACCCAGCGTGCCGTGATAGTGCAGCCCCGGACACATCGCCGCCAGCCGCCCCGCATTCTCAACGCGCAGCCCGCCACCCGCCGCAATCTCAATGCGCCCCGCCGCCTGCCGCACCAGCCCACTTAGCGCCGCCGCACCCTCCATCACATCCGCCGCCCCGCCCGAAGTCAGCACTCGCCCACACCCAGCGGCGATCACATCTTCCAGCGCCCGGCAGAGGTCCGGCGTCCGGTCAAACGCCCGGTGAAACTCCACCGGCAACGGCGCCGCCAACTCAACCAGCTCCCGCATCGCCTCAACCGCCACCGTCCGGTCCTCGTTCAGCACACCCGCCACCACGCCCGCCGCACCCAACTCCTTCGCCCGCACAACCTCGGCCCGCATCCGCGCAAACACCTCACGCCGGTACCGGAAGTCATCCGCCTCAGGCCGCACCAACACATGCACCCGCAGGCCCGAATCCGCCACGGCCCGCGCAATCATCTCCTGCGGCGGCGTCAATCCATCCACCTTCAAATGCACGCACAGTTCAATCCGGTCGGCGCCCCCCAGCCGCGCCGCCTCGCACGCCTCCACCGTCTCCGCACACAACTCAAACGTGAACGCTTTTCTCACTCCGCCCAGCCCAACACTGTCCACTTCTAACTTCGCGCCATCATGACATTGTCATTTCGACCGAAGCACTCCACCCAAGCCAGCACATTGTGCATTTCGGACTTCGCGCCAACCACACATTGTCATTTCGACCGAAGCACCTCACAGCTTCACCGTGAGGTGCGCAGCGGAGAAACCCGCATTTTTGTCGGCACCCGTAGGGCAGTGTGTGTGTAAACGATTCATCGGACATTATCTGAAGCAAAACCCCACCACCCACATCCCCCTACGGCTCATCCCTAAAAATCGCCACCTCCACCTTGCCGCCCTGCCGCAACCGCGCGCGAAACATCCCCGGAGTGTTGTAACTCCACACCGCCTGCCCGTCCGGCGTAATCGCAATCAATCCACCCACGCCGTCCAGCCGCTTCAGCCGCGTGTGAATAATCGTGTCCGCCGCCGTCTGCAGCGGCATGTGCTCGTACTGCACCAGCGCGCACACATCGCGCGCAATCGTCAGCCGGATAAAGTACTCCCCAACCCCCGTCGCCGACACCGCGCACGACTCATTCGACGCATACGTTCCCGCGCCAAGGATCGGCGAGTCGCCGACACGTCCCGGCATCTTCCCCTGCGACCCGCCCGTCGACGTGCCCGCCGCCAGATTCCCATTGCGGTCCATCGCCACCACGCCCACCGTGCCATAGTGCCGTGTTCGCCCGCGTTCTCGCGCCGCCTCCGTGATCGGGTCAGGCAATGCCGCAGCGGTCCACGCCTGGTCACCGTCCCCTCGCGAAGCCCCATGCCGGTCATCCCGTAGCACACTCCTTTGTTTGTCATCCCGTAGCGAAGCGAAGGGATCTGCTTTCCCTCGACCAGCCACGACCCTCGCGGCTTCCAGACCCACACCCGCACGCGGCGCCGCCGGCGCACCCACCGGCCGCGCAGGAACCGCCTTGCCCTCTCGCTTCAACTGCTCCACCAGCGCCTGCCACTTGGCTTCGTTCCAGTAGTACAGCGGCCCCACCTGCTCCCCGTGAGTACTTGCCAGAAACGCATCCGCTCCGCTGCCCACCAGCATCACGTGCGGCGTCTGATCCATCACGGCCCGTGCCAGCGTAATCGGGTGCTTCGCCGTCCGCACCGCCGCCACCGACCCCGCCTTCAGCGTCTTGCCATCCATAATCGCGGCGTCCAGCTCATTGAACCCGGCAGCGTTATAGATCGCACCCTTGCCCGAGTCGAACAGCCCCGAATCCTCCATGATCCGGATCGCCGTCTCCACCGCATCGACGGACGACCCGCCACCATCCAGCACCTTCCCAGCAGCCTCGGTCGCCTCCGTCAACGTCGCCCGATACGCCCGCTCCTGCTCCGGCGTCGTCCCCGCCCGCACAATATCCCCCGCACCCCCATGCACCTCCAACAACCACGCCTTCGGTGTCGTTTGCGCCCAAGCGGCACCCGCGAACAGGTCAATGACACCAAGCAGTAGTACTAATAGCGCCTTCATCATGCTCCTGAGATGTAAGAGGTCCCTGCGATCGTACCGCTAAGGGCCAACGTACGCCGATCTTCACAGCTGCCGTCTTCGAGGGCTGCATTGTCGTCACGTAAGCTCAGGGAGCGCGAAACAGTCCGCAGAACGAAAAAAGCCCGGTAGGAACCGGGCTCTTGTCTATTAAAAGGAGGGCTTCCTAATGCGAAGACCGCCTTGGATGAAACGGGCACTACTCCCGCTTCAGTTCCTTGGCACTCTCGTGTGGCTTGCGGAATCAAGTCGTTCGACTCATTCGTTCACCGCACAGACAGCCGAGGAACAAACTACTGCCGAGGTTCGCTGGCGTTCGCGCGTCAGTGAACCCGGTAGTTGGATGTATACACCGCCGCAACAGGCTTGCAAATAATGCTGCACCCGGTCGAAGAGCAACCCCTTCCTACCGCCGCCCCTGAATCACCTTGCCCTGCGGCGCCCCTACCTTCTTGCGCGCCCGCTTCGCCGCCAGCGCGCGCATCTCCTTGCCCAGCGCCGTCTGGTTCATGATTAGCTGCGTCGCCACCATCAGAATGTTGCCCGTCACCCAGTAAATGCCCAGCCCGCTCGCATAATTCCACGTGATGAACAGCGAAAACGCCGGCATCATGAACGCCATCATTCGCTGCTGCGCCGGGTCCACCCCCGGGCTCGGCATGTAAAAGCTCACCAGGAACTGCGACACCACCAGCGTGATCGGCAATACGTGCCACGGGTCCGCCGCCGTCAGGTCGTGCAGCCAAAACCAGTGCGCTCCCCGCAGCTCAAACACCTTCGGAATCGTACTCAGCATCGCAAACAGCAACGGCATCTGGACCAGCGTCGGAATACACCCGCCCAGCATATTCACGCCCTCGGTCTTCTGCAGGGCCATGATCTCTGCGTTCATCTCCGCCTTCTTCGGATCCGTCACCTTGTACTTCGCGTACTTCGCCTTGATCGCATCCATCTGCGGTTGAATGCGCTGCATCTTCAGCGCACTCTTCATCGTCTGCACCCGCAACGGAATCAGCACCGCATTGATCAGCACCGTCAGCACCACGATCGCCCAGCCCCAGTTGCTGGCCAGGTGCTGTTGCGTCCAGTACAGCGCCAGGAACAGGCCCTTCGCGATCGGCCCGAAGAACCCGAAATCCATAATCGGCGACAGCGTCTCGCTTCGCCCGCTCACCGCGACACTCTTCAGCACCGGCACACTCTTCGGCCCGGCAAACACCCGCAGCTTCGCCGGCCCGTCCGTCGCACCCACCGCGATGCCAAGCAGCGGCACATCGACCGACTTGCCACTGGCCTTGCCGTCCCGCTGCAGCTTCTGCACGTCGATTTTGTTGCTCAGCGTCACCGCCGTCGCATTGTCCAGGTTGTCCGGCAGCATCACCGCCGCAAAATACTGGTCGGCAACACCCGCAAAATCCAGCGGCGCGTTCAGCGTCTCCCCGCCGCTCACCTTCTTGAACGCGAGATGTTCTTCCTTGCCGCCCCGCATAGTCTCGACCGTGGCCGAGTTGTAATCCTGCGGCTGCTCCTCATCGCCAAAACCGCCCGGCCACGCCAGCAACGCACGCACCGGCACGCCGTTCTGCTTCACCTCGGCCTCGGCATGCACCACATACGTCTCGTCAAAGCGGAAGCTCTTCGTCACCTGGTACCCGCCCTGCGCATACTGGAACGTCAGCGTCTGCGGCGCCAGCAGCGTCCCCGTCGCCGACGGCACAAACAGCGCCTGCCGCAAATTCCGCGTCAGCCCCCCGTCATACGTGTACAAGCTCAGCGGATAACCGAACTGCTTCGCCGCCTGCCCGTGCACCAGGTCCAGCGGAGCGCCATAGCGATCCTTCTGCCCCTTCAACACCCACGACCGCACCTCGCCGCCCCGGCTCGAAAACGCAATCCGGTACAACTGGTTCTCCACCACCGTCGTCTGCTCGGCCGTACCCACCACCGCCGGCACCGCCGCGGCACCATTCCCCCCAGCCCCGCTCGCGCCAGCAGCACCGCGTGCCCCACCTTCGCCGCGTTCTGTGCGGCTAAGGTGGGTATCCGCTGCCGCCGTTCCCGCCGCCTGCTGGTTAAACGCCTCGGTCGACCCAGTCGGCACCGGCGCCCCATTCGTGGCCTGCCCAGCCCCACCCGGAGCCGTCGCCGCATTCGCCGCCGTCGGCTTCTGCAGCGGCTGCGTCTTCGTCCCGCGGTACAGCTGAAACAGCGTAAACACCACCACCATCGCCAGCATCATGTACAGCAGCGGCTTGTTATCGCTGCCGCCACCACCCTGATTCGGATTGCGAATCTCTGCCAAAACCTGTCCTCACCATGTTCGCGCTCTCACACACCACGAACGGGCCACACCTCTGCGCCCCACGGACGCAGCTTCGGCCATCTCCCATGCTAAATGCCCGCGACGCCGGCTCACACGCACAAAGCCGTGCCGGCAACAACCAGCAGACATACCATCAGGCAAACGACGTCTTCTCTGCCGGCGGCATCGCATACCGCAGCCGCTGCGCACCATGAACTCCTACCCGCACCCGCCACAATTCGCTGCTCCACAAACGCCGCGCACGCGGCCCTGGTGGCGGCGTCTGCTGCCGTGGATAACCGCAGTCACATTGCTGCCCTTCATCACACTTGCGCTGGGTCTGTTACTGGATCATCGGTTTCACTGCAACCTCACGGGCGATCCTCCCACGGGTTCTCCGTGCATCACCCATGGCATGGACATCGAGCCGGTGACCGCGCTGCTGGAAGACACGGGCGAGGGCGCTCTGCTCACCATCTTTCTCGTTCCCGTGGTGGCAGCGGGCTGGATTTCGGTCCTTGTGCTCCATGTGAGGTCGCGCAAGCAGTAGCCTCCAGCGAACACACGCCTCCGCCCTGACTCGCATCTACAACTGTCTTGACCGCTTGTCCGGCGCCAATGGTATCTACGCCTCCGGCACCTGGTCCAGCCCGCCCTTGCTGAACGGCTGGCAGCGGCCCAGCCGCCGCAGTGCCAGCCACCCGCCGCGCCATATCCCAAACCGCGCAATTGCAACCTCGGCATACACCGAACACGACGGCTGAAACCGGCACCCACCCACGCCAAAGCCATGCAACAGCGGCGACAGCGTATGCCGGTACACCCAGAACACCGCCCGCAGCACCCGCATCAACCCATCACCTCGCACCTGCACAGAGCCCTCGTATCGGCTCGCTGCTCCGTGGTAGCGCGATCAGGTCCGGTGAATGTCAGCATAGGAACGCTCGCAGGACGACCGCTAACCTCGCCTGCGGCGCACAGCGTAGACCCATGTTGCCGTCGGCGTCAGCAGCGCACATCACTGCCCCGCTCAGGTCTTCATTCTAGTGAACGATCAGCAGGTCTGCTGATAACAGAACCCGTTCACCGCAAACAAGGCTTACTTGCGCAGCCTGACAATCCAGGTCAGTTGTGATTCTTCTCGTTCGAACTCGACACACTCGGCAGGAATTGACGATTCTTCGCACAGCGCCCGAATCGCCTCCCGAGAGCGCTCAATCAGCTCCCAATCCACCGCATAGGTCATCAGCGGACGGAAAGGATTGCCCTCATCGATGTTCGTGAAAAGCATAGCTCCGCCTGGCGCAAGCAGGTCGCGGTACATCCCTTTCAGCACGTGCCGAAGCAGGCGGTCCGGAATGTAATCGAACAGGCCGCCGGCAACAATCAGGTCAAAGCGGCCTTCCTGGCGCAGCAGCCGCACAACCGAAGTGATATTGGCGCACACCGTACGAAAGTGCTGCGTGGCGGGTCGAAGGCGTTCGCTCGCAAAGACAAGCGCCGCGGCGTCTATATCGTTCAAGACAAGCTCGCCCTCGAAATGACGGAGCACGCAAAGAAGCGGCAGAAGGTCTCGGCAGCCTCCGCAACCGACCGACAGAATGCGCGGTCGAAAGGCGTGTTCGCCAAAAGCGCGCAGATACGCCTCGGACTGACAGTGGAGCTTGTATCGGTGCTGCTGCACGATGCCGGAGTGAAGCATGGCCTGCTCCAGGCTGAAAGCGAACGTATCGGCCTGAGCACGATTCACCCCGGACGCGATGTACTCCACCGCCCCAAAGTCGCCGTGGTAGCCACTCGGCCAGTTCTGCATATGAAAACCCAGCGGGGAACTGGCCATCGTGCGACGAATCCGTGCAAACATCATCACGATCTCTGCCCGCGAGTGACCCGCCAGTTCAAGCTCTCGCGCCAGACTGTTGATCTCGTGGAGTGCGGAACAGGCATAACTGTAAGCCAGTGCCGGATCGAGGGGATACCTCGCCTCAAGCGCGTCAAGCTTGTCGGACAGATCGGTAACGGAGCCTCGCAAAGCAGAATCCAGCTGTTGCTTGACCACTCGCATCCTTTGTCTTTTGGTCGTGGCCTAAGTAGATCAGCAAAAAGAGCAGAACCGTTGCCGGCGCATCGCGCGAGCATCCGGGAGAACCAGGCAGAAGGAGGATGGCGAAGCCGTTCGCTTCCCCTGCGAAACAACTCGGCGAAGTGATAAGAAATTCAAGGTCTGATCGAAGCGGACAGGTTCTGCTTGCAAGGCCCGTAATCCTTGCTTTCACCCTCAACCACAAAGGTTTGACCGGCTGTGCCGTTCTTTTGTGCTTTGACCCACTTTCCGTGAAGGCGGACCCGTTCTCCCGCGGGAATGTTGGCCGTATTGCCCGACAACAGGTAGCCCTTCGCGTCGCCCTTTGCCTGAATCTGCATACCTCCTGGGCCATCGGATGTGCATCCGCTCAGCGTGTGATGTGCGTGGTGCACCCCAACCACAATGACCGCCCCGACGACAGCTCCCACCCCGATCGCGACACCCGCCACTTCGCCGCCAGAAGGACCGATCGACGTGTTGCGGCAGTTGGGATCGTTGGGCCCGCAACATCCCACCGCCACTCCACACAGGAGCGAAACGCTGAGTGCGATTCCAACGCCCTTCTGCCGCCAGCGCTTGCGGCTTACATCAAATGCGGAAGCCATTGTTCCGATACCATTTGCGATCTGAGCACTGCCACTGCGCGGCATAGTCTTCCCTTTCAGATTCGAGGTGCTGGCGCAGATCAACTCACAGCTGCGTTCAACGTTGCTTCACTCACGAACCAAGCTGCAGATATCTTGTAAAGGCGCGGGTTCAGGCTACGGGTGATGACGAAACCATCAGTCCGGCGAGGGTGCTCGTTGCGCTTTTCCTACAACTTCAGCCTCGTCTGACGGTGTCAGTTCAAAGGCTGCAATGCCTGCAAAGTTGACCCAGAGTAGAAAGTTCTCGGCGGGCCCGCAATATCCTATTAGGATACTTTTGCACTGGAAAAAGCACCGGGGTAGCACATGATGATCTGGCGCGAGGTAACCGCAGAGGATCTGAGCGAGTGCTTGCAGATTGCCTCGCGACATGTAGGCGATGAACTTGTAGGCCGCAGCGCCGCCTTACAGATTTGGCGGACTCTCGCCCAAAGCCCTATGTTTCGATCCGCTGTTCTTGAGTGCACAGGCCCCGGCAAGGTCCCACGCATTTGCGGCTTCGGCTCCAGCGTATTTGTCTCCAGCAGGTTCGCGGACCGGGAGCTCGCCGATCCGAAACCTTTTCTCAACAGCAGAGTCATCGCAAGCATCGCAGAGAACACTTCCGTTGTGTTATCTCAGAAGGGCTTGTCGACTTGCAATGAAGGCGCGGGTTTAGACGTCATCATCTTCGGCGGCGTGTGGTTATCCGAAGGTCTAACCTCAGAGCAGGTGCGGCAAGCACAGATGCTGCTTCCGGCAGGCTTCGCTGAAACACACGTGGGTTACAAACTAAACCGCATCTTTTCCGAAGCGATCGGCCAGGTGCAACGGAACTATCTAACATCTTCCGGCGTTTGGCGCGTGGTGAAGGACCTCGCAGGGACGGATCGTTCTTTGTTTCTACTCAACAGTGAGAGTGCGTTCTCGGTCTCCGGATCCGTCGCCGCGCTCCTCTTTCAATACGAGGCGCCCATTCTCGATCTTCGGGATGCGGACAAGCATCTCCTGTCGGAAACGCTGCAAGGGGGTACCGATGCCGAGATTGCCCGCCGCATGAACCTCGCGCTCGTCTCTGTAAAGAAGAGGTGGCAAAGTCTCTTCGAAAGAATCACGGAGGACCAGCCCGGATTGCTGCACGACTCGGAGTGCCGGCTATCGGAAGGAACCCGCGGTCCCCAAAAGAGACACCACATCTTGGCGTATGTCAGGTCTCACCCGCAGGAGTTACGTCCGTATAAGTGCCCCCGCTAACTTGAGCGTTATACAGGGTAGCTAATTTGAGCGTGAATCAAAATAGTTGACTTGAGCCTTCGACAAGATCGCTGACTTGAGCGTTCGACAAGTTACGGTACCGGACCCTCGCACCGGCTCGTGATGATCCGGAGTAAACCCGTGCGAGAAGGCAAGCGCATGTCATACAGCGGCTTTGCATCCGGCTATCGCGCCTTGGCAATCCGGCGAAACACCCCCGCCAACTCAGCCCGCAACTCCAGAAACGGCAAGGTCTCCACCGTCCGCCGCGGATGCAGCACCACATCCACCGCCAGCCCGCGCAGCGCGCCCTGTTCCGCCCGCACCGCCTCCCGCAGCCGCCGCTTGATGCGGTTGCGCACATGCGCCTTGCCCATCACCTTGCCCACGGTCAGACCCACGCGCGGACCGGCGTACTCGCCCGGCAGCACCACCCGCCCTGCCGCAAAGAAACTCATCTGCTTCCCATGCTGCTTTTTTGTGGCGTTATACACCCGCTGAAACTCCGCATGCCGCCGCAGCCGCAACTCCGCCGCGCTCGAAAGCGCTGCGCGGGACGACGAAACCGGGTCCGGGATCAAACGCGTCTCTGTCATGAAGCCTTCCTTCAGCTTAACGAACTCGGAAGGCTTACTGACCCTTTGCAAGCTGGCAACACGCCAGCGAAGAACGATCAGCCGTTCTGCCCGCGCACACCGATCCCGTGCTCGTAAATCATATTGCCGCCCAAATGCGCCGACACCGACACAACCACGTAACCAGCCATCGCCAGGGCGCGGCCCAGCGTCCGCTTTCCATGCTTCGGCCGCGTCATCAGCGCCGCTGCGAACAGCCCCGTCGCCGCCACATTCAGCAACGCATGGGTCGAGCCGATCCGGCGCGGCTTCTCCTGTTTGATTTCCGACCAGTCCACCATACCGGTCACGGCGGCCCCCGCCGCCCCAAGCAGGCCGATCACCAGCGAAACGTCCGCCACCTTGTCCATCGAATCTCTGCCCGTCAGCGCCCCAATCCCGTCAGCGATCACCGTCACCGACCAGGCGCCAACCGGCACATCGGTCATCACCACGTGCAGCGGCTCATGCAACCAGTGCCCGTGCAGGAACGACAGGAGCTTCTCACCCGCCCTCCCAGCCGCATGGAACGGCTTCTGAACCGCCTCCTGCACGGCGATTTCGGCAGATGGCTTGATCCAGTCCAACTGCTCCGCGTAACGCGCGATGGGATCTTTGCTGGGAAGTGTTGCCAAAGACACGTTGTTCTCCTGCCCCAAACCGAATCGCCGACGGGGGTCTCTTAGCTCAGATGTGCAAGCCGCCGCCACTCAGGCAGGGCACACACGCCCGCATGCGCCACGTCGCACATCGACGACAAAATCTCGTGGGGCCGGCAAAGCAAAAGGCACACAGCCTGAGCCATGTGCCTGTGTTTTACAGAAACGGACAAATCTAGTCGCGGAACCCGGCTGAAACGGCGATCTTGTGCCGGCCCTTGGCGCGGCGGCGGTTCAGCACGTTCTGACCGGCCTTGGTCTTCATGCGGGTCAAAAATCCGTGCGTTTTGGCGCGGCGGCGGCGGTTGGGTTGAAAGGTGCGCTTCGGCATGGTGCGGCTTCTCCTGCATTGGGCAGGGCGGCGGCCCCGCGCATGTCTATGAGCTTGAAATCGAATGTCCCCAGCAGCCTCGGCCCCAATCACAGACCCGGCCGAAGCAGCCCGCCCGCGCTCTTACGACGCCACGGCCAACCACTCAGGACAACCTAAACAGTGTACCCCAAATTCCACAGCAACGGAAGCCTACACTCTGTCGTTTCGACCGAAGCACCTCACAGCTCCACCAGGAGGTGCGCATCGGAGAACCCGCATTTCTGCTCGCCCCACCCACAACCTCCGTGCCCCACCTTCGCCGCGCTCTTTGCGGCTAAGGTGGGATCTGCCGACCCCGCCGCCTACCGGGACACACCCGCACCCAGCAACACATTGTCATTTCGACCGAAGCCCCACAGCTTCACCGTGGGGCGCAGCGGAGAAACCGCATTTCTGCTCGCCCCACCCGCACCTCCGTGCCCCACCTTCGCCGCGTCCTTTGCGGCTAAGGTGGGACCTACTGACCGGCGGAGGTGGAACCTACTGACCCCGCTTCACCCCAACCTTCACCGCAGGCTTCTTCCCCTCCGCCCGCTTCTTCTCCGCCTCGGCCTTCTTCGCAGCAGCGGCATCCGCCTTCGCCTTCGCCGCCTCCGCCTTCTTCCGCTCCAACTCTTCCTTCTTCTTCTGCGCCGCCTCGGTCGCGCTCATCACCTTCACCACGCCGATGCCGCTCCGCTGCTTCCACCGATCAAACGCAACATATAAGTTGTCCACAAATAGCCGCGCCACAATCACCGCGCCATCCGGCGTGGGATGAATCAAATCCGCCGTGATCAGCCGGGGCTTCGCCGCGTACCACCGCGCCATCGTCCCGTCGCCGCCCATCGCCGCATACGTATTGAAGAACGCGCACCCGGTATCGCGCGCCACCTTCTGCTGAATCTCCACAATTTTCGGAATCTGTGGATTCGTGTGGATCTCGCTCATCCCGCCGTGCTCGCCGCGGTCCATCGGGCTCATGATCAGGATCGGCACCCCCGGCGCCGCCGCCCGCGCCTTCGCCACCGCGCCACGCAGTTCCGCCTCCAGCGTCGTCACCAACCCGCCAAACTGGCTCTCGTTCGTGCCGTAGTTGATCACGATCAGCGCCGGCTTCGCCTGCTGCAGCTCCATGCCCCAGGCCGCCGGGTCGAACGTCCGCGACAGCACCGTCGTCGTCGCCCCGTTCAGCCCCAGCGAGTCATACAACACGCCGCGATCACCGCGCCGGAAGTCCACGCCAAACCACTTCACATTGCCGCTCGCCGCAACCTTGATCTCCTTCGCACCCGCCGGCAGCGTCACCAGCCGCGAAGCCGGCACCGCCGACGGCCCGTTCGTGTCGATGGTCGCCAACCCGTTCCCATCCGCCGCGACGCTCATTGACCCGCCACCCGGCTGCTGCAGGTACTCCACCACAACCGCCGTCGCCGGAGCCGACCCCGCGTCCTTCAACGTGTACGTCGTCTCCGCCCCCGCGCCGCCGCTGAAAATCGCACCCCCCAGCCCATACAGCGACTGCTTCATCTTGCCAACGCCGGTCGCGTCCTTCTGGCTCGACGCCCAGCCCGAGTCCTTCATCTCCACGTTGCGGTGTCCGTACCACGCCCATGGCTTCGCGCCCAGGTTGAACCCGTGCCCCGCATCGCCAAACCGCTCCTGCAAAATCTCGCGAATGTCGCCCGTGATCAGGTCCGCCGTCGTCGGCGAATCGCCATAGTGCAGCACCGTCACCACCACCGGCTTACCTTGCTGCAGCGCCCACATCTGCTGAAAGAACGGATCCAGCGCATGCGCGTCGTCCACCATCACCGGCGAAATCGCACCGCCCTGCCCACCGGCGCCGTTCGCACTACCCTGCGCCCCACCGGAGAAACCCTGTGCCCCACCTTCAAGACCCTGTGCCCCACCTTCGCCGCGTTCTGTGCGGCTAAGGTGGGTTCCGCCGTCTGCCCCCGTCTGCTGCACGCCGTTGAACGGCATCCCCGGCGTCACCGGAACCGGCCGCTTCGGCCAGTGCATCTGCCACGCCTCCGCCACCACCCCCGGCGCCAACCCACGCACATCCCGCTCAGGCCACCAGTGCGCCACCGCCAACACCGCCACCGCGGTGACCAGCGCAAGTGCCGTCTTTCCCGAGGCACCGGTCGCCGTGGAAGCCTTCGTTGGAGTGCTCGATACCACCGTGTTACTCACGCTTGCCCTTTCTAAACGTTGTCATTTCGACTCACTTCTTGCTCTTCCCAAACATTGTCATTTCGACTCACTTCTTGCCCTTGCTAAACATTGTCATTTCGACCGGAGCACCCACAGCTTCATCGTGGGTGCGCAGCGGAGAAACCTGCATTTTCAATGCGCGAGCGCGAAGCGCGAGCCCGAGATACCGGAGGGAGCAGCGGCCTTGAGCCCCCTCGCCTGAATCGACACCGCATTCCAAAGGGGCTTTAGCCCCAGCTCCGCGCTAACGCGCACCCGCTGACTTGCTGACCCACCTCAAAACGCCCCATACACAAACCCCGCAGAACCCTTGCCCGCCAACTGCTGAATCACCAACACCACACCCGCCACCGCCGCACCCTGCACCCAGAACGGCACCGCATCCGCCCACCTCGTCGCCCGGTCGAACCACACCTGCGGAATCGCCTGCGCCACCGCCGCAAACCCCAACACACCCCAAAGCGCCGGCGCCAGGTTCTCCGTCCCCGGCGTGTGCGATGCAATCTGCTGCAGAATCAGCTTCGCCGTCGCCACGTCTTGGGCCCGGAAGAAAATCCACGTAAAGCACACAAAATGGAACGTCACCACCGCGCCCAGCACCCGTGCCCACACCGGACCCTCGCCCAGCCGCCGCTTCCGCCCCTTCTTCCACCGCGATTGCGACCACACAAACACCAGGCTCAGCACGGCACCGTGCAACGCACCCCAGATCAGAAAGTTCCACGTAATGCCGTGCCACAGACCGCCCAGCAGAAACGTCGTCAGAATCGCGTACGTGAATGACGACCGCAGCCAAGCCCGGCTCTTCGGCAGCGATTCAAACAGGTAGTCCGTCAGCCAGCTTGAAAAGCTGATGTGCCACCGCTTCCAAAAATCCTGCAGGTTCACGCTCAGGTACGGCGTCCGAAAGTTCTCCGGCACGGCAAACCCCAGCAGCATCGCCACGCCAATTGCAATGTCCGAGTACCCGCTGAAATCAAAGAACAGTTGCAGCGCATACCCATACACCGCCAGCAGGTTCTCCACGCCCGAGTACAGCAGCGGCGTATCGAACACACGGTTCACGAAGTTGTCCGCCAGGTAGTCCGCCACCAGCAGCTTCTTCACCAGCCCGGTCGCAATCAGCAAGAGCGCCGCCGCCCCCTGCTGCCGCGTCAACCCAAACGGCTTGCCCCATTGCCGCAGCAGCTTCGCCGTCCGCGGGATCGGCCCGGCCAGAATCGTCGGGAAGAACAATGCGCTCGCCAGGTACGTAATCGCGTTCCGCTCCGGCTTCGCATCCCCGCGATACACGTCGATCGTGTAGCTAAGTGCCTGAAAGCAATAGAAGCTCAGGCTCAGCGTGAACAACCAGCCCCACGCCTTTGCGCCATTTCGCGCATCCGCAAGGGGCAAAATCTTGAAGAAAACAAGCAGCCCCACGTTCAGAACCAGTGATAGACTGACCCAGGTTTTGCGGAGCGTATGCGCCACGTCGGGTGCGCCCAACCGCAGTCCCACGGCGAAGTCCACCAGAGCGGCAACGGGCAACAAGAGGTACACCGGCCCGAACTTCGCCAGAAAAAACAGGTTCGCGGCCAATACCAACACTTGCTGCGACCTGCGGGATCCGCCGAGCGCCCAATAGAGCGCAATCACACACAGAAAGAAGACGAAGAAGACAGGGGAGCTCAGGGACACTGCGCGGGCCGGTTTTACAGAACCGTGCGAACTTTCTCTTTCAGGAAGGGCGCCGGCAAGGCTCAAAGCAACAGCGTCCCTGTGACCACAGCAACATAGAACCTCGTTCTCGCGCAACTCCCCTTTGTCGACTTCCTCCAGCAGGAACCATTTTGATCAGCACTCGGACTGGAAAAGACCCGGTAACACCCAGCAACCAGACCTCGGCGAGCCACCGCTCCCCGTCGACTCACACCCTGTCTCACTCCGTTCTTCGGCATCTGCGCCACCGCCCCACCCTCCACCTCCGCGCCGTGCTCCGCCTCCTCAGCCGCCGCCGCGCCCTCGCCACCGCGCTCCTCGCCGGCACCGCGACCGCAGCCGCCGCCATCTCCGTCGCCACCTCGAATCACTACGAAACGCCGGACGCCCCGCTCGCTGCGCCCCCAATCGCGCTCACCCACGTGCCCACCGCGACCCAGGCCCTGGCCAGCGTCAGCGCGAACAAAAAGCACAACCGCTTCGTCGAAGCCCTGCACCTGAACCGCCTCGGCGACCAGCTCAGCGACCTGCACCCGATCCGCACTATCGAGCGCCCGCTTGGAGCCCTCAGCAAACCGCTTGGAGCCCTCAGCAAACCGCTCGCCGCCCTCAGCAACCCCCTCCGCGGCATCGCCACCTGGTACGGCTCCGTCCTCCACGGTCACAAGACCGCCTCCGGCGAAACCTTCGACGAAACCGAGCTCACCGCCGCCCACAAAACCCTGCCGCTCGGCACCCTCGTCCGCGTCACTGACCTCCGCAGCCGCCGCTCCGTGGTCGTCCGTATTAACGACCGCGGCACCCTCGCCCCGGGCCGCATCATCGACCTGTCCAGCGCCGCCGCCGAACAGCTCGGCATCCTCCGCGCCGGCACCGCCTCCGTCAAGCTCGAAGTCCTGCAAAACCCCGACCAAAGCTGAATCGGGAGCTATACTGCGCCCATGGCCACCGCCACGCTCATCTCCGTCGCCGAATACCTGGCCACCAGTTACCGCCCCGACTGCGATTACATCGACGGCGAAATCCAGGAGCGCAACTTGGGAACTCGACCCCACTCACAGCTGCAGTTTCTCCTCGCAAAATGGTTTGACCAGCACTTCGACACCTTAGGCTGCAGCGCTCTTCCCGAACAGCGCGTCCGCGTCACGCCCGGTCGCTTTCGCATCGCAGACGTCTGCGTCGTCCCGGCCGACAACTCCGACGCCTTCATCATCGAAACGACGCCCCTCGCCTGCATCGAGGTTCTGTCCCCCGAAGACCGCCTCAGCCGCATCCAGGACCGCATCGATGACTACACCGCGATGGGCGTTCCCAACATCTGGGTCGTGGACCCGCTCGACCACGCCGCATGGGTCGCCAACGGCCGCGCCCTCCAGCCCGTCTCCACCCCGGAACTCCCCGTCATCGGCACACCCCTCGTGCTGAACCTCACAACCCTCTTCGCCGAGCTCGACCGCCGCCTCCACCCAACCCAACGCTAAGCCGCCCCTCCACCGCGAAGCGCAAGCCCGACCCGCGAGCGAACAGCGGCCTTCAGGCCCCTGAATCAGGCCCACCCCTCGAGGGCTTTCGCCCCGGCCCCGCCCCTACTCATACCGCAACGCCTCCATCGGCTCAATCCGCGTCGCCCGCCGCGACGGCAACCCCGCCGCTACCGCCGCCACCACCGCCAGCAAACCCACTGCAAGCAGCAGCGCGCCAACCTCTCTGGAACCGCTCGCCCCGCCCAGCAAGCTGGCCAGCACGCGCAGCAGCACCACCGAAAGCACCACGCCCAGCGCCGCACCCACGCCCAGGCTGACCGCCGTCGACCGCGCAACCAGCCGCAGCACATCACTCCGCAGCGCGCCCAGCGCCATGCGGATGCCGAACTCGTTCGTCCGCTGCGCCACCGTGTAGCTCACCACGCTGTACAGCCCTACCGCCGCCAAACCCAGCGCCAGCGCCGCAAACCCGCCAAACAACCAAGACATCAACTCTCCGCGCGCGTACTCCGGCGTGCTTGCGATCCAGCCCTCCAGGTCCCGCACCCGCCCCCCGACCTGCTGGCTCCCGTCCACCTCGGCGATCTTCCGCCGCAGCGCCGGCAGCATCGCCAGCGGCGGCCCATCCGTCCGCACCAGCAACTGCGACACCGGCCCCATCCCCGTCGTGTACGGCACAGAAACCTCCGGCAGCACTGGCTTGCTCAGTCCCGAGTTCAGCTTGTCCTCCGTCACGCCGACAATCTGCCGCCACCCCTCCGCGCCGTCCTTCACCACCACGTACGGCGGCTGCGGCTTCAGCGCATCCGTCTTTACAGAGTGGCCCAACGCCATCCCATCCGGAAAGTATTTCTTCGCAAACGCCTGGTTCACCACCGCCACCAGGCTCGCCTGTTGTTCTTCCGCGCCTGTCCACACGCGCCCGCTGTGCAGGGGCACGTGCAGCAGCGAAAAATAATCGCGGCTCACCAGATTCCAACGCAGGAGGTTGTCCTGCCCTTTCGGTACGCCCAGCACCTCCGCCGGAATCGTAAAGCCGCTATCCGGGGGCGTCGCGTTGGTCGAAACCGCAACGGCCTGCACGCCCGGCGTCTCCGCCAGCCGGTCGCGCAACTGCCCCACATACGCCGACCGGCGTTCAATGCTCGGGAACGCTCCATCGCGCAACGGCAAATACAGCGCCACCACGTTGTGCGGCTCGTACCCCAGCGGCGTATGCGACAGCCGCAAAAACGCCTGGATCGCCGCCGTCGCTGTCGTCAGCAGCAACAGCGTCAGCGCGATCTGCCCCGCGATCAGCACATGGTGCGCCGTCCGGCTGCTGCCGCCACCCGCCACCCGCCGCGCACCCGCCTGCATCGCCTCGCGCACGTCCGGCCGAGACAGCCGCAGCGCCGGCGACAGCCCAAACAACACACCCGTCCCCACCGCCACCACCACGCAAAACACAAGCACCGGCAGATTGATCGCAATCGCCGCCTCGTGCGGAAACGCGTTCTCCGGCAACAGCCCCACGATCAACCGCAGCAGTTTGTAGCTGACCAGCACCCCCAACCCCGCGCCCGTAACCGAAAGCACCAGCGCCTCCGTCAACAACTGCCGCACGATCCGCGCCCGGCTCGCCCCGATCGCCGCGCGCACCGCGAACTCATGCTGCCGCGCCGTGCCCCGCGCCAGCAGCAGAATCGACACATTGCCGCACCCGATCAGCAGCAGCAACGACACCGCCCCAAACAGCAACGCCAGCGTCGGTCCCAGCGCCTTCAGGAACTGCTCGTTCAACCCGATCACGTGCAACGGCCCGATCCTGGGCGGAAAGAACGCCGGCGTCTCCTTGGCAAACCGCGTCACCAACGGCTGCAGCTGCTGCTCCACCATCGCGTGCGTCACGCCCGGCTTCAGCCGCAACTCCGCCTGCCCCGCCAGGTGCGGATCGCTGGACATCTTCATCGGCAGGTACAGGTCCGCATCGCCCCAGGTAAACCGCCGTGCCGCCACACCCACCACGGTGTACGGCTTGCCTGCCAACTCGATCGTCTTTCCAATAATCGCCGGGTCACCCCCGAACCGCCGCTGCCAGAACGCGTTCCCTAGCACCGCGACCGGCGCCGGGTCCGCGCCACCCACCGCGTCACTCGGCACAATGCCCCGGCCCAGCACTGCCGGCACCCCAAAGAAGTTCCATCCATTCGACGAGAACCGCTCCGCGCTCACGTCCTCCGGAACGTCCTTCCCGGTCAGCGTCAGGCTGTCGCCGTAGGTCAGCACCGTATCTTCCACCAGCGGCGAACTGCGCAGCTCCCGCCACTGGTCCGGCGTCACATTAAATCCGTTGTATCCCCCGCTCGCGTCCAGCGACCCCAGCGACAGGTGCGCCATCCGGTCCGCGGCCGCGTACGGATACGGGTTCACCAACACCCCGTACACCACGCTGAACACCGCCGTCGTCGCCGCAATGCCGCACAGCAGCGACACCACCGCCGTCAGGCTCAGGCTCCAGTCCTTCCGAAGCCGTCGCATCGCATACCGCAAATCCTGAATCAGCGTCTTCATGCTCGTGTCACCTCGGGGCGGCGCAGCTTCACCACCGTTGATCCCTATGCACGCCACGCGCCAACGCCGCGACTGCAGAAACGCCCGCGAAATTCTCGGGAGACGCATTGCGTTCCACACACCCGCTGTTCGCTTCCGGACGCCGCATCACATACCCGGACACTAGGAAGTGTCCGAGGAATCGCGCGGTATAACGGAAAACTTGTCATTTCGACCGAAGCAGGACAGCTTCACCGTCCTGCGTAGTGGAGAAACCCGCATTTCCCCGACGGTATGTGTGCGCGAAGCCAATTTCACCAAGCCCCACGGTATATCGACGTACTCAGTGGAACCGCATTCCCGGAGAAAGCAAGGCCTCAAAACCCTGAAACGCTCGTCCCTCCCTAAGCTTCATTCCGGAGAGGCCTCACCGCCGCCCCCGCCCCCTCACCGCACCCGCGTCCGCCGCGTCGGCGCATAAAAGTCAGGGGGCTTGTTCGCGATCCAGTCCAGAAACCGGCGCATGTCCTCCCGCGCCCGCAGCACATCCAAATCGGCATACTCCGTCGCCAGCTGCTGATTCGACACATGCGCGTGAATCGCACGGTGGCAGATCGGGTGAACGGGCACCGTCTCCGTCCCGCCCTCGCTCTTTGGCACAAAGTGGTGCCACTCCACACGGGACCCAAGCTCCCGATGGCACAGCGCGCACGGAAGCGGCGATACCTGCGCCGCCCGTTCTTGTCGCAGCTGTGCCTCCGCCAATCCCTGCTTCCGCTTGACCCGCCCCGCCATCCTTCCATAAGACGCCCGGCCCACACCGCGACGAGCTTGGAGCCCGCATGCACCAGCGGACAATTCGTTTCGCAAAGAATTTGAGCCCACTTTTCTCTTGGTGCAGTACAGTGGTGCGCGTGCAGATAAAAACGGTTCTACGTCGCGCGCAGCTTCTCTCCTCAGCTCTCGTCCTGCTCACCGCCGCCGCCAGCACCACGGCCCAGCAGCCCCTGCGCACCTTGCTCGTCGGCGCTGACCAGCGGCCCGCGCAATCCCTCGACGGTGACTGGCACTACCTGGTCGAGCAGCCGCCCGCCCGCGAACTCTACGACGGCAAGGGCAACATCCGCGACAACGGCTACGCCCTCAACACCCACCCCAACATCTCCTCCGGCCCGCACAACTCCGAGTACGACTTCTCCACCGCGCCCACCCTCAAAGTCCCCGGCGACTGGAACACCCAGGACCCCACCCTGCTCCGCTTCGAAGGCGTCGTCTGGTACCAGCGCGACTTCAACGTCACCCCCCCAACCGGCAACCAGCCAGGCACCCGCACCTTCTTCCACGTCGGCGCCGCCAACTACCGCTCCGTCCTCTGGATCAACGGCAAGCGCCTCTGCGACCACGAAGGCGGCTTCACCCCCTTCGACTGCGACGCCACCTCACTCCTGCATCCCGGCAGCAACTTCGTCGTCATCGCCGTCGATTCCACCCGCCACCAGGACGACATCCCTTCGGTCTCCTATGACTTCTACGACTACGGCGGCCTCACCCGCGACGTCTCGCTGATCACCGTCCCCGCCCAGTTCATCGACGACTACAAAGTCCAGCTCGCGCACGGCCCCACCTTCGCCGCGAACACCGCCGCCGCCCGCACGGTCGACGGCTACGTCCACGTCGAAGGCGCCTCCGCCGGCACCTCCGTCAGCATCAGCATTCCCGAGGCCGGGGTCTCCATCACCGCCACCACCGACGCCAACGGCCGCGCCCCCTTTCACGCCGAAGCCAAACACCTCGACCTCTGGTCCACCACCAGCCCCAGGCTCTACAAGGTCGAACTCCGCGCCGGCACCGACACCGTCACCGACCAGATCGGCTTCCGCGACGTCCGCGTCGACGGCACCCGCATCCTGCTCAACGGCAAACCCGTCGCCCTGCTCGGCGCCAACATGCACGCCGAAGCGCCCATTCGCGGCGGCCGCGCCATCACCGACGCCGACATGCAGAACATCCTCAAAATGCTGCACGACATCCACGCCAACTACGTTCGCCTTTGCCACTACCCGCACGACGAGCGCATGACCCGCGCCACCGACCGCGCCGGCATCCTCGTCTGGTCCGAAATCCCGCTCTGGCAGCGCATCTCCTTCGAAAAGCCGGAGGTCTACAGCAAGGCCGTCACCATGCTGCATGAGATGATCCGCCGCGACCAAAACAAGGCGTCCGTCATCTTCTGGTCCGTCTCCAACGAAACGCCCAACAACCCCGACCGCACCCACTTCCTGACCGACCTGGCCAACGAGGCCCGCCACACCGACTCCACCCGCCTCATCACCAGCGCGCTCATCGGCCCCCACAGCAGCGGAGACCGCATCGTCCAGGAAGACCCCCTCATGGCAGCGCTCGACGTCGTCGGCCAGAACGAATACATCGGCTGGTACGAAGGCACACCCGAAGACGCCGACCGCAAAACCTGGGTCCTTCCAAACAAACCCTTCATCATGTCCGAGTTCGGCGCCGAAGCCAAGTACGGCAACCACGGCAGCCCCAACGACCGCTGGACCGAGGAGCAGCAGGCAAACGTCCTCCAGCACCAGTTCGACATGATCCGCCGCATCCCCCAGATGCGCGGCGTCACCCCCTGGGTCCTCATGGACTTCCGCTCCTCCACCCGCAACATCCCCAAACTCCAGGACGGCTACAACCGCAAAGGCCTCTTCTCCGAAACCATGCAGCCCAAACAAAGCGTCGAACTCGTCCGCAAAACCTACACCACCAACCCTCCCGTCAAACCCGAGTAACGGGGCCTAACCACATCCCTGCGCCCCGCCCTCACCTGTCATCGCTCGCTATCCCAACCTTGTCATCGCTCCCCGCCCCAACCTTGTCATTTCGACCGGAGTCAGCGCGCTCTTTGCGCTGACGCAGTGGAGAAACCCGCATTTTCTTACGCTCCGCGCCCTCAACCTTGTAGTTTCGACCGAAGCACCCACAGCTTCACCGTGGGTGCGCAGCGGACTCGGTGCTTGCACCGAAACCCGCATTCGGCTCGCAAACGCATGTGCCCCACCTTCGCCGCGCTTTTGCGGCTAAGGTGGGCGGCCCACCTCGGTATCCCGCGCAACCACCGGAGAGGAGCAGCCGATTCAGCCGCGGCACCATAATTGTAGTAACATATCTACAATCCCTCGAAACGAGGACACCCCGTGGCAATCACAACCCTTTCCAGCAGAGAATTTAACCAGGACACCAGTCGCGCGAAGAAGGCCGCTCGCAAAGGGCCGGTCTTCATCACGGACCGGGGCAGGCCTGCCCACGTCCTGCTCAGCATTGAGGAGTACCAGCGAATCTCCGGAAAGAGCCGGAACATCATAGACGCCCTGTCGATGCCGGGCCTGTCGGAGATTGAGTTCGAGCCGCCGCGGTCGCGTGAACTCGCTCGAGCCGCCGATTTCCTCTGATGTTTCTGCTCGACACCAACGTCATCTCAGAGCTGCGCAAGGCTGGCGACGGGAAAGCCGATCCAAATGTCCTTGCCTGGCTTTCCGGAGCCGACGCTTCGGCTCTGTACATTTCAGTCATTACTCTCTTCGAAATCGAACTCGGCATCCTGCGTGTCGATCGTCGCGACACCGCTCAAGGAAGAATGCTGCGGTCCTGGCTCAACGAGCGTGTCCTCCCTGAGTTCGTCAATCGGACCCTGCCGGTCGATGCTACAGTGGCGCTTCGGTGCGCGCCAATACACGTGCCGGACCCACGCCCGGAACGCGATGCTTTCCTTGCTGCTACGGCCCTTGTACACGGTTTGACGATCGTGACTCGGAACGTGACAGATTTTAAGAAAACTGGCGCCGCGGTGCTGAACCCCTGGAATCCGGCTTAGATCTGTTTTCGTATAGGTTTAGCTCTTACGTCTTTAGGCTGAAAGCCCGGGCACATAACAGCCTGGGCCGAAGGCCCAGGTATGCGTAAAATAAGATCTGAGGGCTGAAGGCCCGACGCATCATTAGAGCTATACCTTCAGGAAATCTGGTCTAGCGGTCCGGGCGGCGTGCTTGCACGCCGCCCGAAAGCACATCAGCCCGGCCCGCCTAAAACAGCAGCTTCAACCCGAACTGCATCTGCCGCGGCGGGAACGCCGAAGAAAACGTCCCGAAGTTGCTGTTGCTCACGTTCAGGTTGATTCCGTTGAAGTTCGTCCGGTTCAGTACGTTAAACACGTCCCACTGGAACTTCATCCTCACGCTCTCCGCAATCGGGAAGAACTTCGACAGCGTCATATCTGTCTGCGCCAGCCCCGGCCCCACAATCACGCCATAGCCCGAATTCCCGTACCGGAACGCCGTCTTCGGCACCGTCGAGAACGCGCCGCGCGCCGGCGTTGTCACAGCCGCCCCCGTCACCGGGTTCACCGTAGCCACGCTGCCCGCCGTCGTGTTCAGGTAGCCGTTCAACCCGGCGTGCCCGCTGCCATAGATCTTCACCCCCGGCAACTGGTCCGCGCGCACCGTTCCGAACTGAATCGGCGACGTCGCCTGCACGTTGTAGTACGCTCCGCTCTGCAACCGTGCCACGCCGCTCACCTGCCATCCGCCCAGTCCCTCGCGAACGGCAAAGCTGTGGCCGCGCAGCTCCGGCGCCTGGATCACAAAGCTCGCCACAAACGCGTGCCGCCGATCGTTTGACAGCGGACCGTAGTTGTACTCCTGGTCGCGCCAGTTCTCCTGCGTCACGTTGTTGACCGACGAGTCGCCCAGCGCCTTCGAATACGTGTACGCCAGCGTCGCCGTCACCACGCCTTTGCGCTTCGACGCAAACACCTGCAGCGCGTTGTAGTTATAGTTCGAATCAAACCGGTTGCTGTTGATCGCGTTATACCCGCGGTACGGGTTAAAGATCGCCGTCGACGAGTACGGTGCCGTCGAGTTCTGATTCGTTACCACGCTCGTCAGGTCCGGAAAATTAATGTTCGGCTGCCGTAACTGGTGGTGCGCCACGTTACCCACATAGTTCATCTCCAGCAGCACCGCCGACGGCAGCTGCCTTTGGAAGCCAAAGCTGTACTGCACCGTGTATGGGTTCTTGTTGCGCGGGTTGATCGCGCTGATCGATCCCTGCAGTCCCGGCGCGGCGGCCGATTGCGTCGCCGCGCTCGCCAGGTTGCCAATGCCAAGCTGCGTGTTGTTCAAAAACGGTGGCAGGTTCAACTGGCTGAAGATCAGGTTGCCCTGCGCACGGTAGTAGTACAGGCCGATGCCGCCGCGTACCGACGTCTTCTCATTCGCCGCGTAGGCAAATCCAAACCGCGGCCCCACCGCGCCGTTCATCTTGTAAAAGCCGCGCGGCGCTCCCGTCGGAATCAGCGGAAACAGCGCAGTGTTCACATTCGGCACGCGTTTCTGTTGATCGCCCGGTACACCCCCGCCCGCACGAATCAAACCGTTGTACGGGTTACCCGAGTTCGCCACCAGCCCGCCACTGGTCGTGACCGTCACCGCGTTCATCGGGTTATAGACGCTCGCGTCAAAGTTCGTCGCGTTGTTTCCCTGCAGATAGAACGGCTGCACCCACTGGTAGCGCAAACCGTACTCCAGGCTCAGCTTGCGCGTCGCGCGCCAGCTATCCTGCGCATACCCCTCAATCTGGTTGAAGCGGAAGTGACCCACCGGGTCCGCGCTCGCCTCCGAGTAAGACTGGAAGTTACCCAGAAACGCATCCGCCAGCGAGTAACATGTCGTATTTCCCGTGGTCGCGCGGCAGTTACTCGTCGTCGGCAGGGAATTGAACGTTGCCGTGCCCGTGTAATTCGGCCGGCCGTTCTGATCCACGCGGTCACGAATATATGCCGCACCGAACTTGAAGTTATGGTTGCCCTTCACCCACGTCAGGTTATCCGCCACCTGGATGTCCGTCGAAGGCGAAAACAAGCCGAAGTTCGGCCCTTGAATTCCGGCGAAGTTCGTAATGTTCACAATCGGAATGCCGTTGGGATAAGTGCCCACATTCGGGTACAGCTTCTGATACTGAAAGTTATACGTCTCGCGCTTCCAGTTATTGCCAACCGGCGGAATCCGCTGCGCCGCCCAGCTCGCATTCGCCTGCGCCTGATTGATCAGGTTCGAATGAATCAGCCACGTCTCCGAGAGCAGATAGCTCTGCCCCGGCCGGTTACGCTGCGTTGGCGTCGTATTCAGAATGCCGCTGTTCGAAAACGTTCCGAACGGATCGATCAGCGAGTTCTGATCGTGAATCCAGCGCCCATACAACGAGTGCTTCTGGTTGATCACATAATCGAACCGCACCAGGTCCTGGTGAAAATTCAGCGGGTTTGGCGGAGCCAGCGTCAGGTTATTACTCGGCGTTCCCGGCTGCCCATCGCGATAACTCAGACCACCCGCGATGATCGTCGAATACACATTCGCAATCGCGCGCCCATCCGGCGTAATCCGGTTTGCGATGTTATTGTTCAAGATCGGCGTGCTCGTGCCGGGGTTATACAACTGCTGCGCGGCGTTCGCGCACACACCACTTACAAATCCCGCCGTGCACAACCCTGAAAAGTCGCCCCCCAGCATCGCGCTGGTCGGCACGGTAAACGTGCTCGCCGTCGCTTGCTGGCGCAGCCGCTTCCACTCTTCCCCCACAAAGAAGAACAGCTTCTCCTTCACAATCGGCCCGCCGACAAAGAACCCAAAATCGTTGTAGATCAGCTGCGTCTTCCTGCGCGCAATATAGTTCGTCGCATCCACATAGCTGTTGCGCAGAAACTCAAACGCGCCCCCGTGGAACTGGTTGGTTCCGCTCTTCGTCACAATGTTGAACGTCGGCCCCGAAGTACGCCCGAACTCCGCCGACGCGTTCGACGTGTCGATCTTCACCTCGGCGATAAAATCCGGCCCCACGTTGTTCATCAGCGACCCGTTCGACCCGGCCACCTGGTTGTACGCTCCGTCCACCGTCAGGTTGTTCGTGTCGCTGCGGTTGCCGTTAATGGTCTGGTTGTTCGACGCCAGCGACGTCGTCACCGAGAAAATGTCCGGGTTCGTCACCACCGCGCCCGGAACTAGCGTCAGCAGCTGCGTGTAATTCCGGCCGTTCAGCGCCAGGTTGTCCACCTGCCGCGAATCGATTACCCTCGACAGCTCGCCGGTCGTCGTGTTCAACGACTCCACCGCGCCGCCCTGCACCTCAACCACCTGGGTGCTCTCGCCCACCGGCAGCGACAGGTTCGACGTCACCTTCGCATCCGCCGTCACCTCAACGTTCTGCTGTTGCGCCGTGTTAAACCCCTGCGACGTTGCGGACACCGTGTAGGTACCCAGCGGCAGCGTCGTCGCCGTGTAGTTGCCGCTGCCATCCGTGGTCACGGTCCGGGTCAGCTGCTTGCCCGTATTCGTCAGCGTCACCGTCGCATTCGGAATCGCCGCACCCGTCGCATCGGTCACTGTGCCGGAAATTTGACCGAAAATACTCTGCGCATGCACCGGCCCTGCCAGCACCACCGCATGGGCCACTGTGATCGCAACCACACCAAAGGACAAACTCTTACGCATTGGGCCTCATCGAAACGCTTTTCCCGCAACGCGTTTCGCCGCATCGCAGGCTGCTCTTTTTGGAATGAGTGATAAGAGCGCGGCAACAGCGACATTGTCAATACAGAAGTAGCGTTAAAGACATCCCGCCGCGTCGGCCATCGCAGCTTCGCCCGCCAGCTCCGCCCGCACCCGCCGCATCGCGTCCAGATAAAACTGCAGGTTGTGTACGCTCGCCAGCGTCGCCGCCAGCGGCTCCCCCGTGTGGAACAGATGCCGCAAATACGCCCGCGAATACCGCATACACGTCGAGCACGCGCACTTCGAATCCGCCGGCCCGCCGTCTTCTGCAAAACGTTTTCCGCGAATGTTCAGCCGGCCCTCGCTCGTGAACAGCAGCGCATGCCGCGCCGCCCGCGTCGGCAACACGCAGTCCATCTGGTCCACGCCCATCCGCGCATACTCCACAATCTCGTCCGGGTACCCCACACCCATCACGTACCGCGGCTTGTCGGGGGGCAACAGCGCCAGCGTGTGCGCAATGATCTCCCGCGTCACCTCGCGCGGTTCGCCCACCGCCAGCCCGCCGATCGCGTACCCGTCAAAGCCTTCGCCGTTCGCATCGCGCATCTCCAACAGTCGCGCCGCCGACTCCGTCCGCAGCTCCTGGAACATGCCGCCCTGCACAATCCCGTACAGGCTCTGCCGCCGCCCATTCCGCTCGCCGAACCACGGCACCCGCTCCGCATTCGCCCGAAAATGCTGGAGCGACCGCGCCGCCCACGCATGCGTCAGCCCCATGCTCTCGCGCGTCCGCTCATACGTCGCCGGATGCTCCGTGCACTCATCAAACGCCATGCAGATGTCGGCCCCCAGCGCGATCTGCACATCCATGCTGTGCTCCGGCGAAAAAAAGTGCTTCGACCCGTCCAGGTGCGACCGGAACTCCACCCCGTCCGGCGTCACCCTGCGCAGCGCCGCCAGCGAAAACACCTGGAAGCCCCCCGAATCCGTCAGCATCGGCCGCTCCCAGCTCATAAACCGGTGGACGCCGCCCATCCGCGCAATCAACTCATGCCCCGGCCGCAGGTACAGGTGGTACGTGTTCGCCAGAATGATTTCCGCCCCGCGCCCATCCTCGCCCATCGTCTCCAGCATGCCCTGCGGCACCGCCTTCACGCTCGCCGCCGTACCCACCGGCATGAACACGGGCGTTTCCACGGTTCCATGCGGCAGGTGCAGCGTCCCCCGCCGCCCTCCGCCGTCGGCTACCGCGCCCACTTCGAACCCAAGCCCCATCTCACCATTGTCGCGCGCCTGCCATCCCGGCTCACATCTACCCCGAATGCGGAGTGTTCCACTACGCCCAAACGCGTCAAAATAGAGACACAGCGATGGAACTCAACCCTTCCAGCACAGCGGATAACCCAATCCACGGCGCAAGCGCGATGGCAGGCCTGATCCGCTCAACAGATTGGTCGGCCACCCCTCTTGGCGCCACCTCCACTTGGGACGCCAGCCTGCTCACCACTATCAACATGGCGCTTGCCATTCCCACCCCCGTCCAGATCTTCTGGGGGCGCGACATGACCGTCCTCTACAACGACGCGTTCGTGCCCATCCTCCAGCACAAACACCCATCGGCACTGGGACGCTCCGCCCGTGAAGTCTGGGCCGAGGTTTGGCCCGATGTCGGGCTACAACTTGAAAGCGTCTTCACCGAAGGCAAGTCCTATAGCTACAACGACCTGCCGCTTGAACTGCTCAATCATGACCGCCTGGAGCAGGGCTTTTTCACCTTCACTTACAGTCCTGTCCGCAATGGGCTCGGCCAGATCGTGGGTCTACTCAATCTGACCCAGGACAGTACAACTTCTGTGACCGGCCGCCAGGCTCTTCAGCAAAGCGAACGCCGGTTCCGCACTCTCGTTGACTCGTCCAGCGTCGGCATCGCCATCGGCAAGACCTCCGGCGAGTTCACCTACCTGAATCCCGCCCTGCAGAACCTGCTGCAGTACACCTCACAGGACGTCGACGCCGGCAAACTCCGCTGGGACAGCATCACTCCTGCAAAGTACGAAAAGGCTGACCTCCACGCCATCGAACAACTGACAACCATCGGCTACGCCGAACCCTATAAAAAGGCCTACTGCGCCAAGGACGGCACCGCGATTCCACTGCTGATCGGTGCCTTCGCGCTGCCTGTCGATCCCGAGTTCGGCGGCACCGGCGATATCGCCCTCTTCGCCACAGATCTGCGCAAACAGAAGCGCGCCGAGAGCATGCTCCTTCAATCGGAAAAGCTGGCCGCCGTTGGCAAGCTCGCCTCCTCCATCTCGCACGAGATCAACAACCCACTCGAAGCCGTGACCAACCTGCTCTACCTCGTCCGCCTCGACGATGAAATCTCCCAGCAATCGCGCGACTACCTCGAAACCGCAGACCGTGAACTCGCCCGCGTCTCCCAGGTCGCGTCCCAGACCCTCCGCTTTCATCGACAGTCCACACGGCCTACGCGCGTCGACGCAAGCTCACTCATTCAGGAAGTGTTGCTGCTTTACAGTGCGCGCTTCGGCAACTTCGGCATCCAGGTTCAGCGCGACTACGCCCCCGATGCTGCGCTCACCTGCTACGAAGGCGACATCCGCCAGGTCCTCAACAATCTCATTGGCAACGCGATCGATGCCATGCGCGGCGATGGTGGCCGTCTCATCGTGCGCACCCGTCGCGCCCACCGCCCGTCCACCGGCACACCCGGCGTCCTCATCACCATCGCCGACAACGGCGTTGGCATGCCTGACAGTACCCGCCGCCACATTTTCGACGCCTTTTACACCACCAAAGGCATTCACGGCACCGGCCTCGGCCTTTGGATCAGTTGCCGCATCGTCCACAAGCACCGCGGCTACGTCCGCGCCTACAGCTCCGACGCACCAGAACGCCACGGAACCGTCTTCCAACTCTGGCTGCCCGAGCAGCTCGCCAACACCGCCCAGGAAGCCTGGCACGAAGAAGATGTGAGCGCCGATCCACTCCCGGATGAAGTATCTCCCAGCCGCCCGGACCAGGTCGCCTCCGGCTTCCGCGACGACGACCTCGAACCCGGCATCGCCTGAAGGCCTGCAAAATAAATCGGGCGAGTCGATGCATGCGCATCCGCTCGCCCTTTTTCGATGAAGAACAGACCTGGGGGAAGCCGCCGCGCAACTCTCGTTGACGGCAAATCCAAACTAACGCAGAAGTATTCTGATTGCGCGCAGGCAAACAGATTTATTTTAATTGCAGGGGCACCTCAATTTAGTTACTTAGGTAAGTTACTATTCCGCCCCCGCTCGCAAGTCTAGTCATATCAGCAAGGTACACTGGAGCCGCCGTGCCGCCCCGCATCCTTATCCCGTGCCCGACCTCGTTCGATCCGGCCTACAACGACCAGTGCTGGCCCGAGTACGCCGCGGCGGTGGAGCGCTGTGGTGCCACGCCCGTTTTGGTTACTCTGCAAAGTACAAACCAGCAGATCGCAGCACAGTTCGCTTCCGCGCACGGCGTCCTCCTCCCTGGCAGCGGTGCGGACGTGGCGCCCGCCCGCTACGGGCATGAGGTGCAGCCCGAAACCGCGCCTGCCGATCCGGAGCGTGAACGCATCGATATGCTTCTGCTCGAACTTGCCGAGCAGCGCGAAACGCCAACGCTCGCCGTGTGCTTCGGTTTGCAATCTTTGAATGTGCATCGGGGCGGCACCCTGGTCCAGCACCTGCTCCCGATGCCCGTGAATCACCGGGCCGGGCGCTCCGTCGCCGACGCACATGCCTCCATAGTTTCTGCCGACTCGGGGCTTGGCCGCACTCTCCGCGCTGCCTCCGATGTACGGTCCGATGCTCAGGAAGGTTTTCTGCGGATTATGGTCAATTCAAGTCACCATCAGGCCATCGGCATGCCGGGCGACGGTCTTCGCGTCAGCGCGCGATCGGCGGAGGATGGAGTCGTCGAAGCCATCGAGGACAGCGATCATCCCTTTCTGGTCGGCGTGCAGTGGCACCCGGAACGCACATTCGACCACAGCGATGCGTCACGCTGTTTGCTGCAGGCGTTTGTCGGCGCCGCGAGGCAATATGGCCAAGCTTGATCCGGAGCAGATCGGTCGGCTGTTGCGTCCCTACCTGGACGGAGAACCGCCGCGTTCCCTGTACGAACGGGTACAGCGGTACATCTCTCTCCTGGAGATTTGGAACAAGAAGCTGAATCTGACCTCGGTGCGCGATCCCGAGCAGATGGTGCAGCGCCACGTGGGCGAAAGCTTCTACATGGCTCGCCTGCTGCCGGAGTTCCAGACCATGCTCGATCTCGGTTCGGGTGCCGGGTTCCCCGGCCTGCCTGTCTCCCTGCTGCGGCCTGAGGCGGACGTGATGCTGGCCGAGGCCCATGCGAAGAAAGCGGTCTTTCTGCGCGAAGCCGTGTGGATGACCGGCTCGCACGCAAGGGTTTGGGCGCACCGCGTCGAGGAAATGGAAAAGGGTTACCGGTTCGACGTGGTTACGCTGCGTGCGGTGGAGGAGATGCGCGAAGCACTGACCGCCGCCATGGAGCGCCTGGAGCCGGGCGGCACTCTTGCCTTCTTCACCGGGGAAGGAGGCGCCACGCATTTGCCCGAAGCGCACTGGGCCGACGTGACGACGCATCATGTGCCACTTTCAAGCGGTCGCATCCTGATCGCGCGTCTCGCGAAATAGCTCGTCACATTCCGAGGTGTTGCCGATCAGAATTGTTCCACGTGGAACAATTTAGGGAACGCAAGACGCACACGGGGAGAGGCAAACCACATGATCCCCGGCCACAGTCGTCTCCCGGGCTGGATTCCCGCTCTCACGAAGCGACCTGGCTAGCAGCCAGCGATTGTTCCACGTGGAACAATCGCGTTCGCAGCAATTGGTGAAACTTTCGCAGCCGGAGCTGATCCTGAGTTCTGCGCTGGCCCGCCAGGATTGTTCCACGTGGAGCAATTGCAGAGTTATCAAATGGGTATGGACACGGTCGACTCAGGTGCGAATCGAGTCAGCGACACCGCTTCCAGATGCAACCGTATTGTTCCACGTGGAACATTTGCCCGGCCCTACCCGCGTCGGCTACTCTTACGGCTACGGCATGCCGAACGAAACCCCACATTCCCAGCCCGAGCCGCCGTCCCGCGGCAAGATCATTGCCGTCGTCAACCAGAAGGGCGGCGTCGGCAAAACGACGACCGCTATCAACCTGGCGGCCGCACTCGCGCTCGAGTTGCTGCCAACCCTGCTGGTCGACTGCGATCCGCAAGCCAACAGCACCGGCGGTGTCGGCCTGTCGCGCCGCGAGGACCGCGCTTCCACCTACAACGTTCTGGTCGACGGAATCAGCGCCGCCGATGCTGTTCTGCCCACCCCGGTCGAGCACCTTTCTGTGCTGCCGGCAAGCCGCCACCTGATCGGCGCCAATTTCGAGCTCGCCGCTCAGGAAGATCGTGAGTTCCGGCTGCGGAACGCCCTTGAACCTCTGCGTAGCACCTACCGGTTTATCCTTCTCGACTGCCCGCCGTCACTCGACCTGCTCACTTTGAACGCTCTGTGCGCCGCCGATGGCCTGCTGGTCCCCATGCAGGCCGAGTACTTCGCGCTGGAAGGCATCAGCGAACTGATGAGCACGCTGGATCGTGTGGTTGCGGGATTGAACCCGACGCTGGGGCTCGAAGGCGTGCTGCTGACCATGTTCGACCCGCGCACCTCGCTTTCGCAGCAAGTCGCGGACAACCTGAAGAGTTTCTTCGGCGACAAGCTCTTCAGCACCAGCATTCCCCGGAATATTCGGCTTGCGGAAGCACCGAGCCATGGCCTGCCGGTCATCCTGTACGATCCGCGCTCGCGTGGTGCCGAAGCGTACCAGGAGCTCGCGCGGGAGATCCTGAAGCGCAACGGTGTGGAAAGCCCACGCGCCGCACAGTTTGCCGCAGACCGCAAATCCAAGAAGGCAGAAGTGCGGTTCTGGCCGTACAACCGCTGACCCGCATACCTCTGATTCGGAGAAATCATTATGGCTGCCGCCACACCCCCGAAACGTCCCGCCCTGGGCAAAGGCCTGGATGCGCTTTTACCGCCACGGCCCGGCACCACATCCGGCAGCGCCGCATCGATTCAGGCTTCCGCCCCGGAAACGAACGCCGGGACCGCCCTGCAGATACCGCTGGAGCGCATCGAGCGGAACCCATACCAGACCCGCACCGCGTTCGACGAGAGCGCGCTAAAGGAGCTGGCGCAGTCGATCGCCTCCATCGGCGTGGTGCAACCAGTGACGGTACGCGCCCTGCCGAACGGCAACTTTCAGTTGATCGCGGGCGAACGGCGCTGGCTGGCTTCGAAGCAGGCCGGCAAAGCCACGATTCCGGCGATGGTGGTGCAGGCCTCCGACGCGCAGACGATGGAGATGACCATTGTTGAGAATCTGCAGCGCGCCGACCTGAATCCGATGGAGCAGGCACGCGCCTTCGACCGGCTCGGGCGCGAGTTCCACCTGACACAGGAGCAGATGGCGAGCCGCACCGGCAAGGACCGTGCTTCCATCGGCAATTTTTTGCGGCTGCTGAAGCTGCCGGAGCCGGTGCAGAGCCAATTGGAGAGCGGCTGGCTCAGCTTTGGCCATGCCAAGGCGCTGATGGCGCTGGAGTCGCCGGAGCAGATTGTGAACGCGGTCAAGAAGATCAATTCACTGTCTCTCTCGGTCCGCGCCACGGAAAGTATGGTCAAACGGCTGCTGGATCCAGAGGCGAAGCTGGGCAAGGCCGCTCCTGAAGCCGAAGAGATCGACCCGAACGTGAAGGAGGCGCAGGACAGCATTCAGCGCCGGGTCGGCTTGCGCACGCGCATTGAGGACAAGCGTGGAAAAGGACGCGTGATCATTGAGTACCGCACCCTGGAGGACTTTGACCGGTTGTTGGAGATGCTGGGACAGTGACTCCAAAATCAGTTAAGCCGCTTCCCGAGTTTCTGCGCGCGACCGCGTTTGAATACAAGCACCGCTTTGTGATTCACGGCCTGGTGTACGTGGTGGGTTTCGCCGCACCCTGGCACTTGCCTTTCTGGGGTTTCTTGCAGAACCAGAGTTCCTGGTTTTTGATCGCCAGTGCTGCTTCGAAGCCGAGCTTCGCGAATTTCGCGCCGGTTTGGAATGCGCTCTGTGGGGCGATGCTGCTGTTTGCGGCGGCGGGCGCCTTTTTGAGGGTATGGGGCGCAGCCTACCTGGGCGCGGCCACGGTCCACCAGGGCGGCCTGAACGGGGCGCAGGTGATCGCAGGCGGACCCTACCGGTTTGTGCGTAACCCATTGTATCTAGGCACGTTCCTGCATTCGGTCGCGATCGTGATGCTGATGCGGCCGGAGGCGGCGGTGCTGACGCTGGTGCTGCTGGCGGTAATGCAGGTGCGCCTGATCGGGCGCGAGGAGCCGTTTCTGCTGCAGCGGCAAGGGGCAGCGTACGCCACTTATTGCGAACGGGTTCCCAGGATACTGCCGCGGATGCGGCCGGGTGTGGTGGGGTCCGGTGCGCGGGCGGACTGGCGGCAGGGTCTGCTGAGCGAGGTGTATGTGCTGGGGGCGGCGTTGACGCTGGCGATAGCGGGTTGGACGAAGGGGTTCGGGTGGGACTCGAGCCTTTGGCATGTGGTGCAGGGGCTGGTAATTTCGCTGGGGCTGTCGGTGGTGGCGCATGCGTTTATTCCAAGGGCAGCGAGTTAGTGGGTCTTGTGCCTCGCTACTCGCGTTGAAAATGCGGTTTAGGTGCAAGCACCGAGTCCGCTGCGCACCCACGGTGAAGCTGTGGGTGCTCCGGTCGAAATGACAATATCGTGGCAGGGCGGGGCGGGGGTGCTCCGATAGAAATGCCGACTGACACCATCGCGTACCGGGGGCGGATTGCGCCGTCGCCTACGGGGTATTTGCACCTGGGGCACGCGCGGACGTTTCTGATTGCGGCGGAGCGGGCCGCCGCTGCCGGTGGTGTGCTGGTGCTGCGCGATGAGGACCTGGATCGGGACAGGGCGCGGCCGGAGTATGCGCGGGCGATGCTGGAGGATCTCCATTGGCTGGGACTGCGTTGGGATGAGGGACCGCAGGCGCCGGGCGAGGAGGCCGGTGCGTATGGGCCGTACCGGCAGAGCGCGCGGTTCACTTTGTATCGCAAAGTGATTGCGGAGCTTGCGGAGGGTGGGTGGCTGTACCGGTGTGTGTGTTCGCGGAAGGATCTGGCGACCGCGGTGCGGGCGCCGCATGCGGAGGATGAGGACGAGCCGGTGTATCCGAAAACCTGCCGCGGGCGTGGGTGCGAGGGCGATGGGGCGCTGCGGTTTCGGGTGCGGGATGGGGAGGCCGTCTTGTTTGAGGATGGTGGCCTGGGACCGCAGAGCTTTGTGGCGGGCGTGGACTTTGGGGATTTCGTGGTGGAGCGCCGGGACGGTGTGCCGAGCTATCAGCTGGCATGTGTAGCGGATGATTTTGCGATGGGGATCACGGAGGTGGTGCGTGGGCGAGATTTGTTGCGATCGACGGCGCGGCAGATCCTGCTGCAACGGGCGCTTGGTTATCCGCAGCCGGCGTATTTTCATTGCCTGTTGCTGGTGGATGCGCACGGGCAGCGGTTGGCGAAACGGTCGGATGCGGTGAGTT
Source organism: Terriglobus sp. (assembly GCF_965201105.1). Lineage (GTDB taxonomy): Bacteria > Acidobacteriota > Terriglobia > Terriglobales > Acidobacteriaceae > Terriglobus. Next base: position 3,732,806 of record NZ_OZ241741.1, read on the forward strand.
TGCGGGCGTTGCGTTCTGCGGGCAAGACGGTGGCGGAGGTGCGGGCGATGGCGATGGGTGGGGTGGTGCGGTGAACCAAGCTAGCTGTGGCCGCGTTTCGGCTTGCCGACGTGGCGTGCCTGAACAGCGAGGTGGCGACGGTCGAGCGCGTCTCGCAACATTGTCTTGATGACGGCTTGACGGCTTACATTCAGAGCACTCGCTTCACGGTCGAGTTCTTCGAGCATGGGAGCGCTGAAATCTACGTTGACGCGCCTGTTGGACGGGCGAACCACGGAGAAGCTGTTGCTAAAGTGCCTGGATATGTCCTGCCCACGATCAGCCATCTCGGCGATGGCGTAGGCGGTCACCTGATTAGCCGATGTCTTCTTCATAGGCGTCGCGTTAGAGCAGGCCGGCGTGGTGGAGCATGTGGCGGACTCGGGCGAGGGGGAGGCCGACGACGTTGGAGTAGTCGCCTTCGATGCGGGGGATGAACTGGGCGGCGATGCCCTGGATGCCATAGGCTCCGGCCTTGTCGAGCGGTTCGCCGGTGCGGATGTAGCGGTCGATCATTTCGATGGTCATTTGACTAAAGGTGACGGTGGTCTGCTCGGATTCGACGGTTGTTTGATTGTTTGAATGGAGTGCGACGCCGGTGATGGCCTGGTGGGTGCGGCCCTGCAGCAGATGGAGCATGCGGCGGGCGTCTGCGGGGTCTATTGGTTTGCCGAGGATGAGGTTGTCGTGGTCCTGGGTAAGAACGACGGTGGTGTCGGCGGCGAGGATGTTGGCTTCGGGGTGGCGGTGGGCGATGGCCTGGGCTTTTTCACGCGCGAGGCGTTTCGTGTAGGTGGTTGGGTCTTCGTTCGGGTGGGGGGTTTCGTCGATATCGGCGGCTTCGATGGAGAAGGGCAGGCCGAGGTGGGCAAGGAGTTCGCGGCGGCGGGGTGAGGCGGAGGCGAGGATGAGCATGCAATCACCACCTTAGCCGCAAAGAGCGCGGCGAAGGTGGGGCACCGCCGAGGGTGCCGGATCGGATGTGGCTGCGGGACCTGCCTCGGCGGCTAAAGCGCGATTTCGCTCCGCGTCCGTGTTTGCATCAGCTTTGCCTGGAGGCGGCCAGCATTTCACGGCGCAGGATGGCATTGATGCGGGACTGATAGCCTTTGCCCTGACCTTTGAGCCATTCGAGAACATCAGCATCCACGCGAGCAGTGATCTGACGCTTGACGGGCCTGTAGAACGCGCCTCGTCGAGCATGCCTGAGCTGTTCGTCGGTGAGCGGCGGGATGTCGCCGTAGTCAATTTCGCTTTCGGGCCGTTCCGACAGCGCTTTCAGGGCTGCCTGCTGTGCCTTTGTGAGAGGTGGCAGGCTCGTCAGAATGTGGCTAACTATCTTCGTTTTCATAGAACCGCCTCTCCCTGCGATCCGCCCGACGAGCGGAGATGATGCGTATCACCGTTTCCGCCTGATCCTCATCGCGAACGGTATGGGCCACCATGATCAACAGAACTCCGTAGACCATGCCAAAGGTCTGCCAGCGTGCTTCGCCGCGTTCGGTCCGATCCTGAATGGAGACGTGTAACGGATCGCGAAAGACTTGAGCAGCCTCTTCGAAGCTCAGATGATGCTTGCGCTGATTTGCAAGATTTTTGGCCTCGTCCCATTCGAAGCGAAGTGGCTCCACAGGATTATTGTAACGACATTTGTGTCGTGCCGTTGTGGTCGCCGGACCCTTCGTGTTGGGTGGTTTTGGTGATGTGGAGGGTGGAGGACATGCGGTGGGTCTGGTTGGGGGCAAGGGTGATGCGGTTGTCGGCGGCGTTGACGGTTTCGACGCAGACGAAGTGTTGCCAGGAGTCGGGGGCGAGGTCGGGGAGGGTGGGAGTCATGACGGACCATGGGTTCCAGGTGACGGTGGTGTCCGATCCTCCCTTTACGACGTGGATGTCGCGGTGGTTGCTGGCGTCGTGGATGGTGAGGGGGGACGCGGTGGAGAGGTGGACCTGGTCGACGTCGCGGGTGTAGTGGAGGAGGCGGTCGGTCTGGACTTTTTTGGCGAAGTTGTCGCGCTTGTCGAGGTAGGTGGTGCCCTGGAGGCCCTCGGTGGTGGTTTGGTGGATGTCGCCGATGGCGAAGTAGGTGTGGAGGCCTTCTTCGAAGGTGATGGGGGCGGTGCCGTGGTTGGTGACTTCAAGCGTGATGGCGAGGTCGGCGCCGATGACGAAGTGGATGGTGGCGGCGCAGTTGCCGTAGCCGGCGTGCTGGAGGTCGGGGGTGCTGGGGAGGGTGAGGGTGAGGTGGACGTCGCCGGTGGGGTCGAGGTGGGTGGAGTGGACGGTCCACTCGGTGATGCGGGCGAAGCCGTGCATGGGCTGGTGCTGGTTGTCCCAGCCGGCGGCGAACCAGGGGTAGAGGACGGGGATGCCGCCGCGGACGGGTTTGCCGGGGGCGAAGGCGGAGCGGGGCGAGACGTAGATGACGGGTTGGGTGCCGGCGGGGTTCCAACGGGTGAGGTGGGCGCCCTGGAGGAGGACCGTGGCCTCGGAGGCCGGGGTGGTGATGCGGGCTTCGACGAGGTCGTGATTGCCGGTGCCGTCGCCGAGGTGAAAGGTGAGGTGGTCCTGGATGGCGAGGTGTTGGAGGGACTCGGGGGTTTGGGCTGGGGGGATCTGGGTCGGCATCGTTCGGTGCGCTCCTGGCAGCAGTATCGCTCCCGGTGAGAGATTCGCGTGTCGGTCGGAGATCGCGTGCCGGAACGGAACGAAAGCAACCGCTGGAAGACGCTGGCATCTGTCAGTTGCGAAGAGGGCTTGGACGTGGCAACCGGAAAGCTTCACCTATTCGGAATATTGAACCGCGTGCCGCGCAGGTTCGCGCTGGCGGCGCTGTGTACCGGTATGGCTTCGTTCGGCCTTATCCTGCTTTCGATGGGTGTGCCGGGTCCCGGCATTACGCTGTTTCGCTCGCTGGAGCGCGCTACCGGCGAGGCGGAGTGGACCACAGCGTTGGCTTATGCGCTGATGGTGTTGACGGTGTGGCTGGCCGGCGCAGGTATTCTGCTGTCGGTCATTCGATTTGTGGTGAGGCCTATCCTGCTGTGGCGCAGCTATCCTTCCGAAGGGGTCGTGCGGTACGTGGGGCAGACGGGCAGTTCCGTGAACAACATGCCCGTGATGCGGCTGGAGCTGAGTGTGTCCACACCGAACGGACCAGTGATGGCGACAGTGCGAAAGCTCATGGACATTAGTCGCATTCCAAGAATGGGTGAGGTAGTCGCGGTGAATGTGAGTTCGGTGGATCCCACCTGCGTCGGCTTGCGCTGATCCGCACGCGGAGTTCATAAAGTCGCGCGGTTTTGTGGTCACGGGCATGTGAAGTTGGTACGGCTTCCGAACCCACGTCCGATGATCCGGACGTGGGGCACACATCGTTTTAGCGGGCAGTGAGGGTGATGGTGTTGCCGGAGGTGCTGGTTTCTTCGGCGAGGGTTTTGGGGGCGGCCCAGGTGGGGGTGGTGAACTGGAGGGCGGCGGTGCGGTCGGCGGCGTCGCCGGTGGTGGTTAGGTTGGCGGTGGCGATTGCTTTTTTCTTGCCGATGGTGAGGTCCATGGTGGCGGTGTTGGTTGTTGTGTTCAGGCCGGGGGTGAAGGTGAGGGCGGCGGCGTGCTTTTCGCCACCTTTGGTGCTGGGCATGTAGAGGATGCGGTCGGTGGAGAAGGTGTCGCCGCTGCGGGTGGCTTCGATGACTTCGCGGATGGCGGGGTGGAAGCGGTCGGTGGCGGTGAGGGTGAACCTGGGGCCGTCGACTTTGTCGATCTTGAGGGAAAGGTGGTCGTGGCGGTCATCGTCGAGTTCCCAGGTGTTGCCGGTGGTCAGGGCGCTGGGGTATTTGCTGACGGTCCAGGTTTGTGTGCCCTTGTAGAAGACGAGCGTGTGGGCGCTGGAGGTGATAGCGCCACGGTAGGGGACGAAATAGGGAGGGTGGGCGAACTCCTTCCAGACCTCGGCGGTGGAGACGGCGTTGCCGACCTTGAGGGCGGTGCCTTCGCCGGCGAGTGCGCCGAGTTCGCGGTAGGCGAAGACCGGGATGGGGGCGTCGGGGATGGGCTGGAGGCCGGAGCCCTGCTCGGAGATGTCGGAGCCCTGGACGAAGCGGAACTCGACGGGTTTTTCGTCGTGGGTGGAGAAGCGGACGGTGGTGGTGGCGCCGACCTTGTCGGTTTCGTCGGCTTCTACGGCGAAGTCGGCTTTGAAGCTGGGTGCGCCGGAGGCTTTGTAGTAGGCGACGAGGGCGTCGGTGTTGGAGTAGTTGGTGGTGGTGCCGTCCTTTGCGGTGAAGGCGGCGTGGTAGGCGGGCTGCTTGGAGTTCGAGCTGTCGCCGGCTCCGGCCGGATTGGCCTCGAACATGAACATGGTGTAGGGGAGTTCGGGGCCGGTGATGAACTGGATGTACTGGGTGGGCCAGTACTGATAGCTGACGATGGGGCCGAGCGGGGGTGGGGCGGGCTTGGTGGTTTGGGCGGTTAGGGTGGTGGCGGTCAGCGCCGCGAGAAGAGCGATGGTGGTGCGCATGTTGGATTCCTCACCTCGGCGGCTGAAGCCGCGGTTTGTGGTGCGTTAGGGTTCTACCTCGGCGGCGGCTAAAGCCGCTTCGGCGCTCGTGCTTCGTTGGGCTCAGGACAATAAGCGCCGTTGACGATCCGATTGCCAACGGCCTGGAAAGGCCAAAACTCTAAGGGAGGGAACGGATAAGGAGAACCTCAGTGGGACTGATCACACCGAACGAATACGACGACCTACGCTCGCTCTACATCGGGCAGCTGCAATATCTGCTCTCGACCGAAACGCAAATTGTTAAGGGTCTGGAGAGCATGATCGAGCATGCCCAGGACACCCAGCTGAAGCAGGCATTCCAGTCTCATCAGCAGGAGACGGAAGTGCAGGCAGATCGCCTTAGAAAGCTGCTGACCGACCTGACAGACGACGATGACGACAAGAAGGATCCGATCATGACGGCGCTGATTTCGAGCGGGGTCAACATCGTCCGTGAGTCGAGTGAAGGACCGGTTCGCGATGCGGGCCTGATTGCGACTGCCCAGAAGATTGAGCATTACGAGATCGCCTCTTATGGTTCGGCACGGGATTGGGCAACGATCCTGAGACTGACCGACCACGCTCAGGTTCTGGAGAAAACTCTGGAGGAAGAGAAGCGGACCGACAAGCTGCTGACTTCCATTGCGCAGCGTGAGAATGTGGAAGCGGGGACGGTCACGGCGTAGGTTGCATTCACTTTTTTGCACGACACATGCGATGTAAGCGGAACCATCCTGCTGCGCGGCGCGTGGATGGATGGCGTGAAGACTTGTAAGGATGGGGGAGCCTACTGGCTCCCTTTTCCGCGTGTTGAGGAAGCCGACGCGATCGCGTTGGGAAGATGCATTCATTTGCGGGCGCTCCGGTCGTAGTTGGATCGTCATGGTCGCTCTCACGAGGATTACCGGCGGGTTAGAAGGCGAAGCGGAGGCCGGCTTCGATGCGGCGGCCAGGGTCGGCGGCGTAGGCGCGGTTGAAGAGTGGGCTGCCGAGGACGCCGCCGACGGCGGTGACGTTCGTGTGGTTGAGCAGGTTGGTGGAGCGGAGGTTGGCGGTGAGGGTGCGGGCTGTGTCGTTTTTGCTGCTGCCCGACACTTTGAACTCGCGGCTGAGGTTGCCGTCGAGATGGATGTTCCAGGGCAGGGTGCCGGTGTTGCGGAGGATGGGGCTGCCGGGTGTGCCGTATGCGGGGTTGGTGAGGCCGGTGTTGCCGGTGCTCTCGGTGCTCCCGTTGATTCCGTTGATGCCGCTGTTGCCGGTGCTGGTGAGAAGGCCGAAGGGTGTGCCGATGGCGGCTGGGTCACTTTGTGATGCAAAGTGGGGACGGTCGTTGAAGATGCCGTCGCCGTTGTTGTCGAAGCCGGTGGTGACGTTGAAGGGGACGCCGCTGGCGGTGTTGAACTGGTTGGACAGAACGATGCCGAGCGGGAAGACGTAGTTGGTGAAGGCGAAGACCTGGTGGGTGGCCTGCCAGGTGGGGCGGGCGTATTCGCCGGCGTCGGTGAAGGTGGACTGCGGGAATGTTGCGGGTGTGTCGGCGTTGGTGCGCAGGTTCATGTGGAGATAGCCGACGAAGATCTGGAGCTTTTTGAAGGAGTGCTGGTCGAGGTCGGCGAAGAGGACGTTGCCGCCGAGGCCGCCGGTTTGCTGGTACTGGTAGAGGTTTAGATTGGCGGGGCCGGGGCGGGTGCCGTTGGGGTTGATCTCCGTCGCGAATGTGGGCAGAGGAGCGTTGATGTTGCGGGAGCGGAGGTCGTTCCAGGCGCGGGCGAGATAGAGATTGACCTGGGCGTGCCAGTGCTGGGGGAAGTCGTGCTCGATGCCGAAGTGGGTCTGGACGGAGGGCACCTGCGAGAGCGATGGAAGCGGTGCGCGCAGGGTGATGACGCGCGCGGTGCCGGTGGTGGCCGGTGTGCCGTAGACGGGGTTGTCGATTTGGAGCTGGGTCTGGTTGGTGCCGTTGAGGCGGTTGGCTTCGAGCGTGGTTTGACTATCGATGGCGGTGAAGAAGAGGCCGGTGCGGACGTGGAAGACCCAGCGCTGCTTGCGGTCCGGGGCCCAGGCCAAGCCGAGGCGCGGAGCGATGTTGCCGAGGGTGGTGGGCGAGGTTTGCATAGACCAGCGCAGGCCGCCGGAGAGTTCGAGTCGTGGGCGGAGCTTCCACTGGTCCTGGGCGAAGAGGACGATGCGGAGTTGGTTGAGGCCGATGGGCACGGCGCCGGTGGTGACGGCGAACTGCGTGGGTTTGCCGCCGGGCAGGTTCAGGAGCGCGCGGCGGTACTGCTCAAGACCGGTGATGAAAGTGGTCTGCGCGGAGGCGGTGTTGTTGGGGCTGAGGACGGGTGCGGTGCCGCCGCCGAAGATGTAGGTGCCGTTGTGGTTGGTGGGCAGATCGTCATTCAAATGATTGTTTAAGAGTTGAAGCCCGGCCTTGATGTTGTGCTTGCGGTGCTGCAGGAGGATGTCGTCGTCGAACTCGGTGTCGAGTTCATGGGAGCGCAGGGCCTGGGTAGTGGCACCGCCGCCGGTGAAAGCTCCCGCGACGGAGAGCTGGGGCGCGGTGGAGAGGGGCGTGTCGTCGCGCAGACGCCAGGTGAGGCCGAGGCGCGATTCGTGCAGGAGGCTGGCGCTGACGGTCTGCAGATTGGTGAGGCGGATGGCGTGCTCGCTTTGCGAGGAGTTGTAGCCGGCCTGCTGCAATGTGGAGCCGCCGACGCCGACGTTGGTGAGGCCGTTGACGGTGGCGGTGTAGGTGCCGGTGAAGTTGTTGTGGGGGCCGAGCAGGAGGCCGAAGCGTGCGGAGGCCTCCCAGAGCGATTGGGGCGTGGGGACGTTTGCGGTGACCTGCTGCGGGATGGCGTTCGCGTTGAGTGTGACGGCATTGACGACGGCGAACTGATCGATTTGCCGGTGTTCGAGGGCGATGAAGAAGTCGGCGCGATTGGTGCGGATGGGGCCGCCGAGCTCAAAGCCGTAGCGCTGGCGGCCGATGGCGGCCCTGGTGGGTGCGAAGGGGTCGGCGGCGTTGATGAACTGGCCGGACTGGGTGGTGAAAAGCGCGCCGTGGAGTTTGCCCTGGCCGGGCTTGGTGTAGATTTCGACGCGGCCGCCCTGGTAGGGCGGGCGCTCGTACTCGGCCGAGAAGAGGTCGGGGTTGACGCGAATGAAGGCGATGGCGGACTTGGGCGGGATGCGGCCGCCGTTCTGGAAGCCGTCGATGGCGATGATGGCCTGGCCGGGCGCGCCACCTGCGGCGGCGGCGAGGATCTGGAGCTGGCGGCCGAACTCGTCGGGGTCGTCGGCGAGCTGCTTGATCTCGTCGCCACGGAGTTCTTTGGTGCCGGCGACGGAGGTGTTGGAGACGGGGTCTTCGTCGACGGCGTCGATGGAGGTCTGGACGGTGGAGGGTTTGAGGCGAAGGGTGAGCGGGTGGGTTGCGCCAAGGCGAGTTGGGTCGAGATTTGTGGTCGTGGGCTCGAAGTTTTCGGCTTCGACGCGGAGGGTGTGCGGGCCGGTGGTGAGGCAGGTGCTGGTGAAGTGGCCGTGCGCGTCGGTGACGCCGGCGGGTTTGTTGTCGAGGGTGACGGGGGCGCTGACGATGGCGGCGCCGGTGGTGTCGAGGACTTCGACCTGCGCGCGTGGGCAGTCCTGTGCGTTTGCCGCGGCGGCGATGACGGCGGCGAGCAGAGGGATGTAGCGCATCGGAAGGTCTCCTAAAGCGAGCGGGGATGCTCAGCAGTACGAGATCTAGTGTGGTTCTTGTTCCGTTGTGAGGGGAGTGCGGGGCGTCAGGGGTGTGGGGTGACAGGTGTCATGCGCGAGGGTTGGGCTGGATTCCGTTGTCAAGAATGCAGGTTTCTCCGCTGCGCACCTCACGGTGAAGCTGTGAGGTGCTTCGGTCGAAATGACAAGGTTTGGGGAGGCGAAGAGGTGTGGGCGGGTTGGGAAAAATGCGGGTTTCTCCACTTCGGACGAACGATGAAGCTGTTCGTCCTCCGGTCGAAATGACAAGGTTTGAGGGAGCGAAGAAGCTGTTGGGGCGAAGGAGCTATGGGGTGAGCCATGCCCTGTGGCCCCATGGGTTTGTGGTTACAGGGCCAGCAGGAGGACTTTGCCGCCCGAGTCTTTTTCGGCGAAGGTCTGGGCTTTGCCGGCGTCTTCGAGAGAGAAGCGGGTGGCGATGGGGAGGGAGAACTTGCCGGAGTGGAGGTCTTCGGCGAAGTCCTTCAGACGATTGCTATCGGGGTGCGCGTGCATCATGGCAACGCGGACGGTGGGGTGGAGCTCGGCGCCGGCAACTGGGCCAGTGAGGCTGCCGAAGACGCCACCATCGCGGACGTGGTTGAGTAGGGTGGTGGCGACGGCACCGCCCACGGTGTCGGCGACGCAGTCGAAGCGACCGAGTTGCTGCATTGCGTCTTCGTCATCGAGGGCGACAACGCCGTCGACGCCGAGCGCTTTGGCTTCGTCGATGTGCTTCTTGCGGACCCCGGCGAAGACCTTTGCACCGAGTGACTTGGCGGAATGCACGGCACAGCGGCCGACGCTGCCGGTTGCGCCGCTGATCAGGACAGACTGGCCGGGCTCTACCTGGCAGGCCTCGCGGATGAGCTGGTCGCCGGTGAGGGCGACGAGCGGCAGAGCGGCGGCGTCGACCGTGTCCATGCCGTCGGGGATGTGTGTGATGAGGGAGGCGGGCAGGGTGACGAGCTCGGCATAGGTGTTCTTTGCGAGAGCCACGACGCGGTCGCCGGTGGTGACGCCGGAGACGTTCCTGCCGACGGCGCGGACAATGCCGGTGACATCGAAGCCGAGGATGGCGGGCAGCGACACGCCCATCATGGAGGCGACCTGACTACTGGAGCGGATCTTCCAATCGGCGGGGTTGATGCTGCTGGCGGCAACGGCGATGAGCACTTCGTCGTCGTTGATTTCCGGGTCGGGAACGTCGGTTTTGTAGAGGAGCTTTTCCGGACCGCCGAACTCTTCGAGCACGATTGCTTTCATTGGTGTTTTTCCTTGCCGTGAGTTGGGATGCGCTTTGGCGATGTGACGCGAGCTATGCCGTCGGCTGCGTGTAGTTTGGCAAGCTGCGGGCGCGACGGACATAGCGGACAAGGAAGAAAACGGACACACCGACTATGAGAAGGCCAAACGCGGTGAAACAGATGGCATTGCCATGCGGTCCGAAATGCTGGTTGCCGAAGCCTTTTGTGTTTGCCATCTCACCGGGATCGTCGAAGTTGTGGATGCCGACGGCTGTGAGCGCCACGCCTAGGGCGGCGAGGAGGACCAGGCGGATCATGCGACCGGCCAGGGCGGATCGATTTGCTAGGGCGCGGGATTCGCGTGCGATTTTGTTCCACTTGGCGGCCTTGACCAGGCGTTCCTGGCGTTGTTCTTCGGTTTCGCCGGGTCCAAGCCGTGGATCATCGAGACGCATGGAAACTCCTGGAGCTCAGGTGAGTGAGAAGGTGTTCCTCTCGCCGCCATGTGGGATGCGGCAATTGTGTGTCAGGATGTGGAGGGTTGGTGCTGCAGGGGCTTCGTTTCCCGTGCAGATCACGTTCTGAGGAGCAGAAAGTGCTGTCCGGCGGGCTGTTTCCTAGCGGCTGGCGAGGGGCTTCGTTGCGGTCAGAGCCGCCATGGCAGCGGGGGCAGGTTCCGCGTCCTGTTGCTGCATGGCTGTTTTCAGGAAGCCTTCGACACGGGCCCAGATCTCGGGGTCGTTCTCTATCATGATGTGCTGCCGCATGAAGGTGCGAGCGAACCACGGAAAACGGGTGATGTCGATGGTGTGCCGTGCACCGTAGTGGTACTGCTGGTTGACCAGGATGGTGGTTCTGCTGGCGTCTTCCGCGTGGATGGAAGCGCGCCCGCGAAGGAGGCCGTCGCGCTGGTAGAGATTAACGGCTTCCTGCACGTTGGCCGGGATGTCCTGGTCGTCCTCACCGTGCTTCTGCACGGAGTCCACCTGGACCGTGAGTGCGACCGGAATGCCCTGGGCCTGGAGCGACCGGGCAAGGGTTACCGTTTCCGAGGCACCCCAGCTATGGCCATAGATGGCAATCTGGACGGACGCCCGCTCGGCTTGGCTGATCCTGTGGTCGCCGTCTTGATCGATCAGGTTGAGGATGGTCCTGAGTGCGGTGCCGCCGTTGTGATTTGCGAACACCAGAACGTGGAGGTTCTCTGTGGCCGGCTCGCGAAGGTCCTGGGCGATGACTGCTTCCTTGTGCAGGAGATTGTCCGGCTTCACCCGGCCGCCCATGAAGCCGACGATCAGGCGGAGGGGATGAATGGCACCGGGCTTGCCACTGCCGCTGCCGGCGAACGGCTTTGCGGCGTTGACGCCCGGGCCTGCCAGTGCTGGAAGCACCTGTGCCGCGAAGCAGAGGACGAACATACAAGCAAAGCGAACGGCGGCAGAATTCCGGGAAGGCATGAGAAGCCATACTAGAGGGCTGCGTTGATCTTCGTGATCCCCCTTCGGAGGGAGACGTGCCACACGAACATCTCTGTTCATGCGCTGATCGGGCGCAACTGCCGAGGGAGTTGGGTTTGGGAACCCGGAGCGGCGAATCGCGCGTCTGCTTCCCCGCTAGGGATTGGCCGGCGACGCGGGAAGGGCCGGCGACGCCGATGAGGTCTGCGGGGCAGTTTCTGTGGGTAGAAACTGCGGAGCATTGTCCTGAAACTTTGGACCGACTCCTGGTGAGAGACCTTCTTTACTAGACGCAAGAAGCGGTCCCTGACTGAAGCGGACAGGTCGTCTTTCCTCTGCGTGGTTCTTATTGGCGGCGGGGATGGCGCCCGATGTGCGGCGGTCAGAGGTACTGGTCGCCTTCGGGGGTGGTGGCCAGGCGGGTGAGCAGGTTCATGCGGGAGCGCAGGGTTTTAGCGATGTAAGGAAGCATGAGGAAGCGGGCGACGAGGGCGCCGGCGAGGCCGAAGGGGAGGGCGAAGCGGATTTCGTCCTGGAGCAGGGTAGCGCTGGGGCCGGCCGCGAGCATGTGATGGTTGTGCTGGAAGAAGGCGAAGCGGCCGCGTTCCTGCGAGTCCTGAAACCAGGCGACCTGGTTGCCGCGGTCATCGGTGTGCGGGGCGGCGTAGTCGGTGATGAGGGTGAGGTGGTGCTGGGGGAGGCCGAAGAGCCAGCCTCGCCAGAGGACGCGGCTGTGGAGTTCGACGTGGCCCGTCGTGACGCCCTGAACGGGCGTGAAGCCGAGGGTGCGGGCGACGGCCGGGACGGAGGTGGAGAGGGCGAAGACGCGGCTGAGCGGGGCGGGGATGAGCTGGCGGTCGCGGAGGTGGAAGAGCATTGTGGGGTTGGATGCTTAGGCCGTCCTGCCGTAGCTGCTGCACGTGTGATCTGACGAAATTGACAAACTGTCATATTGCGCGAAACATCTTAGGTATCGTGTTACGCGTTGCAACATGTGACACGTGACCGGGGTTCCGGTGTTCCTGCACCGAAACCCGCGATCGGTTGTGGTTCTACAGGTGATGATGCAGGTCGTATATCAGGCCTATAACCTGACGAACGAGCCAGACAACATTGCCTGCTCCAAGAGGCAGCAGTACGAGCTGCCTCCGACGACGGAACGACATCTTCTTCATCGAGATGCCCTCCTCAGGAAGTACGACTCGGCCCCGGTTCCTGCCGGGGCTTTGTCGTACGTGAGAGCAACGTGCGTCCCACTGATTACGTAGTATGCGGCGATTGAGGCGTTTGTGGACTTTTGACGGGAAAAAGTCGACATTGGCGGCTGAAGCTGATGACCTCAGGGGCTAAAGCCCGATCCTTTAGCTGCTTTTATGGCACAGCTAAAGCTGTGCCCTTCCGAAGCTACGCGTCGGTGTCGTGGATGACTTTGTGGCACAGATGAAGCTGTGCCACTCCGAAGGAAAGCAGATCCCTACGCTTCGCTACGGGATGACAAACCTAGGAAAACCGGATTACTTACGCGGGTAGCCCAGGCCGACGTCCACGAGGGTTTGCATGACCAAGGGAAGCGGTATTCGTTACGCGGCGGCGTCGTGGATGGTGGTGAGTTTGAGGATTTCCATGTCGCGTTTGCCGTTGGGGGTGGTGACGGTGACGGTGTCGCCGACTTCCTTGCCGACCAGGGCGCGGCCGATGGGGGAGGTGGTGCTGATGAGGCCCTTGGTGACGTCGGATTCCTCGCTGGTGACGAGCTTGTAGGTGATGTCTTCGCCCTTGGTTTCGTCGTGGATGACGATGGTGGAGCCGAAGCCGACGCGGTCGTGAGGGATGTTGTCGAGCTTGACGAGGGAGAGCTCACCCATGCGCTTTTTGAGCTGGCCGAGGCGGGCGTTGACGAACTCCTGGCGCTGCTTGGCGGAGTGGTACTCGGCGTTTTCGCTGAGGTCGCCGAGGGCGACGGCGCGTTTGATTTCAGCGGGCAGCTCGGTGGTGAGCTCGTATTCAAGCGTGGTGATTTCTTCCTGCAGCTTTTTGGTGATATCGAGCATGTGGGGGTCCTGGGATGGGATTGGCTGTCTGAGACAGCGTCAGGCGCGAGGGCAAATGGAGCGCGCCCGGCCGGTAGCAGTCGCGGCGGAGCGCGTGCCTGAGCTTCTGATTATACGGGCGTGGGCCCAGAGACAAATTAGTGGGAAGCCCACCTTAGCTTCGCGAAGGTGGGGCACGGTTTGCTCCACCTCCGGGGCATACCGCGGGAAGCGTCGCAGGGCGATACTGCGGGCTGTCCTTCTTTCGTGCTGCAGGCTTGCAGGGAAACGCGGGTGATCAGGTTCTGCCCTGAAAAGCAGAACACCCCAAGGCGCCAACCCTGGGGTGATCTTGTCGAAAGGAGGTACTCGTTATGGCATTGCTTCGAAACGCCACCGCGAGGGGGTCGATCTCGATCCCAGGAACTCTAATCCTGGCCATCGTGATTGCGATCCTCGTAACCGTGGTTCTACTGAAGTTGCTGTAACAACCAGCCTCGGGCGGTGCAGCCGTCCGGGGCTGTTGTGATTGGATGACGTTGTTGGCGGGAAGTCAATGGTTTTGTACGGGATTTCGTACCTCGGCGGCTGAAGCCGCAGTTTTCGCCTGCGTTGGAGCTATCTCGGCGGCTGAAGCCGCTGACCTCAGGGGCTGAAGCCCATTCTTGATCCGAGGTTTTCGGCACAGCTGAAGCTGTGCCCTTCCCAACTATCAGGATGACGGTGATGTCAGGAAGACAGCAATCTCAGGGCGACAGCGAACATAACGATGACAGGAATCGAGTCACAGCGATTTTGAAGGCTCTGAAGGCGGTTCTGAAGCTGCGAGGCGGCGGTGATCGAGGAAGGCCTGCAGGATGAGGACGGCGGCGACCTGGTCGATGATGGATTTGCGGCCGAGTTTTTCGTGGCCGAGGGTGTCGAGCTGGCGGTGGGCTTCGGTGGTGGTCAGGCGCTCGTCCCACAGGTGCAGCGGCAGGTGGAATTCGGCGCGGACGGCCTCGGCGAAGGCTTGCGCCTTTTGCGCCTGGGGGCTGAGGTCGCCGCTCATGTAGAGCGGGTTGCCGGCGACGATTTCGACGATGGAGTGCTTGCGGAGGACGCGGCCGATGGACTTGAGGTCGTGGCGGAGTGAGCTGCGAACGAGCGTGAGCAGGGGCTGCGCCGTCATCGCAAAGGGGGTGCCGAAGGGACCGGAGATGGCGAGGCCGATGCGGCGGTCGCCGATGTCGAGGCCGAGGATGCGTGGTTGCTCCTGCATGGATTGATAAGAGCAGCGAGTGGGCGGGGCGGCAAGTTGGCGGGGCGGCTTCGCAATCGCGTTTGGGAAAATGCAGGTTTCGGTGCAAGCACCAAGTCCGCTGCGCCCCACGTTGGAGCTGTGGGGCTTCGGTCGAAATGGCAAGGTTGTAGGGGCAAGGTGTAGGTCGCTCGGTAGGGTTGGTGCAAAATTCTGCCGGTTGATGGCGGGGCAGGATATTTGCGCTCGCGTTAAAAATGCAGGTTTCTCCACTGCGCACCCACGATGAAGCTATGGGTGCTCCGGTCGAAATGACAATGTGTGAAATGACAAGGTCTAAAGCCGGTGCGGGTTTGACGTGGGAGTGAGTTGGGCCGTCCTACAGGTATGTCCTGGCTTTTTGTATTGTTCGCGGCGGCCGCGGGTGCGTTGAATCCGTTTCAGAATGTGAATGCCGAGCTGAACAAGCATTGGCAGCAGCCGCTGTGGACGGCGGCGTGGGTTTACCTGAGCGGGCTGGCCGGGGTGCTGCTGGTGCAGGCGTTTGTGCGGCAGCCGTTGCCGGGGCATGGGGCCGTGGCTGGGGCGCCGTGGTGGGCGTGGGTCGGCGGATCTGTGTCGATCGTGACCACGATGATCGGCTTGATGTATGCGCAGAAACTGGGATCGGGGATATTTACCGGCATTTCGATTACGGCGTCGGTGCTGGTGAGTATCCTGCTGGACCACATGGGTTGGATTGGGTTCAAGCAGCACCCGGCGTCGCCGATGCGGCTGGCGGGGGCGGGGCTGATGGTGGTTGGAGTCTGGCTGGTGATGAAGTTTTAGTGGGCCGCTTCCATCTTCGTTCCTTCGTTTCATGCGATTTTGCGGGTGAATTCAAAGCAAAGACATGCTGATTTAATTCGGAGTTTGGGCCAGGAAGGATCGCGTCTCGGCTACCACACGGGCGGTGAACGCCGGGTCCTGTACGAGCGCGGAGGGAAGCATCGGCAGACCCCTGTCATCGTAGTAAGTGCCGGTCTGGCCGGAGGCGTTCATGAGTGTTTTCGTGATGACAGCCGCGGCCTGGCTGGGAGTGCTCCAAAACTTCATGACGGGCACCAGCAACGGAAGAACGCGCTTCAACAGGAATCGGACAAAGCCATTGGCTTCGCGTCCAAGAGCCGTGGCTGGATTAAACCCCGGTTCGACGGCATTGAAGTGCAAACGTGGGATCTCGCGGGCAAACTCCAGTGCCGTGGCAAGGGTGCATTGCTTTGAAGTGGCATACGCGTCCGCACCGGGCGTCTTCGCTCCTCCGGGTTCCCACTCACCGTGCGCACTGGCTTCTGCGGAGATGTAGCGTCCACCACGAAACCCCGCCATTTTGGCCGGCTTGCGCTCGGGGTCTTCTACTCCGGACGCCACAAAGACCACATTTGCGCCATCGGGCAGGTGTGGAATCAAAGCCTCAGTGAGGGCAAACGGACCGAGGTGGTTGGTGGCAAAGGTCATGTCCCATCCTTGTGCGCTGCTGGTCGGCTTCGTTTGGTGAATGCCCACATTGTTAACTAGCCCCGCGAGCGGAAGTTGAAGGTCAACAATGCTGTTTGCCGCGCGGCGGACACTTGCGATGTCTGACATGTCGCAAGGAACCGGCACCGCTTGTCCGCCCTTTCGCTCGATCTCTCGTTGCACTTCGTTCAGCTTCTCGATGTCGCGTCCCACCAGGACGACCGTGCCGTGGGCGGCGAGTGCAAGGGCTGTGGACAGGCCGATTCCAGAGGTGGGACCGGTGATGATGTAGGCGTTTCGTCCCGAGGCGTTGGTGGTGAACGCTTGATTCGTCATTGCTGTGCTCCTTGGTGCTTGACTGGTCAGTCATGTAAAAGAAAACTGAATCAGGCCACGGCGCGCCAGAGGGCGTCGAAGCCTTCGTTGGAACGTTTCCTGGCGTGGGCGGGGTCCTGGGCCATTGCGAGGATTGTCGCCTCCGCGATCGAGTTCAGAAGGGCAACGACGAACCCCATTGGAACCTTGCGCATGGAACCGTGAGTCCGAATGTCTTCGAGCAGATCAGCAATGGCCGCCATGGTCCTGTGGCCTGCTGCACGGGTTTCCGGTGTGATCTCGCCGTAAACATCGAGTTGAGCGAGGGCGCGGCGCTTGTCGGGACAGGCCATGGCCCATGCCATCCAACGCTGCCACACCTGAAACAGTTGCTGCCGGGGATCTACACCCGGGCGCAGATCCGTAAGGGCGGCGTTTGCCATGTCTGCCTTTAGTTCCAGATAGAGCTGGTTGAAGAGCTCGGCTTTCGTCTCGAAATAAGTGAAGAGCGATCCGTTTGCGACGCCGGCTTCTTTTGCGATGCCCGCGGTCGGAGCGCTCAAGCCCTGCGTGACGATAACCCGCGTCGCCGCGTCCAGGATTGCTTTTCTTTTCTCGTCGCTTCTGGGCCGAGACATGATTGGACCTTAGCAGAAAACCGTCCAGACAGTCATTTAAATGCTAACTGTATTTGTTTCATCAGGTTTTGTTGCACTCGCGAGAGAATCGGAGGGTGAGTCAAATACCTCGACAACGCCCTTGCCGGAATTCGGCATTTTAAGCGTAAGCAGGCAAAAGTAGTGGCTTGGGCCAGCGCTTTGTGTCGAGTAATGGTTGTGCGTCAGATTCGCAGGGGCATGAGGACGTAGCGGTACTTCTGGTTTTTATTGCCGCCTTCGGGTCGCATCTGGCCGACTCCCTTTGCCGCGATGCGGCTGGTGGGGGGCGTGGCTGATGGTAGCGGGGGTTGGCTGGTGATGAAGTTTGAGCGCGGATAGGCAGGGTTGCGGTGGTGGCCGGTGCGGGCGGGTGAGCCCGCGGCCCCGGTGCCACTCGATACAGGTTGGGTGAGTGCGGAGGGAATGTTTGAGGCAGGCAGCGCACGTGGTTGAGGTGGCGACGCGAGGGCAGGGGCTGTATGAGATGACGGCCTCCGTCGCGCAGTGGGTGAGGCAGCAGGGGATGGAGACCGGTCTGCTGACGGTGTTCTGCCGGCACACTTCTGCGTCGCTGCTGATTCAGGAGAACGCCGACCCGACGGTGCGGGTGGACCTGAAGAACTTCTTCGCCCGCATCGCGCCGGAGCATGGACCCTACCAGCACGATGCGGAGGGGCCTGACGATATGCCGGCCCACCTGAAGACGGCGCTGACGGCGGTGCAGCTATCGATTCCGCTGGTGGGTGGCCGACTGGCGCTGGGAACGTGGCAGGGGATTTATTTGTTCGAGCACCGGGACCGGCCGCACCGGCGAGAGATTGTGCTGCATTTGGTCGGGGAGTGAGATACGCCTGCAGTGACGTGCCTTGTTAGGTGAACAGTGCGGGTCGACTCGAATCGGCAGGAACAAGCGCACTTCTGTTCCCCACAGAGGTACGGTCCGTAGGTATCTTCAGGAACGCTAGGGAGAAAGCCGATTTTCCGCGGGAGATCTGACCCTTGTTCGGGGCCGCGTTGGGTGATCGAGCAGGCCGCGCAGAACAGCGGAGCGTAACCCTGTCCAGGCAGGCAAAGCGGACCTCGACCTGAGGTTTACTCGGCCTGACTCTACTTATAGGTCAATTGCAGGCGGCGGCTGACCAGCGTTGCTGAGGGCCAACTGGGCCAAGCCGTGGCGTCGATATAGAACAGCCATGGGTCCCCATTGCCGGTGGCCGGGTCGGTGCCTTCGCCGACCAGGGTGGGATAGAGGATGGTGTTTGTGCCGTCGGAGATGGCGCCCGATGTGATGGGTCCGGACCAAGAGAGAAGTGTCGGTCCATGCTGGAGGGAAATCGCGTTGTTGCCGGTGGTGTAGGCGATCAGGTACTGCTGGGTGCTCGCGTCGTAGAGCACCGAAGAAAAGCTGCCGGGGGTGGCGATGACCGGAGTGTAGTGGCCCGAGTTGGTGGCCGCGTTGGGATCGCCGCTGGTGGCTGGCTCTGTGAACCCACCGTTGTAGAACTTCCTGAACAGGCCCGGAAAGGCGGCGGTGTTGCCTGCGAACGCGTCAGCAACCACGGTGGCCAAAGGCGCGCGGGCCAGTGCGATGCAGGGCGTCTGGTTGCAGGCGCTGCCCGTCGCCGCGGAAGGATCGCGATCCGAGTAGAAGACGTACAGGTACATGTTGGAAGGATCGGCCGTCGCGAGGTTTGCGATGTGTGCGCCGGTGCCGTCGGCGATCACCAGGGTTCCGCCGCCGATATCGAGATTCTGGTTCGTGCCAAGTATGGCGGAGCGCGTGAGGTAAGGCTGCACGATCTCACCGATCTTGGAGAAGGTGGCACCGCCGTTCTGCGAGAAAGCCATGCCGAGTGAGGCGTAGGTGCAGTGACCGGTGGTACCGCAGGTGCCTCCGTGCGCTTCCCCGTGGTAGATATGCAGGAGGCCTGACGCACCCGTGGCGCTGGTGACGGCGAGAACCGGACCTCCGCCTGCATAGTCCTGGTCGAAGGTGTAGCCGTTCGGGTCGCCGTTGGCGCTGGGCGTGACCTGCGCCGAGCAGGGATAAGGCGCGGTGATGGAGGAGAGCGAACCGCTGAAACGATAGGTGCCCTGCACGGCCGGTGTGCCGGTGCAGGAGGAGGAGCTACGGGCCGCCATGAAGAACGTGTAAATGCCGCCGTTCAGGAGCACGCCGATGGTGCCGTCAGGCGGACCATACTGGAAGTTCAAGGCAGATCGCTGCGCCGCCGTTAGAACGGGGCTCCCGGAAGAGGGCTGGATGGTAAAAACAGTTGGCGGCGGCGGGAGTGTGGGCGCAACTGGATTCGACGGAACTGTCGACGACGTGCCTCCGCAGGAGACCAGCGCAAAACTCAGGCAGAGTGCCGGTACCGCGATCTTTTTGGACATGAAGCCTCCGGCAACGGCCGAAGTTGGCTCGTCCGCTCGCAACACCAAGGTACACGGGCCAGAAAGTGCCCTAATCAACGGACGCGCCGGGGACAAGAAAAGCGATTGCAAGTTCGATTCAACGGTTCCTGACGTGTTTGTTTACCGGAGGTCGATGGCAGATTGCCGGGCCGCGCAGACGGCGAAACGATCAATCGAAAGCGGTGGCTTACGCCACCGCTTTGTGTTTGGTCCCACTGGATGCGGGTCAGATGCGCATGGGCATGAGGATGTAGCGGTATTTCTGGTCTTCGTTGCCGTCTTCGGGGCGCATTTGGCCGGCGGATTGGGAGTCTTTGAATTCGAGGCGGACTTCGGGGGTGTTGCCGACGGCTTTGAGGAAGTCGATGAGGTACTGCGAGTTGAAGCCGACCATGAGCGGGTCGTAGTTGTAGGGGGTCTCGATGATGTCCTCGGACTCGCCGGAGTCGGTGGACTGTGAGGAGATGCGGAGCTCGTTCTGTTCGAGGCGGATCTTGATGGCTCCGGAGCGCTCGTCGGCGAACTGGGCGACGCGCTGCAGGGCGCCCATCAGGTCCTCTGTGCGGACGATGACGAATTTGTTGTTGTCGCGGGGCAGGACGGCTTCGTAGTTGGGGAACTGGCCGGTGAGCTTGCGGCTGGTGAGGACGCGGCCGCCCATGCGGAAGAAGAGGGTGGTGTCGTCGTCGGCGAACTCGAGGAAGTCGGCGGACTCGTCGGCCGCGGTGGTGTTGGCGAGAAGGCTTTGCAGTTCGCCGAGGGCCTTGCGCGGGATGAGGGTCTTCTTTTCGCCGGTGACGCCGGAGAGGGACTCGCCGAGGCGCTCGATGTGGGCCAAGCGGTGACCATCTGTCGCGACCATGGCCATGCTCTCGGGCTTCAGGACGAGAAGGGCGCCGTTGAGGGTGTAGCGCGATTCCTCTGACGAGATGGCGAAGATGGTCTTGGAGACCATGGAGCGCAGGGCGCTGGCGGCAATCTTTGTCGCGGCGGCAGTCGGGAATTCGGGGACCTGGGGAAAGTTGGCGCGTGCCATGCCGACCATCTTGGTGTTGGAGCGGCCGGAGCGGATCTGGACCCAGTGGTTGTCCTGGAGCTTGATGGAAATTTCGCTTTCGGGCAGGAGGCGGATGTAGTCGTAGAGCTTGCGTGCGGGGACGGTGCAGGCGCCGGGTTTCTTGATCTTCGCGGGGCACGAGGTGCGCAGCGACTGGTCGAGGTCGGTGGCGGTGATGGTGAGGCGGTCGTCCGCGGCCTCGAAGAGGAAGTTCGACAGGATGGGGATGGTGGTCTTGCGCTCGACGACGGACTGGGCGGCAGTGAGTTCGCGCAGGAGGTCGGCGCGGGAGACGGTGATGTCGAGAGGGCCGACGGGCGGGAGCGAGGTAGAAGCGGTGCTCATGGTGGTGTCCTCAGCTGGCGGCGTGGCGAAGGTGGACATGGTGCGGATCTCCGGTGGTGCTCGGAAGGCGAGGGTTGCTCGTCCTGTCGAGTTTAGGCAGTGGCTGGTGTGAGCAAGGCTATCACTCTCACCGTGGCGGTTGAAATGCCGCTGTTGAGGTTCATGGTAGCTGCTTCGGGCATGCGGAAAAGCGGGGTCGCTGGTGGAAGATGCGGCTAGTGACTTCTGGGTGTGGTTCGGGCGGGTGAGGCGATGGTTTGCAGCTTTGCGAGGACCGTTTCTAAGAATTGGAACTTCTTAGAGATAGATATCCCGTAGTAGTCACCGTTGTGGGCGAAAAAGTGGAAAGCCGGGGCAAGTTGCTGCTGGGGTGCGGGTTGGGTGTGTGCGCAGATTTCTAAATGCGGTGCAGGCCGTAGAGGAAGGTGTGGGTACATGGGCAGGCGTGGGGGAAAGCGGAACGCGGGATGCACGGTTTCCACAGGGTTTCGCGATCCGCCGCTGGAAGTTGAGTGGCGGTGGCGGGGAAAGTGGGCCGTTGGGGCTGTTGGTGTGGTGTTTTGCGGTGTGGTTGTTGCACAGGTGAGCGGGTGTGGGTGAGTAAAAGGCGGGAGTTCCTCGGTTTCCACATGGTTGGGAGGGTGGTGGAAGAACGGGGTCTGGTGCGGGCTTTTCAAATGCGGGTTTCGGGGCAAGCACGAAGTCCACTACGCCGGACGGTGAAGCTGTGCGTGCTCCGGTCGAAATGACAAGTTGCGGTTAGTACCGTGAGTCATGACAGGTGTCATGCGCGGGAGGTGAATTGAGCGCGGTGCAGGTGATGCGGTTGCGGTGCACAATGGCTGCATGGAGACGGTGGCGTCGGGTCAGGCAGCTGCGGTGACGCGGGGAAACGGGACGGAGTTCTGGAAGAATTCGTCTGGCTCGGCGCGGATGATGCGGTATGTGTCGCTGCTGTACACGGGCTTCTGGATCATTCAGCCGATGTATGAGCACTCGTGGGAGAAGTGGCTGTGGTTTGGTCTGGTGTATGCCGGGTTCCTGAGCCTGTACTTCCTGATCCCGAATACAGAAGGCCGGATGCAGCGCATTCTGCTGGGACAGATGGTGGCGATGGCGTTCGGGTATTACCCGTTCAACCAGAGCGCATGCGGCATGTTTGTGTACCCGGTCGTGATCCTGGCGTTCATGACGACGAGCATGCGGACGTATGTGACGTTTCTGGTGGCGCAGTCGATCGGTGTTGTGTTGGAGGCGTGGCTGTTTCACCTGCAATGGTGGACGGCGCTGATGGCGGTTTTCTTTTCGCTGGTGGTGGGGTTTAGCAACTTCGCGTACACGCGGCAGGCGCGGGCGAGCTACCAGTTGCGGCAGGCGAACGACGAGATTGAGCACCTGGCGCAGGTGGCGGAGCGGGAGCGGATTGCGCGGGACCTGCACGATCTACTGGGGCACACGCTGACGGTGATCGCGATCAAGAGCGAGCTGGCGAACCGGCTCTTGCCGATTGATGCGGGGCGCGCGGCGCAGGAGATGCAGGAGGTGGAGCAGACGGCGCGCCAGGCGCTGGCCGAGGTGCGCGAGGCGGTGAGCGGGTATCGCAGCGAAGGAATAGCGGCGGAGGTGCAGCGGGCTCGGCGGACGCTGGCCGCGGCGGGAGTGCAGCTGACGGTGAGCATGGAGCCGGTACAGCTGGAACCCGCGCAGGCAAATGTGCTGTGCCTGGCGCTACGCGAGGGCGTGACGAACATTGTGCGGCATGCGAAGGCGACGGCGGCGACGCTGCGGGTGGAAGTGGATGGAACCTCGCTGAAGATGCGGCTGGAGGATGATGGCGTGGGTTGCGGCAGCTGCGAGGGCAATGGTCTGCGCGGGATGCGGGAGCGGGTGCGGCAGACGGGCGGGTCGGTGGAGATAGCGAGCGCAAAGCCGCGTGGGACCGCTGTACTGATTGAGTTGAAGGTTAGGTCTGTGACGGCGAACGTGATGGTGGAAGCTTCGCGAGCGAAGGCGTTCGCCTAAAGAGGTTCTCCTCGACGGGTGGGGAAGCGTTCAGGGCGGGAGCAAAATGCAGGTTTCTCCACTGCGCACCTCACGGTGAAGCTGTGAGGTGCTTCGGTCGAAATGACAAAGTTTTGGCAGGACACTCCTGGCTCCGGTCGAGATGACGAGGTTTTTGCAGGGCTGTGCGGGCTTCGGTCGAATGGCAAAAATACGGGTTACGACAGTTTAGGGAGCAGGTCGAGAGTTCTGGCATGAGCAAGATTAAGGTGTTGCTGGCGGAGGATCAGGGGATGGTGCGCGGGGCGCTGGCGGCGCTTTTGGGCATTGAGACGGACATTGAGGTCGTGGGGTCGGTGAGCAATGGGCAGGAGGCGTTCCGGGCGATGGCGAAGGCGCGGCCGGATGTGGTGGTGACCGATATCGAGATGCCGGAGATGACGGGGCTGGAGCTGGCGGCGCGGGTGCGGGAGCTGTACCCGGAGACGCGGGTGGTGATTGTGACCACGTTTGCGAGGCCGGGATATTTGCGGCGGGCGCTGGAGGCGGGGGCGTCGGGGTACCTGTTGAAGGACCGGCCGAGCGCGGAGCTGGCGGACGCGGTGCGACGGGTGCATCGCGGGATGCGTGTGGTCGACCCGGACCTGGCTGCGGAGATCTGGAACGCGGAGCCGGATCCGCTGACGGACCGGGAGCGCGAGATTCTGCGGAGGGCGGGCGAAGGCGAGGCGACGGCGGAGCTGGCGAAGTCGCTGCGGCTGAGCGAGGGAACGGTGCGGAACTACCTGTCGGAGGCGATCAGCAAGCTGGGGGCGGCGAACCGGATCGAGGCGGCGCGGATGGCGCGGGCCAAGGGCTGGCTGTGAGAAGCAGCGGGGCGTTCGTGTTGCGACAGAAGTTATTGGCGGGGTGGAAACTTTCCTCGGCCGGTTCCGTCGGAGAGAGCACGGGGTCATGAGGCGCTTTCTTCAGCAGTGCGGGCCGGTGTGGCGATGTGCTGTGACGGCGGGGCTGTCGGTGACGACGAGCGGACTTTGTAGTGCTGCCCAAGGGCAGGCGCGAGGTCCTGGGCTGTCCGCGCTGCCGGAGGCGCCAGCGGTACAGCAGGCCGCGGGTTCCTGCACGTTGGAGGGCAAGGTGCGCGGCGCGGACGGCGGTATTGTGCCGGGTGCGTCGTTGACGCTGCTGGGCGAGGGCAAGGTTCGCGAGCGCACGGCAACGGCCGACGATGATGGCGATTACCTGATGGACAACGTGCCATGCGGGCAATTCGTGCTGTCGGTGACGATGCCGGGGTTCTCGCCTGCTGCGCTGGGCGGCGAGATGCTGGATGCTGGCGAGGTGTTGCAGAAGGATGTGACGCTGCGGCTGGCGGGAGCCAATGCGTCGGTGAACGTGATTGCGACGCGGATGGAGATCGCGCAGGCACAGGTGGGCTTGCAGGAGCAGCAGCGCCTCTTGAGCGTGTTTCCGAACTTCTTTGTGAGCTACCAGTGGTCGGCGGAGCCGCTGCATGCGCGGCAGAAGTTCGGGCTGGCGCTGCACAATGCGGCCGACCCGGCGAACGTTGGACTGGCGGCGGTGGTGGCGGGTGTTCAGCAGGCGAGCAACAGCCTGCCGGGATACGGCCAGGGCGCGGCGGGGTATGGCCGGCGATTTGGCGCGAACCTGGGCGATGAGGTTACGGGGACGTTTTTGGGAGGGGCAATTTTGCCGTCGATCTTCCGGCAGGACCCTCGCTACTTTTATCGCGGCACGGGCTCGACCAAATCAAGACTTTGGTACGCGGTGAGCCGGGCGTTTGTGACGCGGGGCGATAACGGCAAGACGCAGGTGAATTATTCGGGGCTGCTTGGCGACTTCGGCACGGGCGCGATCAGCAACCTGTACGCCGCGAAAGAGGACCGGGAGGGAGGGAGCCTGACGGTGGAGAACGGGTTGCTGGGCATTGTGGGAGATTGCGTGAACAATACGCTGCAGGAGTTGGTGCTGCGCAGGGTGACGAGCAAGACGAGCGGGCGGCGGGGCAAGGCGACGGATGGGACGGGGGCACCGTAGCGGTGTGTGTTGTCCGGTTGGGAGTGCTGAATGAAAAGGCCCCGGGTTGCGGGGCCTTTATGGTTGGCGCTTTGGAACCCAAAGTTACTGGATGACGAGCGTCACCGCCGTGGAAGTTGCGATGCCGGAGCGCGTGGAGTCCTGCGCCGAGAAGACGAGGTTGTAGGTGCCTTTTGGCGCGGTCGAGGTGGTGCCGCTGCCCGTGGTGCCAGAAGGCAGAGGAGTGGACCCCGAGCCGCAACCGGAGAGACCAGCAGTGCCGGCCACCGCGGCGAGGGCGAGCAGGCCAGTCATCCACCGCTGACGCCTGCGCAGGAATGCAGAGCCGAGCAGGCCGGTAAAGCTGATGGCGAGCAGCGGGAGGTTGTGCTCACTTTGCGGAGACGGTGCGCTGTTGGCCGCGGTGCGTGTGTCTCCAAACACCTTGATGACGTTGCTGCTGGAGCAGTCCGCCGAGCTGTAGGAGTACGTGATGGTCGTGCTGACGGTCGCGTTCGGGCTGGGACTGGCGTCAGCCTGGCCGAGGAAGCAGCCCCGGGCAGGCAGGGACGTACCGGTGGCGGGGTTTACGCCGTAGATGACGATGCCCGTGTAGCCGTTGGTTGACGTGGTGTTCAGGGTCCAGGTGCCGGTGTGAGCGGTGCTGCTGTTGATGGTGACGGTGGAGGGAGTCGCGGCCAGCGTGATTGCGCCCGATTGCGAGTAAACGGTGAAGTTAATGGTCGCCGTTGCCGGGTTATAGTTCGCGTCGCCACTGTATTGCGCGACCAAGGTATGGTTGCCGACGCTGTAGTTGCCGTTGACCAGGAAGATTCCGGTGGCGCTGTAGGAGCCCTGGTTGAGGCCCTGAGCCTGGGGCGTTCCGCCGTCGAGCGTAAAGGTGAGCGTGCCCGTCGGCGATGTTCCAGAGACGCCGGTCAGATTCGCATTCACGTCGATGGTGGTTACGTTCGCACCCACGAGCGAGAGCGTGAGCGCAGTGTTTTTGATAGTTGCCGCGGACAGAGCCGCGACGTTGCTGCTGAAGGCGCCGATGTCGAGCGAGCCGAGGCCGGTGGCGAGGTCGTAGCCGGCGGTGGCGTTGTAGCCTTCTGAACCGTTGACGCAGCCGAGGGTGCCGGCGACGCAGGGGTCGATGTTGTTGCCGGTGGTGACGTCGTGGAAGAGTGCGGGGCTGGTGCTGAACAGGCTGTAGAGCAGCGGATTGATGTTGCCGAGGCTGGTTTTGTTGTTGGCGTTGAGCACCATGGCGAGCGCGCCGGCAAAGGCGGGCGTGGGCAGCGATGTTCCGGAGACCTTGCCGATACCGAAGGCGGTCGCGGTGCACTGGGCGGTGGAGGTGCCATTGACGTAGCTGGTATCGCTGGTGCAGATGAGATAGGCGTCGTGGCCGGCGGCGCTGAAGCTGATGTCGGGGATGTCGCGCGCGTTGTCGGCGGGAACACCGGTGCCGGCCTGCCAGTTTGGCTTGGCGAAAACGTGACTGGGGCCGCCGCCACTGGCGGACAAGGGGCTGGTGGAGTTCTCGTTCCAGACGGTTTCAGGAATGTAGCCGATGGCGGAGCCGTACTGGGCGTTGTTGGTGCTGCTCCAGTAGGAGGCGGCGTTGGCTGTGTCGTTGAAGGACGTGCCGCCGATGGCGGTGACGTAGGCGGAGCTTGCCGGATAGCTGGTCTGCAGGCCGTCGTAGGCGGTGGTCACGCCGGGATCTTCGCAGCCGGCGGCGCCGGTATCGCCGGAGGCGACGACGATGGTCTGACCCTGAGCGTTGGCCTGGCGGAAGTAGTTTTCCTGCCCCTGGAGGGCAGAGGAGGTGTTCTCAATTTCGCAGCCGCCATAGCTGTAGGTGAGGATGGGCGCGAGGTTGTTCACGATGGCGTAGTTCAGGGCATCGGCCACGGAGGCGCCCTGGCCGTTGTTGAAGGTAGTGGAGTTACCGACGTAGACGAAGAGGATGGAGGCACCGGGGGCGACGCCGCCGGCGTACTCCAGATCGGCTTCGGACTCGGTTTCGTCGCCCTGGTAGGCGGTGGACGCGCCGGTGCCGGGTACGAGCACGACGGTGGGCGCCTTGGGTGTTTGGCCGGTGAGTTGCTGGAAATAGGTGAGCTGGTTCAGGTCAACGGCGGACTGGCCGAGGACGGCAATCTTGATGCCGGCGCCGGTGTTGCCGGAGTTGAACAGGCCGTTGGCGTTGTAGATCTGGCGGAAGTCGAAGGGCGCGATGTAATGGCTGCCGCTGGCGGAGGTGGATTGCGGCCGCTGGCCGGCGAGGGTGCCGGACAGAGTGCCGGACGTGGGCACCCGGCGCAGGGCCGGGCGCTGGCGGAAGCTGGACAGGCCGGTGATGGAACCGACGACGGTTTGCAGGGCGGCCGGAATCTGGGGCGCGGTGCTGTTTTCGAAAAAGGTCTGGTCGCCGCGGTGAAAGGTGTCGAGCTCGGTGTGAAAGGCGGTCTCGACTGTGGAGGAAGTACCGCTGAAGGTGATGCGGTTGCGGCTGGGAGCAACCTGATCCACCTGGAAACCCTGGCCCGTGAGCCAGTTCTGCAGGACCTGGAGATCGCTGTCGGAGACGCCGAACTGTGCGCCGAACTCAGTGGGGGTGAGCCACTGGTGGTAGCGGGGCGAGGCCGGGTTCTGCTGGTCGGCGAGCAACTGGTCGAGCGCGGCGGACTGGGCGGCCGAGGGCGAAAGCACCAGCGACATGGACTCGATGCGGGTTTCGCCGTTCAAGTGACCGAGCCTGGTGCTGGTCCGGACGCGAGGTGAGACGCTTTGCTCGATGGCCTGTGGCGCGGTCTGGGCGGCGTTGCGGCTGAGCCGGTTGGGAAGCGCGGCGGCGTGGAGCATGGGGCCGGCGGCGCAGCTGGCCAGCAGAAAGGCGGAGGCACTACGGCGGAACGTGTTCATAAGGTGTCGCTGTCCTGAAACGTAAGAGATGCAGAGCTGCCGGGGACCGTACGCGGGGTTAGACCCGTGTGTACCCGTTTGGTTGCGCCGGTGGACGGGGCTGTGGGTGGTGCAAAAGTTGTAAGGGCGAACGTGAAGCCGTGCGGGAAAAGCTTACGCCGAATGGACGGAGGTGGGTGGGCGTGGGCCTACAGGTAGCTTCAGGTGGCGTTCCGGAATGGGAATGGGTGGGCTCGGAAGTAAAGACCTGCGGAGATCGGCTCGCTCAAGGCCACGCCATGCGGCTGTGAATTAGGTCGAAGCACGTATGGCCGACTCTCCGACGAGCCGCCTATGAGGTTGAAAACGGGGAACTTCGAACCTTATCCCCATAGGGCAGAGTACATAGAAAGTCTCATGCGGGATGAGCCTACGCCGTGTGATGATGGACTTGCCTCGATACGAGCTCGACGCTCAGGGCCGCCACCGTGAGGACAAATTTCGCCCTGAAAAGCGAAACACTCCGGGGTAGCAGCCCCGGAGTGATCTCGTATGAGAGGTGGTGATGTGGAGTGCAACCCTTTCGGGTTCGCTACCGCAGATTCGTGATGCAGGTACCAGGAGAAGCGATTCTCTTTCTGCTCGCGAAGATGGCAATTCTGCTGGCATTATTGCAGTAGAATTGCCTGTCATCTAACACCCCTTCGCCGTTCGAGCGGCGGAGGGGTTTATGTTGCCTGAGAGGCAACATTTCATCTGAAGACTGACATGCCTATAGCAGCATGTCAACGGTTCGATGCACGATTCCGTTGTGGTGGAGCGTCGGGGCTAAAGCCTCTTTGTCGGTGGGGTTTGTTCAGGGGCCTGAAGGCCCCTGCTTCCTGCGGGGGTGCTGAGCCAGGTGAAGGCCTGGATGAGCCAGGGTTTGAGGTCGCGGCGGGGGACGACGGCATCGAGGAAGCCGTGGTCGAGCAGGAACTCGGAGCGCTGGAAGCCTTCAGGGAGCTTTTGGCGGATGGTCTGCTCGATGACGCGGGGGCCGGCGAAGCCGATGAGGGCTCCGGGTTCGGCGATGTTGAGGTCGCCGAGCATGGCAAAGGATGCGGTGACGCCGCCGGTGGTGGGGTCGGTCATGAGGCTGATGTAGGGAACGCGGGCGTCGGCGAGGCGGCCGAGTGCGGCGGACACCTTGGCGAGCTGCATGAGGGAGACGATGCCCTCCATCATGCGGGCACCGCCGGAGGCGGAGATGATGAGGAGCGGATGGCGCGACTCGCGGGCGCGGTCGACGGCGCGGGCGATGGTTTCGCCCACCACGGCGCCCATGGACCCGCCGATGAAGCCGTACTCCATGGCGGAGATGACGATGTCGTGCTCGCCGAGCTTGCCGGTGGCGTTGACGATGGCGTCGTTGAGGCCGGTTTTCTTCTGGGCTTCGGCGAGGCGGCGCTTGTAGGGCTTCAGGTCAGAGAAGTCGAGCGGGTCGGTGGAGCGGAGTTCGAGGTCGACCAGTTGGTAGCCGGGCTCGAGCAGGGCGGCGATGCGGGTGCGGGCGTCGAGCTTGAAGTGATGGCCGCAGTCGGGGCAGGTTTGCTGCGTTTCTTCCAACTGGGCGCGAAAGATGGCCTTGCCGCAGCTGGGGCACTTGATCCAAAGGCCCTCGGTGCGAACAGAACGCTCGTCGGGCGAGTGGGAATCAGGCGCGATGGGGCTGTCTTGCCGCTTGAACCAGCTCATAGGGGGCTGGGGTTAGTGTACGTCAGGGGTCAGGGGTCAGGGGTCAGGGTTTCGTGGTTCGTGGTTCGTGGTTCGTGGTTCGTGGTTCTGCAGGGGTTGCGGCGTTTGAGCGTGGTCGGTTCCGGAGATCGAGATTGATACGGGGGCGGCGCATTTTGGCGCTTCTCAGGCCGCAAGCGGTCATGACATTTGTGTTGCGTGTCGGTTATAACCAGCCCGTCCCCATGAAGCGTCTTTTGCGCAGCCCCTGTGTGCAACTGATTCGATGCTTCCTGGTGCCAGGAACGTGAGCTTTGACTGGATTGACTCTTCTTTGTGCTCGAACGGGTGTCCGCCGCGATGATCCTGCGCGCGTTCACGCGGCGGCCCGCACCTGTTCCTGTCGGGGCGAAGAAGAGCGCAACAAAGGCACTCACCTTCAAGCAACAAACCAGACAACGAACGTGCAACACCTTTTGGAGGTCTACCGATGCGCCATGCCCTATGGATGATTCCACTCAGCGCGGCAGCACTTGTGCTGCCCGCACATGCCCAGGAGTACCGCGGCACCCTTTCGGGCACCGTGACGGATCCGTCGGGCGCCGCTGTTCCCAATGCCGCTGTTACGGCAAAAAGCGGGGAACAGACGTACCAGGCGAAGACGGACGGCTCAGGCCGATTCGTAATTCCCTATGCGCAGCCGAACACCTATATGGTGTCGGTGACGGCAGATGGGTTTGCGACGTCGCAGTTCCCCAACCTGGTGCTGCAGGTGTCGGGCACCATCGATCTGCCGGTAAAGCTGAAGGTGAGCTCAAACACCAATGAAGTGACGGTGACGACGGACGAGTTCAACCTGGCGACGACGGACGCGTCCGGTGGCACGGTGATCGACCCGGAAAAGGTAGAGAACCTGCCGCTGAACGGGCGTCAGGTGTACCAGCTGCTGCAGTTGACGCCGGGTGTGGTGTTTACGCAGACGCAGTTCGGCGCGGGCGGCTTTTCCGGCAATCGTGGATGGGACGTGAACAACGCGTACTCGATCAATGGGCAGCCTGGCACGACGAACCAGTGGTTGCTGAACGGTGGGCCGATCTCGATTCAAAGCGGCGGCCCCTCCGGCACGTGGACCATCTCGCCGTCGGTGGATGCGGTGCAGGAGATCAAGGTGATGACCACCACGTTTGACGCGCAGTATGGGCGCGCCGGCGGCGGCATCATCAACACGATCATCAAGAACGGAACGTCTCACGTGCACGGCTCGGTTTACGACTTCTGGGCCAACTCGATCCTGGAGGCAAATACTTACCAGTCGAACCAGGTGTCGGCGGCGAAGTCGTTTCACAACCGGCACCAGTTTGGTGGCTCGGTCGGCGGGCCGCTGTGGAAGGGAAAGAAGGCGTTCGGTTTCTTCAGCTATGAGGGCTGGCGCGAGGTGCTGCCGGCGCCAGTGGTGACCCAGGTGCCGACGGCGGACATGCTGCCGAACGGAAACGCGGGTGGCGGCGTGAACCTGACGAATTACCTGGCCGCAGTCGGCAAGACAAACGGCATTTACGACCCCACGACGAACTTCTGCCTGACACCGAGTGGGACGGGCTGCGCGAAGTACGGCCGCCTGCCCTTCGCGAACAACACGATTCCGGCAAGCCGTATCAGCCCAATCGGCATAAAGATTCTGCAGTTGTTTCCCGCGCCGAACCGGCCCGGCTACTTGTCGAATTACGTGTTCAACGGCAAGGACCGGTACAGGTACAACATGCCGATCGGGCGTTTCGATTACAACTTCAGCGACCGCACGAAGTTTTATGCATTGGTGGCGTTCTGGAGCGGCCAGGAATATCGCAATGGCAACGGGTTTACCGGGCCGGCGATTCGCGGCAACATCAACAATCATCGTTCCGACTGGACGGGCGTCCTGGACATGACGCACGTGATCACAAACTCGATCGTGGGCGACGTGCGTTTCTCGTACAACCGGTACAGCAACCCGTCGCCGGATGGAGCGTTGTCGGCGGGGCTCGCGAGCCTGTCCCCGGGCGATCTTGGGCTGACGATGCCGGGCATCCCGACGACCACCCAGTCGCTGGCACCGCAATTCGATATCAACGACGGGTACAGCAGCGTGGTGGGCAACACCGCGGGCACGACCATCTTTGAAACGTATGACCTGGGACCGTCGATCACGCACACGATCGGGCGTCACTCGCTGCACTACGGCGGCGAGGTGTCGCTGTATCACGACGTAACCGGTGGCGTGGGCCAGCCGAATGGAGATTTCGGTTTTAGCACGGGATTCACGCAGCGGGACTACACCACGGGCAACAAGGATGGATCCAGCATCGCCGGCGTGCTGCTCGGCTTGCCGTCGAGCGGCAGCGTGCAGTGGCGGACCTCGCCGTATGAGAGCTACAACTACTGGGGCGTCTTTCTCCAGGACAACTGGAAGGTGAACAGCAAGCTGGCAATCAATGCCGGCATCCGCTATGACGAGGAGCGTTCGCCGAAGGAGCGGCACAACCGGCTGCTGGCGGGCGTCGATCTGAACGTGGTGAACCCGCTGACGAACCAGATCACATACCCGGCGGGCGGCAAACTGCCAAACGGCGCGAGCATTGCCAACCCGATCCGGGGCGGGGTGCGGTTTGCGTCGGACAGCACACCGGCGTACCTGAACAACACGGGGTTCTGGCAGCCAAAGCTGGGTTTTTCGTTCGCGCCCAACAACGCGATCGTCTTTCACGGCGGCTATACGCTTAGCAAGGCGTTCGGCATCGAGTTGGGCGGCGCTTCACCGTTCAGCATCTCAACGCCGTACAACTCCAGCAGCGACAATGGGTTGACGCCGAATACCCTGTTCCGCGACGGCAACCCGTTCCCGAACGGGGCGCAGGCGCCGCAGGGGTCGAGCTTCGGAGCGTTGGCCCTGACCGGCAACGGATTGAGCGTGGACGCGCAGGACCGCAAGATCCCGATCGTGAATCAGTGGACGTTTGGCACGCAGACGCAGTTGCCGCTGCATATCGTCTTCAACCTGGACTATTTCGGCGCGCACACTTATCATCTGCGGGCGTCGAAGGATCTGAACGGCCTGAGCCCTGCGGATTTTGCCCGCGGCTTTGCCAACAACTCCTACCTGGATCAGCAGGTCGCCAACCCGTTCTACGGCGTGCTGCCGAGCACGACCTTTCTGGGGCAGAACCGCACGGTCGCGGCGCGCTACCTGATGGTGCCGTACCCGCAATACGCCGGCAGCCTGTACTTCTATACCAACGCGCAGGGCTACAGCAATTACCACTCGCTGCAGACCAAGGCGGAAAAGCGGCTGAGCGGCGAGGGATCGCACCTGGGCGGTTTGAGCCTGCTGGCTTCGTTCACGTTTTCCAAGCTAATGTCCGCCACGGGCTTTCTGAACAATAGCGGCGCCGGCCTGGTCGACCCCCTGCCGTACTACACGGTAGACGGCCAGGACCGGCCGTGGAACGTGTCGTTCAGCGGTTTGTACACCTTGCCGTTCGGCCGCGGCAAGGCGTTTTTCCCGAACAGCCCCCGTCTGGTAGATGAGGCAATTGGGGGATGGCGGTTCAACTGGGTCGTGCGGGACTACGCCGGGTTGCCGGTCGCGTTCCCGAACGGCGTGAACTACAACTGCGGTGGCACTTTCAACGTCCGGCCCACACAGAAGAGCTACACGAGCTACCTGAACAACTCCAACCCAGGCTGCTTCACGAACTTTAGCGAGTACACCACGGTAACCCAGGGATACCGGACCACCGCTGTGCGCACACCCACCTCGCCGCAGGAAGACTTCGGCCTGGAGAAGTCATTCGCTATCACGGAAGCTGTGCGATTCAAGTTCAAGGTGGAAGCATTCAACGCGTTGAACACGCCGGTTTTCGGCGGACCGAACACAGGCAGCATCAATCAGGCGATCACCCCGACAGGCAAGGGCCTGCCGGGCGCACCCGGATCGTTCCAGGGGTATGGCACGATCGGGTCCACACAGCAGAACTTTCCGAGACAAATGCAGTTTTCGGGAAGAATTTCGTTCTAGATCCGGTAAACGCGGAAGGCCGGTGAACGAGAGAAAGGGGCACAGCGATGGCTGTGTCCCTTTCGTTGTATGCGGCCAGGAGGGAAGGCGTGTGAGAGGACGATTGCGCCTCCTGCAGGAGTGCGAATCCTCCGGTGGCGCATTTCACTGCAGGATGTGGGCCGTGACTCGAAGAAGAAGCGGCCTGCAGCTCTCGGTGACAATGTCAGAACGTATTGTTCTGGCCATCATAGGGTTGTTGCTTGTCGTACTTCGGTACGTCCTGAAGCTGTAAGGCATCGTTCCGATGCCTTTGCATCTTCAGGACCCCGGAGCGTTTCCACGACGTTCCGGGTTCTTCTGTATTGATGCGTGCGGGTGGGGACCTGTCAACGGGTTTGTGGGCGATGGGATTACATGCCGGCCGCATCGTGACATTGCGCTGCGGGCGGCCTGGATGAGGCATAAACGGGCTTACCGGTGCGTTTCGGGCCGTTCAGAAGCAGTTGGCCGTGCGAGGTGGTGTGGGCGCGGCTATGTTCGTGGGCGCGGAGTTGGAGCAGGAGGCGGGCAAAGGCCTGGGAGAAGGCCTGCTGGTCGGCGGGTTTGGCGTCGGGCGCCTGGCCGGCGCGCATGAAGCCGTGGCCGGCGTTGGGGTAGGTGACGGGCTCGTAGAACTTGTGGGCGGCCTTCATGTCGGTGATGGTTTGCGGAATGGTGGCGCCGATGCGGTTGTCGTTGCCGCCGTAGAAGCCATAGACGGGCGTGTTGATGGCGACCATGTCGAGCGCGGGCGGTGGCGGGCCGTAGAAGACGAAGGCGGCGCTGAGGTCGTGGCGGTGGGTGGCGAAGCTGAAGCTTTTGCCGCCGCCCCAGCAGAAGCCGGCGACGAAGAGCTTGCCGTTGGCGGAGGGCAGCGACTTGCCGTAGTCGGAGACGGCGTCGAGGTCGGTGAGGACCTGTGCGGGGTCGAGCTTCATGATGGCCTGGACGACGTTGTCCTGGCCGCCCATGCTGTCGGTGCCGCCGCCATCGGTCCCCTCTCCGCTGAGCAGGTCGGGGACGACGACGATGAAGCCTTCGGCGGCGAGTTCGTCGGCCTGCAGCTTCATCCAGTTGGAGAGGCCGAAGATCTCGTGGATGAGGAGGACGACGGGTGCCTTGTCCTTTGTCTCGGGATAGATGACGAGGGTGTTGAGGGTGCGCGCGCCGGACTTGATGGGAACGTACTCGCGGTGTCGGGTGCTCTGCTCGAGCTTGGCTTTGGCCCAGTCGCCCGAGGAGTCGTGCGGCATTTGGGCGCGAGCGAACGGGGTCAGGGCAAGGGTTGCGAGCAGCAGGACGAGTGCACGGCGGGTCATGGAGCGGAGTGTACAGGAGCGGGCGGGGGAGGGGGCGGAGGCAGCGAGTGAGCGGGGATCCAGGAGGCGAACTGAGGCAATACACTTGCACAAATGCGCAAGTGTTGATACGTTCAAGGTGTGACGGATTCGTACAAGCCGGGCTGCACCGCTGACGATCACGCGGACCGGGCGGCGCTGCAGGTTTCCGGCGCGACGCTGGAGCGGTGTTCTCGCATCTTTCGCGCGCTTGGCGACGGCGCACGCATGCGGCTGGTGGCGCGGCTGATGCAAGGCTCGACGTGCGTGAGCGAACTGGCCGAGCTGGAAGGCGAAACGGTCGCCACCATCTCGCAGCGGCTGCGCGTGCTTCGTGCCGACAACGTGGTTGTGCGGCGGCGGCAGGGCAAGCACCTGCTGTACTCGCTGGCCGACCAGCACATGCACGAACTGATTTCCAACGGACTTGCGCACGCTTCGGAGCACCACGGCGCGCCGCTTGCTTCCTCTTTTCTTCCCAACGACATACAAGGACAGGACACGACCATGGAACACATGATTCACGAGAACCACCCGCACCAGCACGGCAACGACTGCGGTCACACGGCGGTAGAGCACAACGGCCACACCGATTACCTGCACAACGGCCACCTGCACCATCCGCACGATGGCCATGTGGACGAGCACACGTTGGAAGTGAGTTCGAAGAACCCGGCCGACTGCACCAACGGTCACCCGTGCGACGGCCATGATGCAGCGCACACGCATGGTCCGGAGTGCGGCCACGAGGCAGTTCCGCACGGCGACCACGTGGATTACCTGGTGAAGGGTCACCTGCACCACCAGCACAACGGCCACTGCGACAACCATGGGCCTGTGGCGATGGTGAACTAGGTTCACAGCACGAGTTACACAGAAGGTTACGAAAAGGCCGCGCCGGGTGCGCGGCCTTTCCGCGTTGCGGGCAGACGTGTCTGCGCAGGAATGCGTCCAACCACGACATGACTGTTCGTGCTTTCGCCACCCGTCTTGCTGTTTGCGCCATGCTGAGCGGCGCTGCGCTGTTGCCCACACCGGGGCAGACCAACGCGGTGCAGGTGCCGCCGCAGCATCCGACGAGCGCGCCGTATGCGGGATCGACGGATATTTTTGAGTATCCGGACCGGGACAAGAAGCTGCAGATCGACCGGGTGATGGATATTCTGCGGATCACGCCGGGCAAGGCGGTAGCGGACCTGGGCGCGGGGGGTGGATGGTTTACGGTGCGCGCGGCGCGGCGGGTGGAACCGGGCGGCGTGGTGTATGCGGAGGACATCAATCCGCAGTTTGTGAAGGCGATCGGGCAGCGGGCGCAGCGAGAACAGTTGCGGGACGTGAAGCCGGTGCTGGGGACGACCGAGGATCCAAGGCTGCCGGCCGAATCCGTGGATGCGGTGCTGATGCTGAAGGTGTACCACGAGGTTGCGGACACGAAGGCATTCCTTCGCAACCTGAAGCCGGCGCTGAAGCCGGGGGCGCGGGTGGGGATTATCGACCGCAACGGCAATGGCGCGGACCATGGTTTGAAGCAGTCGATTGTGGAAGAGGAGATGCGCGCGGCGGGGTTCCGCGAGGTGGAGCACTACGACTTCACCAAGGCGGATGGGCAGGATTACTTTCTGGTGTTTGTGGCGCGGTAGGCATTTGCGGACGCTGCGGCTGGCGGCATTCAACGAGACGACGGAGACAGGACGGCACAGCGATGCAGATGCGCAGGTTGGGTAAGGATCTGGACGTTTCGGCGCTTGGGCTCGGATGCATGAGCATGACGTCGGCGTATGGTCCTGCCGCGGACAAGGGCGAGATGATTCAGCTGATGCGGGAGGCCTATGAGGAGGGCGTCACGTTCTTCGATACCGCGGAGGCGTATGGGCCGTTCACGAATGAGGAGCTGGTTGGAGAGGCGTTGCAGCCGGTTCGCGAGGGGGTGGTGATTGCGACCAAGTTTGGATTCGACATCGACCTGGAGACGGGCAAGCGCGGCGCGGGAACGAACAGCCGGCCCGCGCACATCAAGGCGGTTGCGGATGCCTGTTTGAAGCGGCTGCGGACCGATCACATCGATTTGTTTTACCAGCACCGGGTCGATCCGGATGTGCCGATCGAGGAGGTAGCGGGCGCGGTGAAGGAGCTGATTGCCGAGGGCAAGGTGAGGCACTTTGGCCTTTCGGAGGCGGGAGTGGACACGGTCCGCAGGGCGCACGCCGTGCAGCCGGTGACTGCGCTGCAGAGCGAGTATTCGCTGTTCTGGCGAGGTCCGGAGAAGGAGTTGCTGCCGGTGCTTGAGGAGCTTGGTATCGGGTTTGTGCCGTTCAGTCCGCTGGGTGCCGGTTTTCTGACAGGGCAGATCGACGAGAACACGAAATTCGATGACAGTGACTTCCGCAATCATGTGCCACGGTTTTCGCCCGAGGCGCGGAAGGCAAACATGGCTCTGGTGCATGCGGTGCGGGCGGCGGCAGAGCGGAAGGGCGTGACGCCAGCCCAGATTGCCCTGGCGTGGCTGTTGGCGCAAAAGCCGTGGATCGTTCCGATTCCTGGCACCACGAAGCCCGGCCGTTTGGCAGAAAACCGTGGGGCTGTGGACTTCGAGCTGACAGAAGACGATCTAAAGCAGATCGAAGACGCTACCTCCAAGCTGTCGCTTGAGGGGGCTCGCCTGCCTGAAGCCATGCTGAAGATGACAGGGCGCTGAAACGGTCTGTGGCAGAGCCGGTCTTTGCGCATGTGGTTGTCAGAGGGTGAGCGCGACGCACGGAATGGGCGGGGCACTTAGGCTCGTAAGAACTTCAATCCACGCTGCCCGTGAGGGCAGCGACCCACGCCCACGGTGATCTACGGGGATGGGTCGGGGTTTCAATCCACGCTGCCCGTGAGGGCAGCGACGTGCCCACCGTCGCAGAGATGCAGAGAGTCGGTGAAGTTTCAATCCACGCTGCCCGTGAGGGCAGCGACGATGCAGGCCATGAATCAGGTGTCGCGGTCGAGCTGGTTTCAATCCACGCTGCCCGTGAGGGCAGCGACTTCCAGCGGCGAGCACAGCCGTTCGCCGACCAGGTTTCAATCCACGCTGCTCCAGGTGATTACTGCATTGCCGGTATTTGGTTTCAATCCACGCTGTCCGTGAGGGCAGCGACGCTTCGCCCGCCAAGCACCTCGTCTGCTCCGCGTCGTTTCAATCCACGCTGCCCGTGAGGGCAGCGACAATCAACTTCGCCACATTCCTCAAACTCCGCCCGAGTTTCAATCCACGCTGCCCGTGAGGGCAGCGACCCGCCGCAGTGATCGCCAGCGACAGATCCGAATAGGTTTCAATCCACGCTGCCCGTGAGGGCAGCGACAAAGCGCATGGCCGATGCCGTCACTGAAACTGTGGTTTCAATCCACGCTGCCCGTGAGGGCAGCGACCTGGTACCACTCCGGTCAGGTGCTTGAACTTCAGTGGTTTCAATCCACGCTGCCCGTGAGGGCAGCGACGTGCGCTCCGGTCAGCAACGGTAACTGGTCCATGTTTCAATCCACGCTGCCCGTGAGGGCAGCGACGTATCCGCCACGTTGCTGGCTGCGTTCGGACTGAGCGTTTCAATCCACGCTGCCCGTGAGGGCAGCGACGTACTCTCCGGCTCCAGCTACATGGCGCTGCAGGCACAGTTTCAATCCACGCTGCCCGTGAGGGCAGCGACGCAGAACCTCGGCACGCTGGCGCACACCGGTACGGGTTTCAATCCACGCTGCCCGTGAGGGCAGCGACGATCGAGCATCGCGCTAAAGGTGAACGGCACGCCGTTTCAATCCACGCTGCCCGTGAGGGCAGCGACACGCCCGCGACTCCCGCGAGTGTAAGCACTGCGCAGTTTCAATCCACGCTGCCCGTGAGGGCAGCGACGCAATGCCGCTGTATGTTGCCACTTGACCAAAAGGTTTCAATCCACGCTGCCCGTGAGGGCAGCGACAGCGAGGACACGCCCGTGAGCGGATCGATATAGCTGTCGTTTCAATCCACGCTGCCCGTGAGGGCAGCGACAGCGGAGGCGCAGATCGCCGAAGAAGCCTGAGTGTTTCAATCCACGCTGCCCGTGAGGGCAGCGACTGCACGTCAGCGGACGATCCGGCTCCACGTTCAGGTTTCAATCCACGCTGCCCGTGAGGGCAGCGACCACGCGGCTGCTCACGGAACTGCTGCAACAGGCGGCGTTTCAATCCACGCTGCCCGTGAGGGCAGCGACGAAATCTGCGATGGCGGGTACGACAAGGACAACTGGTTTCAATCCACGCTGCCCGTGAGGGCAGCGACAAACCACGATCGCCGATCTGGATCTGCAGTCGGCGTTTCAATCCACGCTGCCCGTGAGGGCAGCGACCCAGGCGCATCCAGAAGCGCAGGACGTTGCGGTTGTTTCAATCCACGCTGCCCGTGAGGGCAGCGACGCCCAACTCTGCTGCAGGCCGTCCTGCGACCGCGTGTTTCAATCCACGCTGCCCGTGAGGGCAGCGACGCGCCACCACTGCT
This sequence comes from Terriglobus sp., assembly GCF_965201105.1. Lineage (GTDB taxonomy): Bacteria > Acidobacteriota > Terriglobia > Terriglobales > Acidobacteriaceae > Terriglobus. Next base: position 3,771,977 of record NZ_OZ241741.1, read on the forward strand.
GCAGAGTCTGCGGTGCTATAGTTTCAATCCACGCTGCCCGTGAGGGCAGCGACCTGTGCATTGGCCGGTGAAGCCCCGCGTGCTGTTGACGTTTCAATCCACGCTGCCCGTGAGGGCAGCGACAGGTACACGTAGGCGCACCCACCCACCCAGGGAGTTTCAATCCACGCTGCCCGTGAGGGCAGCGACCGTGTCGCCGCGCATCAGGCCACCATAGTTGTGCTTGTTTCAATCCACGCTGCCCGTGAGGGCAGCGACCCGCCGCGCCTTCGGACACCGATCCATCCGGGTTGTTTCAATCCACGCTGCCCGTGAGGGCAGCGACGCGGCGCTGGGCAAGCAAAGCTTCAGCGATATGGCGTTTCAATCCACGCTGCCCGTGAGGGCAGCGACGACCACCACCGCCACCCAGACCAGCCAGGACGCGGTGTTTCAATCCACGCTGCCCGTGAGGGCAGCGACCGGCATCGTCGACGACGCCTGGATTGAGGGCAAGGTTTCAATCCACGCTGCCCGTGAGGGCAGCGACTCGGTTCGCGGAACACTCGGACATCGGCTTGGCGTTTCAATCCACGCTGCCCGTGAGGGCAGCGACAACGACAAGGCTGGAACCGCGCACCTGTACGACACGTTTCAATCCACGCTGCCCGTGAGGGCAGCGACCTATGTCGACGTGGACAGCATTGAGGGCTGGGACGTTTCAATCCACGCTGCCCGTGAGGGCAGCGACCTGCTCGGCGTCAAAGGCTTGGTTCTGGATGTCGTTTCAATCCACGCTGCCCGTGAGGGCAGCGACGTTGGAGACGCCTCGCGTTGACAACCTGCCGAGTGGTTTCAATCCACGCTGCCCGTGAGGGCAGCGACTTGGGAAGTGACCGAAGGCGCGCTAACGGACGAGTTTCAATCCACGCTGCCCGTGAGGGCAGCGACAAGCAGTGTGCTGTTGGTCTGGCTTGCCGCGAAAGGTTTCAATCCACGCTGCCCGTGAGGGCAGCGACCGGCGGCAACTGGTGGGGCATCTGTCCGTCACGATGTTTCAATCCACGCTGCCCGTGAGGGCAGCGACGCTGGATCCACGCCGAGCGCGGCGAGGTCATGCTGTTTCAATCCACGCTGCCCGTGAGGGCAGCGACAGCGTGCCCTATGCGGGCGAGTACGAGGTGATCGTTTCAATCCACGCTGCCCGTGAGGGCAGCGACCAGCCACTGGAGCTCGCCAGTGTCGCGCCGGTGATGTTTCAATCCACGCTGCCCGTGAGGGCAGCGACGTTGGAATCGGTGCTGGGGTCGTGGATCAGATGCGGTTTCAATCCACGCTGCCCGTGAGGGCAGCGACGGCAGGTTGGCCGACTTGGACACAAGCTGCGCGGGTTTCAATCCACGCTGCCCGTGAGGGCAGCGACCGCTGACCAGCTTCACAAATACTTCGGCAACAGGTTTCAATCCACGCTGCCCGTGAGGGCAGCGACAGTCTCACGAAGCAGATAACACTGGCTTCTGGCAGGTTTCAATCCACGCTGCCCGTGAGGGCAGCGACGCTTCGCGCGGCTTCGGATCTCCGGGTGGTCGTCGTTTCAATCCACGCTGCCCGTGAGGGCAGCGACCCGCATCCTGAGCACTTCGCTCGACGCCGAAGACGTTTCAATCCACGCTGCCCGTGAGGGCAGCGACGCGGTAGTACGAGTTCCTGTTCTCGTCAATTAACGTTTCAATCCACGCTGCCCGTGAGGGCAGCGACATGCCCGGCCTGCTCGGTCGCACGGTTGCCGCAGAAGTTTCAATCCACGCTGCCCGTGAGGGCAGCGACGCCTCGGTCAGCAGTACGCGCGCCACCGGCACCGGGTTTCAATCCACGCTGCCCGTGAGGGCAGCGACACGGACTATGCGGACGAACTGAGTTTCGAGCAGGTTTCAATCCACGCTGCCCGTGAGGGCAGCGACGTCGGCGTGCCCGGCATCCGTGCGATCGGCGTCGTTTCAATCCACGCTGCCCGTGAGGGCAGCGACAGCTGACCGCTGCGGGCAGGGATGTTTGTGAGCGGTTTCAATCCACGCTGCCCGTGAGGGCAGCGACCCATCGCAACGGCCACCTGCGCCTCAGCTTTATCGTTTCAATCCACGCTGCCCGTGAGGGCAGCGACGCCCCAGCTCGTAAAGTGCATTCTCTTCCGTGCAGGTTTCAATCCACGCTGCCCGTGAGGGCAGCGACGCAGGTCCCAGATAAAGAACGTCAGCGCCGTGTAGTTTCAATCCACGCTGCCCGTGAGGGCAGCGACAAGCAACTTGTAATAAAGGCGGGCGGCAATGCTTGTTTCAATCCACGCTGCCCGTGAGGGCAGCGACGTGTTAGCGGCACCCGGCGTCAAGCCCAACCAGTGTTTCAATCCACGCTGCCCGTGAGGGCAGCGACCACCAGCCGCATCGAGTCCGAGTGCCCGATTGCGTTTCAATCCACGCTGCCCGTGAGGGCAGCGACGGTTGTCGATGTGCATCTTGCGTGCGTCGCCGAGGTTTCAATCCACGCTGCCCGTGAGGGCAGCGACGCAGCACCGACCCGGCTGAGCATCGGCGCTGTGCAGTTTCAATCCACGCTGCCCGTGAGGGCAGCGACTGCCAACCTGAGCGGTGCCAACCTGAGCGATGCCGTTTCAATCCACGCTGCCCGTGAGGGCAGCGACTAATTCCTGCGGAGGCGAAACGAAGTCACGGCACTGTTTCAATCCACGCTGCCCGTGAGGGCAGCGACGGAATATCCCTTGGTGGACAAGCTGCCGTACAAGTTTCAATCCACGCTGCCCGTGAGGGCAGCGACCAAGAACAACAAGGGCACCGTCGCCAACGCGGGGTTTCAATCCACGCTGCCCGTGAGGGCAGCGACGACCAAGATCCCGCTCAGTGAGCTGCGCTCCTGGGTTTCAATCCACGCTGCCCGTGAGGGCAGCGACGGAACGCCGGGTCCCCGGTGTTCACGTTCAGGAAGTTTCAATCCACGCTGCCCGTGAGGGCAGCGACTGGGGCACCTGCGAACAGGGCCTTGGCCGGTGCGTAGTTTCAATCCACGCTGCCCGTGAGGGCAGCGACACGGACTATGCGGACGAACTGAGTTTCGAACAGGTTTCAATCCACGCTGCCCGTGAGGGCAGCGACGAGGATGCCGCGCCATGCTCCCCAACCTGCCCCGTTTCAATCCACGCTGCCCGTGAGGGCAGCGACATGCCAACCGCATTGCGGCGCTCACCGATCCGGGAAGTTTCAATCCACGCTGCCCGTGAGGGCAGCGACGGCCCAGGTGGAGGCCGCGACGCTGCACGAGGCGAAGTTTCAATCCACGCTGCCCGTGAGGGCAGCGACTGGACGGGGCGACAAGGATGATGTCTCGGTCGATGTTTCAATCCACGCTGCCCGTGAGGGCAGCGACGCGCAGCAGCTCAATCGGGGACTTCTCGACAACGGTGTTTCAATCCACGCTGCCCGTGAGGGCAGCGACGCCCGTATGCGCGCGGCCAGTGATCGGGGATCTTGTTTCAATCCACGCTGCCCGTGAGGGCAGCGACGATGCGCCGCTCATCACGCATGACCCGTATCTTGTTTCAATCCACGCTGCCCGTGAGGGCAGCGACAATCCCTTATCTTTGGAGGTCGGTTCGCCCTTACGTTTCAATCCACGCTGCCCGTGAGGGCAGCGACCAGTGACGTTTCGCGGTACCTCATACCCCTTTTGGTTTCAATCCACGCTGCCCGTGAGGGCAGCGACATATAACTCACGGCGCAGTGGCCCCTCATCCGGGTTTCAATCCACGCTGCCCGTGAGGGCAGCGACACCAACCAAGCAGCACCAACCGCACAAGGAGCAACGTTTCAATCCACGCTGCCCGTGAGGGCAGCGACGCTAACAACCGGCGTCAAGCCCAGCCAATACCAGTTTCAATCCACGCTGCCCGTGAGGGCAGCGACGAGGAGGTGCCGATTTGGAAGGCCTAGATGAAAAGTTTCAATCCACGCTGCCCGTGAGGGCAGCGACACAACAGGTTATTGGCATCATTCAGGCCAGAACCTGTTTCAATCCACGCTGCCCGTGAGGGCAGCGACAATAGTACTGCGCAAGGGATACGGCCTATACCTAAGTTTCAATCCACGCTGCCCGTGAGGGCAGCGACGGCACCTATTGTAAAGGGTTGTCTCTTTTGCACTTAGGAGAGCTTGCACGCGAACCCTGGGGAGGGTAGGTGAAAGTACTCGTGGATCTCTTCTGCTTTTTCGCAAGTGAAACGTGTACAAGGTTTTGCAAGCTGCGCGAAACGGCCAGGGAAAGCGTGCCTGCTTTGGGTCCGCGCAAACTCTTGTCCCAGGAGATGCGCTCACTCGAGCGGGCCAGCCGAAAGCTGTTTCTTGTGGCATCGCGCTGCTCCGATGAAAGGCAGGGCCTTCGCTGCGCTCAGGAGGACAATCCTAAATGAAGAAGGAATTACAGCTGAGTGGAAGATGCTCTTATGCTGTTTCTTGTGGCATCGCGCTGCTCCGAGAGAAGGCAGGTCCTCTCCACTTGCCAGGCTCAGGGGCAGGGGCAGTCTAAGGATACTGGGAAGAGATCCAGGAGCTACATCTGGTTAGAACATGCTTTAGAGGATGAGCGGACCCTGGGGATCGTAGGCCGGCTTTGCGCCGACATGCTCAACCCGACGCTTCCATTCATTTCCTAAAAAGTAGAAGCGAAGACTGTCCTCTGCTGGAGCTATCTCGCCAAGTAGCGAAGCGCGAAACGAGACCCACTGGGCGGCGTCGACCAAACATTCAAAAACGGAGTGCTGCACTCTTTGCCCGCGGTCTTGGCAGAGCTTTGCCACACGGCGCAAACGTTTCCGCCCTGCCCCGTCGCGAGTGCTTACATCGTAGCTGACCAGCACTAACATTGTGAGTTATCTCCAAAGGAACGCCGGATACCCATCCAGGCCACCTCGGATGTAACGTGCGAGGAGAAGCGCCTGGGTGTAAGGCACAAGGCCGAGCGGGATGCGCTCGCGCAGAAATGGATGTTCCATTTCCTCCTGCTTGCGTTGCTGCCAGGCGGTAATGACCTGCTTGCGGGTGGATTCTTCCAGCAGCGTGGCGTTGCCGTCCTGCACGGCAAAGCCGGACGGCTGCACCTGCCGGCGATTGATGAGGGTAAGCACCAGGCGATCGGCCAGTGGCGCGCGGAGTTCTTCCATCATATCGAGCGCCAGGCTGGGCCGGCCGGGCCGGTCTGTGTGCAGAAATCCAACTGCTGGGTCGAGGCCAACCGTTTCCAGCGCGGATTCTATGTCGTGACGCAGCAGGGCATAAACGAAGCTCAACAGGGCGTTGGTGCGGTCCAGCGGCGGCCGCCGCGACCGACCGTTGAAATGAAAGCTCGCGCGATCACCCCCGAGCATTTCATTGAAGACGGAGAAGTATTCCTGGCCTGCGAGTCCCTCGTAACCGCGCGCCGCATCAATGGTTTGGGCCTTTGCAGCATCCAGGCCGGTCCACTGCAGGCGTGCCGCAGCGGCGCGGAGCAGCGAGGCGCGGTCTGCATCGTTTGTTTCTCGAGCGGCGCGCAACACGACAGTACGGCTGTTCGCAACCTTGGCTGTGACGATCGCGCGCACCGTGGGCAAAGCCGCATCGCCTGCGTCGCAAAGGCGAAACTGCTGCCGGCGCAGCAAAACGTTGCCAGAGACGGCGCCCTGCACGCGTGCCAGGAAGCGGCCCTGCTCGGTAAGCAAGGAAACGCCCACACCATGTTCGCAGCACAGGGACAGCACGAAGGGCGAGCACATCACATTTCCCCAGCAGACCAGTCCTTCCAGGGTGTGTACGGGCACGCGAAGCTTTTGCTCTTGACCGACTTTGACGGAGACGGTTTCACCGTCGCGGTGCAGGTATGCACCTTGCGTCATCACATGCAGCGTGTTGAGCAGCTTGCGCATCGTCAGCCTTCCTCACGCAGGATGCGGTTGGCGTCCAGATGCCAGCTATTTGCTATGTTCACGTGTTCCGTTGCCGCAGGCAGGCACACGTGAACCAGGGAGCAGTTGCGGCAGTGCGCCGCGGGTTGGGCGGCGGGCGTTATGCGTGCCTCATACAACCGGTGCATCTCGGCCGCAAGGCTTGCGGTCCTCTGGCGCAGACCCGTGGCAAACACGACATCCATGCGCCGGCGGGGATCGCCATAGAAGATGGCGCCCGCGGGAACGGGCACTCCCAGCATCTCTTCCAGGCAGAGCGCCTGCGCACACAACTGCACCAGGTCACAATCGTTCGGCTTGCGTTTCCCGCGCTTGTACTCGACGGGAAACGGCTCGGGCCGGAACTCCACCACATCTGCGCGACCGCACAGCCTGTGCTCGCGGCTTTCGAGCATGAGCCCGCGCACGGTGCGAAGTTCGCTTCGCCGCGATTGGCCCGGCAGGTCTGCTTTTTCATGCAGCAGCTTTCCTTCGGCGGTCAACCGATTCTCAGCCCATGCCTGCTCCAAGTGGATCAGCGCCCATTGCCGCGGACAGAATGCAAGGTGCTGCAGACCGCTGATCGGCAGCACGTCCTCGCCTTTGGTTTGTGCCTGCCGCTGTGCGGAATCTTGCATGCTTGCACTCCCGTGATGTTTGTTGGCCCGGCGTTAGACCCACTCCTCGACAGTGATGCCCTCGGGCAGCTCACCAGTCACCTGAATGGTGTAATCGTGGCGTGATCGCGGCGGACGATTCTCTGCGTGCAGCTCTGGCTTGAGCCTTGCTGTGACCTTGTCGAAGAGGACGTCAGCGCGAGCATTTCCGGTGGACTTCTCATGCCGGAAGGCGATGCAACGCACGGGCGACATGAGACCGCGCGCGGCGGAGCGATCCAGTTCGAACATGCTGTTCAGCGCCTGTTTGAAGAGGGCGAGGTCGTCTTCGGAGAAACCGGTTTGTCCGGCGAGCGAAGCGTTGATGAATCCGTAACCGCGATACAGGCCGTAGGGTACGGTGAACTTGCGGCCGATTTCCCGCTCTTTCTCTTCTTTTTCTTTGGTCACAGCGCACCGCGTAATCGCGAACTCTGCGGACACGATTGGATCAAGACTGCGTGCAAAGGTGAATTGGATCGGCCCCCGCACTTGGCCAGCATTGACCTCGGTCGTCATCACCGCACCAAACGCTCGAATGTCGAAGAAATTAAGGCACATCCATTTGGTAAGCCGACGAGCATCGGCTTCATTCTTCGGCAGCTTTTTGGGTTCGGGATCGAGGCGCAGCGCACTGTAAGCCTTCCGATGTTCTGCATTCAGCACGCCCCGTTCGCGCACATAAATGTTGAACTGAGGCGCTGCTGATTCTACGTCGGAATCAGCATCTGCGGCTGTCGTAGTATCGGCAACATAGTTGCGGATTTTGCGCTTCAGACATACGTCGGTGACCAATCCCTGGTTGGTCTCCGGGTCGATGCGCGGCAGGTTCCCGGCATCCGGATCGCCGTTGGGGTTTCCGTCGGTCACGTCGAAAAAGAAAACAAAGTCATAACGGTTTTGAACGGGCTGGGTCATGCTGCGGTCTCGGCCTCCTCGGGCACAAATTCTTTGTCTGGTTGTTCTTTGGCCTTGTAAAAATCCTGGCGCTGCTGAAAGTAGCCAACGATGAACTCGCCCTGCTGTTCCAAAGTCAGCTGGCGCGGAAAGGCGAACGGCTTGGATTCCATGATGGCGCCGAGCAGGCCGGTCAAGTATCGCTTGCTTCCCTCCCGCAGCTTGCGGGTGTGGTGGTTGTTCAACACCAGCAGCCGCGGCAAGACGAGCAGCGGTGCCGCCGCCGCCGCGCCGAAGAATCGGTCCTTGATGGTGGCATTGAGCCTTGCGTTGGGATTGTCCTGCGTAACGCTCTGCTCCTGCGCGCGCTCCAGCACCGCGAAGATGCGCCCGCAGCGGTAAGCGAGGCTGCTGTTCTGTTCGTTGAGTTCCATCACAATCTCCGAAGTTTTCGTCCACACCGGTGCAGCGTGCATGTCCGGCGCTTCTTTCTGTTTGCGTGCGTTGCGAACCAGCACGGACTTGATTGCGCTGACGCGTGCCCATGCCACGTCACCATCGGACCGGATGCGACGAATCACCGTCGCCAGCAGCGCTTGCGGGTAGGGTGCCCCGGTGAGGATAGAGCGTGCCAGTTCGCCGGCGAGTTGCGGGGAGGTGGCTTTGGTGTCATACGACTTGACGCGGCCTGTGGCCTTGTCACGCTCGGCACGGCCGGTTGCCTGCACAATCTGCCAGACCGCGAGCATGCGGCCATCCCGCCCGCCACCGAGCGCGAGATCCTGCACATGCTCGGCCAGGTTTTGGCGCAATTCGCTCGCGTCCTGCTCGATCCACAGACGCACCGACAGGCGCGACGCATTGGGCGAGAGTCCGAGGATGAAAAACTTCGTCGGCCGCTCCGGTTCGTCGAGTACCGTGTTGCGTATGCCGTCGCGTAACTGCATCAGCAATCGTTTCGCCTGCTGCACGCGAATGAAGTCCTCCTCCGGCGGGTCTTCGGGAGGGCTGCTGAAGATGCCACCCAAGGCTCCCTCAAGCGGCGTGGGATGGTCCGCCCAATAGACCACGGTGGTGTCACCCAGGCTGATGCGCTTCTCCCGATCACTCAGCAGCGAGTTCAGCGCGTTGGTGTAGCGGAAGGTAACGCCCTGGCTGACGGGTGCGTTGTAGCTCTGGCTTCTGCCGTAGGATTCGAATGCAGACGCGTTGAATGAGACAAGCAGGGCGCCCGAACTTTGCGCACCGCTTACGCCCTTGATCTTTGGCTCATGCAGCCGTGCGACGGGTTCGAATCTGCCAGTGACCAGACAGTGACCAGCAATTTCTTGCGCATCGGACACGCGGTTCGCCGCAGTAATCTCGACCGTTTCGTGGACGTACTTGCGCTCACCCACAATCCTGAAGACACCGAAGTTCGTTGCGATCTCTGACAATCTGGCCGCGTGTGGTTCTGCCTGCTCTGGCGTCCAGGTACGCAGGAATGTACATACCGCGCTGAACGACGGATCGTTCACCTGTGCCTCAAGGGAGAGGTGCCGCTCGCGCGACGCTTCAAACGCTCGCGTTGCGCGTTCCGCACGCACGGGATCGGCACACCAGCCCAGCAGGTATTCCGCGTTGTCCCAGAGAAAGCACGGGTTTATTCCCGATCCTGAAGGCTTGCTCTGTCCCGGCACAACGATCGAGCGCGCCCGCTGCTGCTTGCCTTCTTCAATCCGCTCGTCCGCAAAGCTGTGCAGCGTCCCATCGGGATGCAGCACGACCGCAAAGCTGATTCTCTGGACGGATTTACCGGGCAGCGCCAGCTCCGCCTTGCCCTCCGCCACAATGCGGTCGTAATGCTCCGCGAGACGTTGCAAGATCATGCGAACGCCTCACCCAGTACAGGAATCTCGATCACGCCGTCTCGCATGGTGGCGCGGAAGAAACGTGCCTGCCGGTTCTTTGGATCGGAGAATTCCAGGTCGTGCAGCATCCATCCCAGGTCACGCTCACCCAATAATGTGTTGTGCGGTAACGGCAGGTGATCGTCGTGCTCCAGCAGACGAAAGTGAGCCGCAAACTCACGGCAACCGAAATAGGGTCGCGTAAAGCATTCCCCGCGACGTGCCCGCCGCTGGAACTGGTCCAGGTGCTTGGCGGCGTTTTCCGGCCCGCTCAGGATGTCGAAGTGCGCTTCGATCAGGTATCGCACATCTCGCAAGAGCAGCGCGGCCCGTTGCTGCCGGTCGTCGGTAATGACCTGTTGCAATACGCCTGTGCCGGCCTTCATCACCTTGCGCGCCGTGCCTTCCGGAATCTTCTCTGCGAGCTCATTCCGGCGAAGAGAGGTGAAACGGATCGGTCGCAGCACCGTGATGCGATCCACGACCCAGCGAATCTCCGGCTTCCAGTACACGGCTTCCAGCACACCGCGTGCCGCGGAAGGAGTCATTGCGTCGTAACTCACCCGCTCTACTTTCATCTCCGGGCGGGTGAAGCACGCCCACTCACCCCAGCACTCCAGACGTACCCCGAAAGCCAACGACGTTCCCTCCAGCAGTTCTGCTATCCAATCAGCGTCTCCAATCCGTAGCCATCAAGCCGTAGACCGGTTGTACCGTCGTACAAGTCCGCCCGTATCAAGAGGCTCAACCCCGAGGGGTGCGCCACCACGGCGTGATCGGCAACTAGGCGATCGTGCGCACGTTTGGGAACGGAAACCAGATATGGTTGCAGTTTGCGTTGTGGTTGATAGGCTACATGCCCGGAACTCAGTTCGTCTATGAATTTCTGAGCTTCGGGGGTGAAGGGAACCAGGATTTGCACTTGCTGGTCCTGAATGATGCGATAGCGGGCTTCAGCCTGGCGGAATTGGAAGACGAGTTGCCCGCCCACGCGGTCGAGCCGGAAGCACTCCATCACCTTCTTCGCATCCCACTGGCTGCGGTGCTTCCAGTAAAGCTGGTAGAAGTACTCCTGCACCGCCGCGGGGGAGAGGGGGTCGTCGCGAAATTCCGGTTGTGCGAATACCTCGCTGCCCGCCTGACGTGCCTGTTCGAGAAAGCCGGTAAGCCGCCGTTCCGGCGTGTCGAAGACGTGTGTGATGCCCGAGGGCAGCAGGCCTTCGCGGTTGCAGCGGCCAGCCGCCTGGGCGATGGAGTCCATTCCCGCCGCAGCCCGGTACACCACGGGAAAGTCGAGATCGACGCCGGCTTCGACCAGTTGAGTGCTCACCACCCGGCAACAGCGGCTGGCGTCGCGCACCCGCTCGCGAACGGTCTGCAGCACCTGCCGCCGGTGTGCCCCGCACATTAGTGTGCTCAGGTGAAAGCACTCGTCCAGCGGTACTTGTTGCGCAATGGCCTGGAACAGCGCCAGCGCATGGGGGCGTGTGTTCACGATGCACAACGCGCGGGTTTCAGCGGCAAGCCGATCCGCGAGCTCCGCATCCGTCAACGCACCTGCATGGCGCACGTCGACCCGCCGCAGCGCCTGGAAGAGCGTCGCGGTATCCGCAACAATGGGCCGCACGTTCTCGATTCCGATTGAGAAGTCGTCACGGCGCTCCAACGCGGGTTGTGTCGCGGTACACAAGACCACCGAGCATTTGTAATGCTCCACCAGTTCGCGCAACGCTGCCAGTGTGGGATCCAGCAGTTCCACCGGAAGCGTCTGCGCTTCATCCAAAACAATGACGCTGTTCGCGAGATTGTGAAGCTTGCGGCAGGGCGATGTGCGGGCCGCGAACATACTCTCAAAGAGCTGCACGTTCGTGGTGACCACCAACGGCGCGTCCCAGTTTTCCGCTCCTAGTTTGTTCGCGCGCGTCTCTCGTTCCGGCTCCACGTTTGTGTGGTGCTCAATCAGTCCGCCGTGCGCGATGTTGCCCAGCGCCTCGCGATACACGTCGGCCGTTTGCTCGATGATGCTGGTGAACGGGATGGCCACGATCACGCGACGCTTCTTCCACACGGTGGCATGCTCCAAGGCGAACAGGAGCGAGGCCAGCGTCTTGCCTCCTCCCGTGGGGACCTGCAAAGAGAAGAACCCTGGCTCGTTTGTGGCGGCTGCGATGCACTGCTGCTGCACACGGGTGCGTTGCTGGTTTACCGCGGTCATTTTCGCCGAGGTTTGCTTCTGCTCCACATGGCTGCGGATTGCAGCATGCAGCTGGACGATGCCCGGCCTCGCTGCGGCGCGCTGCTTTGCCTGTATGGGGTCGGCAAACTGTTCCGTACACGTACGGTCTGCGTCGACCAGGGTGGAGAAGGCCATGCGTGTGAAGAAGGCGAGCGCGAAGTCGAGACGTTGCCCGGTTCGAAGGCGCGGATCGTCAGCAAAGGCCGGCAGCCTGGGAATGCGCAGGTGCAATTGCGGATCGGGAACATGCGGGATCGAGTGTGCAGCCTTGAGACGCTGCTGCAACGTAGAGCAATCCGCATCCTCCGCCGAACTCCAATCCGGAAGACCCGCATGGTGACCGGCGACGCAGAAGGCAAGCAGCACCCCAGCTTGCCGGTCCAGACCGGCAAGGTACCGCGCGCCAAAGGTGCTGTGGTCCACGCGCCCCACGGATTTAGGCGCAGCTTCCCCTGCATCCTCCGCTTCGCGTTCTCTGGCGGCGTGGCTCTTGTGCAGGTACTCCTGAAAATTTCTGGAAGCCTTGCCAAGATCGTGTGACATGCCCAGCACGCGACCCCATTCAGTTGCGTCGAAAGCTCTGGCCAGAGCAGCAGCTTGATTTGAGACTGCCTCAAGGTGGGTGGACAGCAGCTCCCAAGAAGCTTCGTCTTGTCCGGCGAGTGTGTGGGCGTAAAGCATGCAATTAGATAATTAGGCGCTTTCAGTAATCGGTGTTGACGTGCATCCGTCTTGGCCTTTTGTAGAGGGCTGTGTCCTAAATGAGATTTTTGGTCTTACCAGACTGTCTGGTTCAATGTAACTTGCCGCATCCTTTCTGGTGGCAGCTTGATTGCTGATTCCTTGGTCTGATACCAGGATTTACGCTGCCGGGACGGTAGCGCTCCTCGTTCGCGACAACTCGCATCAGAATACTCGCAGGATTTCAACAGAACGGAAGTATGGGTGGCTTGCGACAGGAAGGCGTATCTTGCGATTCGACCTAACAAAGCAGACAGGTTCCAAGCATCGCGCATGCGGCCGGTGATAAGGCCGGTCATCGCCAACCAAGCTTGAGAGATACGTTATGCCAGCAGGAAGAGCAGCAAGGGAGAACAGAATGAAGATCATTTGTGTCGAGGAGCATACATCGGACCAGGATCTGTTGAAGGCGGGGCAGCCGAAGCTGATGGCGGAGGCAAAGTACTTCACCGAAGTGGGTTCCTACTTCAACGGGAACGTCGACGATGGAGATGACAAGTTACCGCAAACGATCAACTTTCAGACTTCGACCAAGCTGCTGCCGGATCTGGACGGCGGGCGTCTTGCACTGATGGATGAGCACGGGATCGATATGCAGATCCTTTCCTACAGCAATCCATCGCAGAACGCGCCGGCCGACGTGCAGGTCCAACTTACGCGACAGGCCAATGACAGGCTGGCTGAAGCCGTGCGGGCCAACCCGTCGCGCTTCGGCGGATTCGCGTGCTTGCCATGGGGACAACCAGAGGCTGCGGCCGAGGAACTCGAACGTGCGGTGAAGGAACTGGGTTTTGTGGGCACGCTGCTGCTCGGGCGTCCTGGCGATACGTTTCTGGATGATGCTCGCTACGACCCGGTTCTGGCGAAACTGAATGAACTGCGTGTCCCGATTTATCTGCACCCGGGATACCCGCTGCCGCAGGTACAGCAACCCTACTACGGAGGCCTGGGTACGGAGGTGACCGCGAGATTGTCACTGTTCGGATGGGGCTGGCATAACGAAGCCGGTGTGCATCTGCTGCGGTTGTTGCTGTCAAAGAAATTTGATCAGTTTCCGAATCTGCAAGTAATTAGTGGACATTGGGGAGAGATGGTTCCTTTTTACCTGGCCCGGCTTGACGATTCCATTCCGCAAAGGTAACGGGACTATCCCGTTCGATCACGGACACATTCAAGCAGCACGTGTATGTGACGCCAAGCGGCATGATGTATCTCCCCCAGTTCGAATTCATTCACAAGGTCGTGGGAGCGGACCGGATTCTGTATTCCGTGGATTAACCCGTATCTGACGCTTTCGGGTGCCCGGCGCTTTCTGGAATCGCTCGCGGTCAGCCAGGAGGACAAGGAAAAGATGGCACACGGGAACGCAGAGCGGCTGTTTGGTATGTAGCGCTGCCAAGATGACTTCGCCAGCGAAATGCTGCACGCTCGAAACGCGCGAGAATGAGAGTCATGGCTGAGAACTTCTTTGACCTGACTGGAAATGTGGCGGTGGTGACCGGAGCTTCGCGCGGGCTGGGGCAGTACTTTGCGCGAGCGCTGGGGCGGGCCGGGGCGAGGCTGGTCGTGACCTCGCGCAAGGTGGAAGACTGCGAGCCGTTTGTGGCTGAGTTGGCGGGCATGGGTGTCGAGGCGAAGGCGGTCGCGCTGGATGTGCGGGACCGGGAGAGCATTGCGGCGTTTGGGACGGCGGCGGAGGCGGCGTTCGGGAAAGTCGACATCCTGGTGAACAACGCCGGCCTGAACATTCGCAAGCCGGCGCTGGACGTGACCTGGGACGACTGGAACACGGTGCTGGAGACGAACCTGCGGGGTACGTTCTTTGTATCGCAAAGTGTGGCGCGCGGCATGATCGCGCGAGGGTATGGGCGGATCATCAACATCAGCAGTGTGACGAGCGTGTTTGGGTATGCGGGGTTGGCGCCGTATGGTGCGAGCCGCGGCGGCGTGCGCCAGATGACGATGAGCCTGGCCGATGACTGGGGGCCGCACGGCATTACGGTGAATGCGCTGGCGCCGGGGTGGTTCAAGACGGAGCAGAACCGCGCGATGTACGAGGACGCGGGATGGGTTGAGTACCTGGTGGAGCGCATCCCGGTGAAGCGGCCGGGAGCGCCGAATGACCTGGATGGTGCGATTGTGTTCCTGGCGAGCGAGGCGTCGCGGTACATGACGGGGCAGAACTTGTTGATCGATGGCGGTATCAGCGTGGGAGCGACGCGGGCGCTGCTGCAGAAGAAGGGGTAGGCTGCGGGGTCCGTAGCGCAAGTTCGTTGTTCGTTGCTCCCGTTGCACGTTGCTCCCGTTGTTCGTGTTTCGTTCAGGCCGTTGGTGGTGAACGAGAGGGACGAAGTACGGGAGCGACGAAGTACGAGAGAGACGAAGTACGAGAGCGACGAGTTACGGCAGAGACGCGATCGGTGTGTCGCGCAGGGCGGCTTGCACGTCGATTGATTCCACGCGGCCCAGCAGAAAGATGTAGGCGAGGATGCCGACGCACAGGATTGCCGTGGCGATGCCGAAGGCCCAGGCGAAGCTGTGTGTGCGTTCGTAGACGAAGCCGGTGATGATGGGCGCGAGGATGGCGCAGATCTGGTTGGAAAAGTTAAGGATGCCGCCGACGCGGCCGGTGCTGGAGTCGGGGACGAGGATGGACGGCCCTGCCCAGCCGACCGGTGCTGCCGCGGACAAGCCGCCGATGGCGATGGAGATGGCAAGCAGCGCCTGCGGGACGGTGGTGGCGAAGGCTGCGCCGAAGAGGCCGAGGCCGCACAGGGTGCCGCAGACGAGCACGACCTGGCGAACGCGCCCGGCGTCGCGGCCGCTCTTGATGAGCCAGTCGACGAGAAGGCCGCCAATGAGGAACTCCGCCGCGACGGCGACCAGCCAGGGCATGCCGGTGAATATGAAGGATTTTGCGTCTGTGATGTGAAGCTGGCTCGACAGGTACTTCGGCATCCACGTCATGAGCAGGTAGAAGACGTAGTTGTAGCCGGCGTAGCCAAGGGTGAGGCCAATGACCTTGCGCTGGCGCAGAAGCGTGCGCAGCGGGATGGGCGGTACGGCGTTTGCCTCGGCCGGAGGCATGCTTTCTGCGATGAGGCCGTTGATTGCTCGCCTTTCTTCCGGGCTGATGATGCGGCCATCAGCGTAGGTTTTGGCGTCGGTGTGCTCGGCAGCGAATTGCTGCTGCATGTCTCGCAAGCTGTGGCGCTTCGGCTCGCGGTAGAGCAGGGCGAACAGCGCAAGAAATCCGAAGGAGAGCAGCGCCGTGACCCCGAAGGAAAGCCGCCATCCGATGCGCAGGAGCAAGAGGCCGAGCAGGGGCACGCCTGTGGCGTTGGCGAGCTTGGAGGCGCTGTCAAAGATGGAGGTGGCCAGGGAACGTTCGGCTTGCGGAAACCACAGGCCGACGGCCTTGGCGTTGGCTGGGAAGGTGGGCGCTTCACCGATGCCGAGCAGGAGCCGCGCCAGGAAGAAAAGCAGAACGCCAGGCGCGAGACCCGCCGCGAGCGACGCGACACCCCACACCGCGATGCCCCAGATCATGACGCGGCGCACACCCACTTTGTCCAGCACCACGCCCATGGGCAACTGGCAGGCTGCGTAGGTCCAGGAGTAGGCCGAGAGCAGGAAGCCGAAGGTGGACTCGCGGATGCCGAAGGCGGCGATGAGGGCGTTGTGCGAGACCGTAAGGTTGACGCGATCGTAGTAGTTGACCAGCACGCCCAGGCCGAGCAGCATGCCGATGGTCCAGCGGTAGCGGTCCGGTGCGGCGGGGTTTGCAGGCATGCGGGCAAGTGTAGCTGGCGGGAGGTTTGGCATGCGCATCGCCGTCGCGGGATACGATCTTCCTGTTAGTTTTGGAAGTGAGGTGGCGTTGCGATGCTGAACTATGGTCCCACTACGCTCATCATGTTCTCGGTCTTCTTGAGCGTGTTCGTCGGCATTCTGATGAACCGCAGGGATGCGACGTCGCTGAAGGATGACATGAACCGGCAGTTCGATGGGGTTAACCGTCGATTTGACGAGGTCAATCGGCAATTTGTCGAGGTGCATGACCATTTGAACCGCATCGACGAGGACCTTCGCGAGTTCTACGGCATGTAGAAGAAGCTGGAAGGGCGTGTCGACGAGCTGTCGCGGCGGTAGTTGGGGGACGGCCAGGCAGAGATGCAGGTTTCTCCACGAAGCAGGCGCAAAGAGCGCGCCTGCTTCGGTCGAAATGACAAGGCAAAGGCGGAACAGGGCCTGTGATTACAGTCCTACTTTGAACAAATGACACTGTCGAAGGCGGAACCCGGATCCAAGCGGATTCGCGTCCGTGCGTCAGACACCCACGAGCGTGGGTCGATACGCGGAAACGCTTAGTAGGCGCGTTGGTACATGCGGGAGATGCGGTCGTGCCAGCCCAGTTTGTCGTCGTCGAGCAGTGCCCAGGCGAAGCCGAGGCCGAGCGAGACGGCGCTGAGCGCCATGGCGAAGAGGCGGCGCCGCATGGCTGAACGGGTGGGGTTGTCGTCGCCAAAGGTGCATAGCGCAATGCGTGCGTAGCGCATGCCCATGGTCTGCCCGGTCAGCGTAAAGCTGAGCAGGAGGTAGCCGATGCCGAAGAGCAGAAGTGTGACGGCGGACGCGCCCAGGGCAAAGAGTCCGGTCGGCAGAGCGTCGCCGGCGCACGCAGCGGCGGCTACGGCCAGCAGGAACGCG
The DNA here is from genome assembly GCF_965201105.1 of Terriglobus sp. Lineage (GTDB taxonomy): Bacteria > Acidobacteriota > Terriglobia > Terriglobales > Acidobacteriaceae > Terriglobus. The sequence continues at coordinate 3,789,071 of NZ_OZ241741.1, forward strand.
GTCCCGACGCAGCAGGCGTCGACGGTGGCGGCCATGATGCGGCGCTCCAGGGGCGCGGCGTAGACGGGCAGAGCGAGCGAAACCTGGGCGTCGGGCTGTGCCGTTTCGTGCGGGGCGGTCCAGCTGTCCAGGTGAATGGACGACCACTCGGGCAGGGTGCTGGCGGGCTCGGCGGCTGGTGCCGTGCTGAAGGAACTGGCTTCGACCTCAAAGATGCGAAGCTGCGCGCGCTCGGGGGCCAGGTCGGCGTCTTCGCGCAGCGGGCCCTCGGCCAGCCGGGGACGTGCCTTGCGGGCCGCGACGAGCTGGCGCGGGAACTCGATCAGGTTCGCCGGGATGGGCGTGGGCGGCTCCGGGGATTCGTCGACTGGGAGCGCGAACCTGGCGGGAGCGATCGAGACTTCCGCGACGGTTGGAGCTGGGAGCGCCGCTGCTGCGGAAGTTGGGAGCGCCGCTGCGGTTGGGATTTCGTGGAGAGGCGTGGGTGGGGTAGTCGCCGGGGCCTCAAGATGGAGCGCGGCTGCGGTTCTGGCGGTGGCGTCCCCCTGGGATGCGGATGCGGATGCGGTTGCGGAGATTGTGGCGGTGTCGCGCAGGGCTTCGGACGGTGCCAGGACTGGGTTCTGATGGGTTGGCTCGGCCGCCATGGGCATCGGCAGCAGAACACCGGATTCCGGCAGCGCCGGCGGGGCGAACTGTGCAGGCTCGGCAAGTGGCGGCTGGGTGGCTGGGGCGAACTGACGCTCGTCCCAGGCGAGCATTTCCTCGATGAGCTGCTGCTGTGCCGCAGCTACGGCGTCGGCGTTGCGGCGGGCGATTTCAGCGGCGGCCTCGGCCTGCCGGGTTGCGGTTTCAGCCTCGTGTTGCAGGAAATCCCGGTAGGACTGCGACTTGGCAAACCGCGCAGCCACGTTATCGGCGATGCGGCTTGGCTTCCCGGACGTCCAATCGGCATCCGTACCCGAATCGATTCCCGGCAAAGCGTGCTGTGCCGCTGCGTGCGCGGCAGCGGAGGCGTGCCGCGTGCCGCCGTGACTGCGGCGCTGGCGATGCTGCTCCAACCGTTCCGTAACGGCGCGGCGCAGCGCCTGGGCCTCGCGGGCCTGCGCCTCGGACGAGGCGGCATGATGGTGGGGCAGTGGATCGAGCGGCATGGGAACGGCAGTGCTCAACGGTGGAACTCGCTTTCCGTGATAATCAAGGGAACGGCTGTGCGAGCGAGTAGCAGATTTGAGATCACTCCTGGGAGCGTCCCGCGCCGCCTCTGCTTATCGCTGGCTGCCGTCTGTTGCTTGTGTACCACGCAGGCAACTGCTTTCCATGCGCGGTTGTATGCCCAGGAGGTAGCGAGGAAGGCACCTTATTCCCAGGGTGCGCCAGCGGGCGACAGCACCGCACCAGAATCGCTGCCGGAGGACCCCGCGGCCTCGCGGTATCCGATGCTGGAGGAGTTGCCGAGTGGGCGCACCAGCCGTGCCGACGTCCGCGCCGATCGGGAAAGCTATGCCCGCGGCCGCGTCGTGCTGGATGGCCACGTCGCGATCCTGTACGGCGGCTACACCATTAACGCGGACCACGTGGAGTACGACCGGAACACGGGCCAGCTGGATGTGGCCGGTCACTTGAAGCTGACGGGCGGTAAGGCCGATGAAGTTGTGCAGGCAGGTCACGGCACGTTTAACTTGCGCACGGAAGCCGGTACGTTCTATGACGTAGCGGGGTCGGTGGGGCTGCGACAGGGCGCCAGCAACCGCATTTACACAGTGGGCAACCCGTTTCTGTTTGAGGGGCGCATGCTGGTGAAGAACGGCCCCGGCGATTACGAGATTTTTGACGGGAGCGTGACCAGTTGCCAGCTGCCGCGGCCGGACTGGCGGCTGACCAGTGCGCATTTTTCCGTGCACAACGGCAAGGCCGCCGCGCGCGGCACCGTGTTTCGGCTGCTTGGCGCGCCCGTTTTGTACCTGCCGTATGTTTCGCACCCGGTGCCGAAGGAGGGTTCGGACCAGCGGCAGAGCGGCGTGCTGATTCCGGTTGTCGGCCAAAGCTCGACCAAGGGGCTGGTGCTGGGCGAGCAGATTTATTTCGCGCTGTCGCGCTCGACCGACCTGACGGTGGGCGCGGAATATTTTAGCCGCCGCGGATGGCAGCAGTCCGCCACGTTTCGCTACCGCGGCCGTGATTCGGCCTTTCTGAACGCGCACTACAGCAACCTGCTGGATCGCGGGTTTCAGGGCACGATTCTGCAACCTGGTCCAAACGGCACGGTGGTGTCGACGGTCGGCAATGTGAACCAGGGCGGCGAGGATGTGGCGGTGAGTGGACGCAAGGATTTCAGTCCGCACCTGCGCGCCGCCGTGAATGCCGAGTACCTGAGCAGCTACGCCTACCGGCAAGCCTTTACCGATACGTTCAACCAGGCGGTGGCGACCGACATTGTGAGCGACGCGTTCGCCACCTGGCACAACAACGGCTTTGTGGGCAGCCTGGAAGCCGACCGCTACCAGGGCCTGAAGCGAACGATCACCGGAGAGCAGGTGCGCATTCTGCACCTGCCTCAGCTGGACCTGGAGGCGATGGAGCATCGCCTTGGCGACACGCCGCTGCTATGGAGCGGGACGGTGCAGAGCAGCGCGATCAAGCGCACGCAGGGCAATCCCACCGCCTCCAACCAGTTCAACACCGGCGTGGTGGAGCGATTTGAGGTGCGGCCCGTGGTTTCGCTGCCGCTGCACTTCGACGGCTTTGCCCTGCGCGGCACCGCGGCTCTGCGCGAGACATGGTATTCGCAGTCGCGTGCGCCCTCGCCGCTGCCGGGATCTACGCCGCAGGAGCGCCCAGGCGCGTTGAGCCGCACCGTGTTTGAGGGCGAAGCCGAGTTTCGCACGCCTGTGCTGGAGCGCACCTTCCGGGGCGGCCCGTTTCACAAGCTGCTGGGCCGCGACCTGCGCCACACGATTGAACCCGAGGTGCGGTACCGCTATGTGACCGGCGTGGACGACTTCAACCGCACGCTGCGGTTCGACGCGCGCGACGTGGTCAGCAACACCAACGAGGTGGAGTACGGTGTGACGCAGCGGCTGTTTCTGCGCCCGGCGAAGGTGCGGCCGTGCGAGGTGGGCGAGTTGCCGAATGCGGATGACGGGTTCGGCGGCGGTCGGCTCGGGCCGCGCGCGATTCCGGCGCTGGGGCCGGCGACCTCGTCCAGTACGGCATCTTCGCCAGGGGTGCCGGACACGCCGGCGGTAGAGAGTGATGGGCCTGCTGAAATCGCCGACGCGACGCCAGTTCCAGCACGGGCGAGTGGCGGCAGCATTCCCGGTCTGCCGAACGCGGGTCATCGCGCCGTCAGTCCCGAGGATGCGACGCCCACATGCGGCGGCACGCGCGAAAGCCTGCGCTGGCGCATCGTGCAGCGGCGCTACCTGAATGAGACATTTGGCAAGAACGTGCTGGTCGCCGGAACGACGCCCGCGCCGAGCCCAACCAACCCGAACCCGCAGCCACCGCCCCTGCGCAACGTGCTGGAAACCACGCTGGACCTGAGCGGCGTCGCGTTTCTGACCGGGCAGCCGCGAGCCCTTTCGCCCATTGTGAGTGAAATGCGGCTGAGTGCCACGAGCCACCTGGATCTTGAGTGGGACATGAACTACGACACGGTGCTCGAAAAGTTCACGCAAAGCAACACCTTCCTGGACGTTCACGACGGGGACTGGTTCGGTGGCGTGAGCTACGCGCGGCTGAACGCGCCCGGGCGCTTTCAGCGATTCGACGTGGCGACCAACCAGAACACCACGTCGCTGCTGAGTGACTTCAGCCAGATGCGCGTTCTGCTGGGGTACGGCACGCCGCTGAAACGCGGCTTTAGCGCGGCCGGCAACGTGGGCCTGGACCTGACGATTCCGCAGCCGCAGTACGGCGCGTTGCAGGTGAACTACAACTGGAACTGCTGCGGGCTGAGCGTGGAATACCGCAAGTATGAGCTGGGCAGCGTGCGTAACGAGAACGCGTACCGTTTCAACTTCACGCTTGCGAACATCGGCACGGCGGGCAATCTGCGGCGCGCCGAGCGGCTTTTCTAAAGCGGCTCTTCTAAGGAAGCGAGCGACGTTCTACGGGCCCTGCGGGGCCGGTGTCCGCGTCTTGGTGCATCTTGGCTTCCAAGGCCAGCGAAGGGCCCTGTTCAGCCGCTGCCCCAATGCGCTTGCCCCTGCCCAGGCGTTGTGCGCTGTAGATGCCGGCATGGCCGGAGAAGAGATAGCTGACGACGCAGGCGATGCCGGCGTACGCTCCGGCTTCGGCGCCGAACAGCTCCATGGCAAGGAAGGTGGAGGCCAGCGGCGTGTTGGCTGCGCCGGCAAACACGGCGGCCAGACCCATGCCCGCCAGCAGCGACGACGGCAGCGGCACGATGCCGGACAGGGCGTTGCCGAAGGTGGAGCCGATGTAGAACAAAGGCGTAACCTCTCCGCCTTTGAAGCCTGTGCCAAGGGTGGCGCAGGTGAAGAGGAACTTGCCGACGAAGTCGTAGGGCGCGACCCCCGTCTGAAAAGCCGCCGCGATGGTTGGCAGACCCAGGCCGATGTACCGGGACGAGTGCGGAATTGCAAAGGCGGCGGCGGTCACGATCAAACCGCCTGCAAAAGGCCGCAGTTCAGGGCGCGAGATCAGGCGGCGAGCGGTACCCGAAACGAAATGCGTCGCCTTTGCGAAGGCCTGGGCGACAAGGCCGAAGGCGATGCCGGTTACGGCGGCGTACAGAATGGTTGCGGGACGGAGCGCGGGAACCTGTGCCACGCGATAGATGGCGTGGTGCACGCCGGGCAGATAGTTGGCGATGAAGCGCGTCGTGAGATCGCCGGCGAACGCGGCGAGGAAGCACGGGGCGATTGCGTCGTAGCTGAGCGTGCCAATGGCAAGGACTTCAATGCCGAAGACGGCGCCGGCCAGCGGTGTGCCGAAGATGGAGCCGAAGCCTGCGCTGATGCCGGCCATGAGCAGGATGCGGCGGTTCGCGGCGGACATGCGCAAAGGGCGCGCAAGCTGGTCGGCCAGCGAAGCGCCGGTCTGGATGGCCGTGCCTTCGCGGCCCGCGGAGCCGCCGAACAGATGGGTGACGAAGGTGCCGATCAGGATGAGCGGCGTCATGCGCACGGGGATCACGTCGCGCGGGTCGTGCACCTCTTCCAGGATGAGGTTGTTGCCGGCCTCGACGGATTTGCCGAAGTGTTTGTACAGGAGGCCGACCAGCCAGCCCGCGGGCGCGAGCAGCAGGATGAGCCAGCGATGTGTTTCGCGCAGGTCCGTTGCAAGCGTGAGAGACGCGAGCAGCACCGCGGACGCGACGCCCGCCATGACCCCGGCATACAACGCGACCGGGATCCAGCGGACGAACTCAACGAGCAGGCGAAACTGGTCCGTTGCGGATTTCTGAAGCGAATGGGGAAGCAAGGCGCACTCCTACGAAGATGTAGGAGTCATCAGCATCGGCGGCAACGGTGCCGAGCGTCGCGGCGAACTCCATCGCCTGAACTTGTACTGCCGACGATAGCAGCGGTCCGGGGCAGGGTCAAACGGCCCTGTACCCCGCACCTTTATTTCTTTGGGAACCCGAACATCTTCGCGAAATAGCGGTCCATCATGCGCGTGGGCATCAGGTTCGGCAGGGTCCACTCGCGGAACTTGCGAGGGATCACTTCGTAGCGCAGCTTTGGCTTTCGCGCGGTCATGGCGTGCCAGGTGGCGTCGGCGACGCGCGAGGCGGGCAGACCCCGTTTGCCCATGTCGGCCAGGCCTTCTTCGAACTTGCGCAGGGCGCCAGCATAGGGTGTGTCACGGTACTGCTCCAAGTCGCTGGTCTCGCCCTTGCCCCAGATGGGCGTGACGATCGCGCCCGGCGCAATGATGCTGACTTCGATGCCGAACAGAAGGAGTTCCCGCCGCAGCGATTCGGACATGCCCTCCAGCGCGTGTTTCGATGCGCTGTACGCGCCCATGAACGGAAAGCCCGCCTCGCCGGCGACGGAGGAGATCTGCGCGATTCGTCCCGGCCGGCCCTGCCGCGAGCGGTCCGCGCCCAGCAGCGGCGCAAATGCCTGTTGCACCTGCACAGGGCCGGTGAAGTTCACGTCCATTTGCAGTTGCAAGGTCTTCAGGGGCATGTAAAGCAGCGGCCCGGCGACGGACAGGCCGGCGTTGTTGATCAGGCCGGAGAGCGTCTGTCCGTTCAGCGCTGCGGAGACCTTTTCCGCAGCGGAGGCGATCGCGCCTGCGTCGGTCACATCGAATTCGAGTGGGGTGACCCCGAGCTCCCGCTGCAGCCGCTCCCCATCCGCTGCCTTGCGCACGCTGCCGAAGACCTGCCATCCGCCTTTCGCGAACCGCTCCGCGATGGCATAGCCGATGCCGGTAGATGCCCCTGTAATCACGATCGTATTTTTGCTCATGCCTGAATCTCCTGTTCCATGATGTACACCATACGCCTTGATGGTGTACATCGTACACTTAGCCAGATGATGCGCAGCCCGGAACGGATGCGAAGAAAGTAAACTGGAAGCGTGCCCGCCGTAGCCAAAACCGACCGGGAAGCCATTTTGCAGGCGGCGCTTGTGCGCCTTCGCCGAGATGGCCTGCCCGCGCTTTCGCTGCGTTCCCTTGCGGCCGACGTGGGCATTGCGACCAATGCGCTGTACCACTATTTTCCAAGCCGGTCTGACCTGGAGAACGCGCTGTCTGACCGGGCCGCGTACCGGATGCACGCGGCGCTGCAGCGGGACCTGGCGCGGCGATCCCGGGAGGCGAAGCTCAGCCCCGCGGACCGGGTCAGCACCCTTGCCGCAGGCTATTTGCGGTTTGCGCAACGCGAGCCGCACCTGTATGCCGCGATGGTTCACGGCCCTTGCAGCACAGGCGAGACAACCGAAGGCCACACCGCCCTTTGGCAGCTGGTGTATGAGGCCGCGGCCGCCCTGCACGGCGAGGCGGAGGCGAGCCACGCGGCGGTGAGCCTGTGGGCTCTGTTGCACGGCACGATCTCGCTGCTGCAGGCCGGTGCGCTTTCCATGAAGCCGGACGAGTGCATTCGTTTCGGCCTGCAGGCGTGGATGCAGGTGCCGTGATGTTGCCGTCACCGGCTTCCGCTTTGCCGACCCACTAGACTAGTGGCTATGGTTTACCCTGCCACGCGCATGCGCCGCCTCCGCCGCTCCGAAGCGATGCGCTCGCTGGTGCGCGAGACGTACCTGCGCCCGTCGCAGCTGATCTACCCGCTGTTCATCTGCCCCGGCGAGGGTGTGCGCAAGCCGATCGGCTCCATGCCCGGCGTACACAACCTGTCGATCGACGAGGCGCTGAAGGAAGCGGCGGAATGCGCCGGACTCGGCATTGGCGGCCTTCTGCTGTTCGGCTTGCCTGAGGCAAAGGACGAGCTGGGCACCGGCGCCTACGCCAACGACGGTATCGTGCAGCAGGCCTTGCGCGCGTTGAAGCAGGACCGCGCGCTCGACCCGCTGGTGCTCATCGCCGACGTTTGCCTGTGTGAGTACACCAGCCACGGCCACTGCGGCGTGCTGGTGCATGAGCGCGGCGAGGTGCACGTACACAATGATCAATCGGTACCGCTGCTGGCCCGCGCCGCCGCTTCGCTCGCCGCGGCGGGTGCGGACATTGTGGCGCCCAGCGACATGATGGATGGCCGCGTTGCCGCCATGCGCGAGGCGCTGGATGAGGGCGGGCACACCGACACGCCGATCCTGAGCTATGCCGCGAAGTTCGCTTCGGCGTTCTATGGTCCGTTTCGGGATGCGGCCGATTCCGCGCCGCAGATGGGCGATCGGCGCGGTTACCAGATGGACGCCGCGAACGCCCGCGAGGCCATGCGCGAGATCGAAGGCGACATTGCCGAGGGTGCGGACATGCTGCTGATGAAGCCGGCCGGACCGTACCTCGACGTTATTCGCGCTGCCCGCGACCGGTTTGACCTGCCGATGGGCGCGTACCAGGTTTCCGGCGAGTACAGCATGCTGCACGCCGCCTTTGAACGCGGCTGGCTTGACCGCGACCGCGCGATGCTGGAGAGCCTGCTGGGCATTCGGCGTGCCGGGGCGGATTTCATTGTGACCTACTTTGCGAAGGACGCCGCCCGCCTGCTTGGATAGCGGAATACCTCCGCCCGCTTCGCGCGCAGTCTCATCCTGAGCGCAGCAGGTGCTTGCACCGAAGCATCTGCTTTCTCCGTGTCGCCGACGTCATCTCAGCTCAGAGTTCCCGGCGCATCGAATACACTTAGCGCAGGAAGCCAATGAGCAACGAAAATACCCTTCAAACCATCAAGCTCGCCATTCAGGACATCGTTGCTCCGGAAGTACGTGAACTCAAGGCCGAACTGAAAGGTCTGAGTCACCGTATGGACCAACTGGACCACCGCATGGACCAACTTGAGCGGCGCATGGACGATCGGTTCGCATTGGCGGAGCGGCGTATGGACGAACGCTTCGAAGCCTCGAACGCCCGCAGCGACGCACAGTTTCAGGCAATCCTTGCAGCAATCGCGCGCAGCACCGCCGAGAACGAGTTGATGGTCTACAAGCAGATCACACCACTCGCGCAACGCATCGCCGCACTCGAGACTGCTCGCCCCGCAGCATAGCGACGCCTGGGTTCCAGGTGCACAGTGTGACGCACTTCGCCCAGCATCGCAGCCCTGTCGATTGCCGTCTAATCAGATGATGAGTTTCAGAGACAACGAACCCGCACGGATGCGGGAGACCAGTGCGCTGGCGCTTGAATGGGAGCGGCTGCGCGAAACGATTGCGGGCCGCACGCAGTCGCCGCTGGGCCGCGCCCGCGTGCTCGCGCTGGAGCCCGGCCGCGACCTGCGCACCATCGAACAGCAGCAGCAACTGACGCAGGAGATGGGCCGCTACCTGGCGGTGGGTGGTGAATTCGGGTTTGGCAGCCTGTTCGATGCGGACGCGCTGCTGGACAAGGCGCGAATTCCCGGCGCTTCGCTGGAGCCGCTGGAGATTCGCCGCATCGCCGAACTTGCCGAGCACATTGCGGATTGGAAGCAGCTGATCACCGAACCGCCCGAGGGCCTGGCGAACCAGTGGCCGGCCGTGACGGCGCTCTCCGCGCCCGTGGTGCAGGTGAATTTTTACCGCGTGCTGCAACTGGTCAGCGGCAAGATCGAGGCCGACGGCTCGCTCGCCGACGAGGCCTCGCCCGAGCTTGCGCGCATCCGGCGTGCCGCGGAACGCCAGCACAAGGCGATTGAAGAGTCGTTGCGCCGCCAGCTTCGCGCCGTGGCCGATGCCGGTGGAGCGCAGGATGAGCTGATCACCGTGCGCGGCGAGCGATTTGTGATTCCCGTAAAAACGGAGTTTCGCCGCCGCGTTCCCGGCGTGGTGCACGGCTCGTCTTCGTCGGGCCAGACCGTGTTTGTCGAGCCGATGGAGACGATCGAGCAGAACAATGAACTGGTGCGCCTCTTGGACGAAGAGCAGGCGGAGATTCATCGCATCCTGGTCGCCATGACGGAGGCGATCGGGGAGCAGGCCGGCTCCATTTCGCGCGGCACGGAGGTGCTGGCGCAGGTTGAAACGCATCTTGCTGTTGCGAAGTTCGCGCGCGATCTGCGCTGCATTCGGCCGGTCTTTACCGACGGCAAGCCGCACCGCGATGACGACGGCAAGGAGCTTGCCGCGCTGTCGCTTGAGGCGGCGCGTCACCCGCTGCTGGAGATGCGCATGCTGGCCGAACGCCGTGAGTCGGCCCGCACGCGCCGCGAGCGCGACGAGGCGGCCAGCGGCATCGTTCCGCTGACGATTGCCCTGCCCGGCACGGCCAGGCAGCTCATCATCAGCGGACCCAATACGGGCGGAAAGACCGTCGCGCTGAAGACGCTGGGCCTGCTCGCGCTGATGGCGCAGGCCGGTCTGCCCGTGCCCGCCGTAAGTGCGCGCCTGCCGATCTTCTCCGCCGTGTACGCCGACATCGGCGATGCGCAGTCGATCGAGCGCAACCTGTCCACGTTTTCCGCGCACATCACCCACGTGAACCAGATTGCGCGCGAGGCGGACAACCGCGCTCTGGTTCTGCTGGATGAGCTTGGTGCGGCGACGGACCCCGAGGAAGGCGCGGCGCTTGCCGTGGCCATTTCGGAGCGGTTTTTGCAGATGGGCGCATGGTCGCTGATCACGACCCACCTCACGTCGCTGAAGATCTACGCCGCAAAGCACGCAGGCGTGGTCAACGCCGCGGTCGGCTTCGACGAGCGCACGCTGGCACCCACCTATGAGTTGCGGCTGGGCGTGCCCGGCGCGTCGAGCGGCATCAACATCGCCGAGCGGCTCGGCCTTGATCCTGCGATGGTTCGCGCCGCTCGCGGCTCGGTCACGACGCAGTCCGCCGACATCGCGCGCTTTCTGGACGAGCTGCACCAGCAACTGACCACCGTTGCCGCGGAACGCGAATCGTTGCGGCTGCGGGAGCAGGAGGTCGAGCGCGAGAAGCGCCGCCTGGAGATTGAGGGCCGGCAGGAGCAGCGGAACCGCGCGAAGGAACTGGAAGGCAAGCTTGCGTCGCTGATGAAGGATTTTGAGTTCCAGATGCGCGACTCGCTTAAGGCCGTTGAGGACAAGGGCACACAGCAGAAATTGAAGGGCGAGGCTGACCGCCGCATCGCGCGGCTGAAGCGGGAGTTTCAGGAAAGCTTTAACCAGACTGTCGTCGCGCACGTAACCGGAGCGGACAAGCAGGACAAGCATGCGCAGCCGCATGTGGTGCGCGAGGTGCAGGTCGGCGACACGGTGATGCTGCGCAGCATGGGCCGCGAGGCCCGCGTGGACCGCCAGGTGAACTCTGGGACGTATGAGGTTTCCATCGGCCCCATGAAGATGCGTGTGCCGAAGGACGACATTGCCCAGGTCACCAAGGCTGCGCCGAACGCGACACCGATCCAGGCTGCGCGTGGACGTGGCGTGAACGTGATTGCGCGCGAGCCCGACATGGTGCCCGGCGAGATCAACGTGATCGGCCGCACCGCGGAAGAGGCACGCGACGAGGTGGAGCGCTTCGTCGACCAAGCCTTTCTGGCTGGCCGCCCAAGCATCCGCGTCGTACACGGCACCGGCATGGGCGTGCTGCGCCGCACCCTGCGCGACTACCTTCGCAAGCACCCGCACGTAGTCAGCGTGACCGAGCCGCCCTACAACGAAGGCGGGCAAGGCGCCACGCTGGTCGAGCTTCGCAGCTGATTTTTGTTGCGTGCGGTGCGGATTATGCGTCTCATAAGACCTGCCAGACGGAAGCAGTCTGCCTGGCATGCTTGATTCATCAGACACTACCTCGCCCCGCACGCAAACGTCAGACGTTGGCTACCGTTACTGCCGTTCCGCGATGGCTTGCGTCGGTCAACTGGTCCAGTAGGAAGCTCGCCAGGTCCGCGCGCGTAATGCTTTCCGCCGTCTCGCCCTGCGGCACTGCGGCGTATTTGCCCGTGGCATCAGCATCTTTCAGTGCGGGTGGCCGCACGATGGTGAAGGCAACAGCGCCGCTTTTTACTTCCTGCTCCATCTCCGTTTTGTCCTTCATCGCACCGCGCAGGAACGTGGGCATGAGCAGGTGTTCGTACGCAAACGTCGCCTGCTCTTTGCTTTCCGCGACGCCGACCGCGCTGATCACGACCAGCGGCGTTGCTTGTTTCTGTTCCATGGATTGCAGAATGTTCTCCGCCGCCTTCTGCTCCAGGCCGGTCTGCTTGTATGGCGTGCTTCCACCGATGCAGTCGATGACGGCGCAGCCTTCTGCGATGGCAGCCACCACGGAGCGGAAGTTGTTCACGTCTCCCTCGACCACCTCGACGTTGCTGACTGGCGCAAAGTCCTTCGCCGAGTGCACAAATGCGGTCACGCTGTACCCGCGCGCCGCGGCCTGCTCGACCACCAGCCTGCCCGTCTTGCCCGCCGCTCCAAAGACTGTCACCTGCATCGCGTTTTCACCTCTCGGTTGCATAGGATGGCGCGCGATCGGACTCGCGTCGCCTCCTGAGGTGATTTGCTGACAGCCTGAAACGCCGGCATTTGCCCTGCATGAAGCAGGTGCCTGCGTGGTGCGGTACAGGGTTTGCGACCTGAATGCGAGCGATGACGCGACCGGCCAGATTTGACGCCATGTGTGGCACGCGCATCTGACCGCGCATGCCCGCAACGCAACGTGCCGATGCCCGGACCCCGCAAACCAAAACACACGCCATTGAGGATGGCATCCGCTCGGTGGTTGAGATGGATCGCGGCTTCGACGAGAACCGGACCCTGGTGGACCGCCTTGCCGACACGATCGGCAGCTTCAGCGGCTCCATGTGGTTTGTCGGATTGCACGTGGTCTGGTTCACGCTGTGGTTCCTGATCAACACGGGTGTGCTTCGGTTTGTGCCCAGGTTCGACCCGTACCCGTTCATCCTGCTCGCCATGATCGTCAGTGTCGAGGGTGTTCTGCTCAGTACCTTTGTGCTGATGAAACAGAACCGCATGCAGCAGCGCTCGGACGCGCGGCACCAACTCGACCTGCAGATCAACCTGCTTTCTGAGAAGGAAGTGACCAAGGCCCTGCAACTGCTTCGCCAGATTGCTGAGAAGCTCGATCTGCCACAGGTGGACGACGACGGGGAGCTGGAAGAGATGGCGCGCGTCACAAGCGTGGACACGCTTTCCGAGCGCATTCAGCAGGAGATCCGGCCCACCAACTAGGCATGCCGCTACACCCTGGCCGGAAACCAGGTTCCAGCGCCAGAGGAATTAACTTTATTGATTCTGTCCTAAGTGCAACCGCATAACTTCCGATCTGCAATGCGCCTAAGTTCGTGCGGTGGACAAGCGGCATATTGCGAAGGAAAGCTGCGGAAGGTAAAGGCTGCGCAGAGAAAGATGCTTGGTGTGTAGGAGGCTTAAATCAAAAGCCCTTCCAAGGATGGAAGGGCTTCACTGCGCTGTAACTTTCCTACACACTGGCCGGTTAGAACCGGCTCTCATGAATGAGCTGCAGTTATGCAGACATCATCTTGCGGCGGCGCATCAGCATACCGGCGGCGCTGATGAAACCCGTACCCAGCAGCATCAGGCTGTTCGGCTCGGGAGTCGCTGCGGTGGTGAAGTTGATGTCAGAGAACGTCGTCAGGCTACCGCTGCCCTGGGTCGTGATGTCGAACGTGCCCATCGCGGTCGAGACTTTGCCGTTTCTGCCAGTCAGCGTGTACGTGCCATTGCCGAGGACCTCGAGGTTATCGATAATGCTGGTGACGGAATTGATGGTATAGATCAGCGATGCACCGTTCGGGGCAAGGACGGAGAACAGCTGGAAATTACTCGGCGTTACCCCGTAATTGAACGCCGGGGCGAAGGTAACAGTCGAGTTGGTGTTGAACGGGCTCAGGATGCCGTTACCAGCCACGCCAACGGATGCACTCACGAAGTTAATCGTGGTCGTCTTCGTGTTGAAAGTGTCAGTTCCGAAGAACGAGATGTTGTCGGCATGTGCGACGCCGGTGCCGAGGACGAGAGTAGCAGCGAGGAGGCTGCCCTTCAGAAAGTTCTTGATGGTATTAAGCTGCATTACGTGTAACTCCTGGGAAGAGTGGTGGAATGGGAAGTCAAGGCAGTTGTAAAAGCTGTCCGCCAGTAGCCAATGAGCAAAATTCTTTGCCGTATCGGTTTGAAGAGTGGTGGCCTCGTTTACCCCTTACTTACTCATTGGTAAGTAATGTGGACGAGCAACTCTCAACAACCCACATGCGACTAGGAGCTATCATCAACGGAGCGGACGCACTTAGCACGCGGTTGTTGTTGACTGGCGACAAGACGTAGGCTAATGGCGGCAGCAAGCTACTCCAAACTACGTTCATAACTTCAAAACTGAATTTTTTGCCACACTTCGCAAGATTGCGACAGCTGAATTCAAGATGGAGCAGCTTAGGAAGTGCAGACCTCAACGGCCCATGGCGCAACCCGAGCGGCAGGCGCTGATTCAAGGCGCCCCGGCGTTGGGAGCTTACAATCTGTGTGTGAGCCCGGCCATGTCCAGCTTCGCCGCACCAGAGCTGATTCAGATCGACCTGACTCCGCGCAAGCCAGTCGCAAAACCTGAGTGGTTGAAGGCGCGCGCGCCCATGGGCGAGACGTTTCACTCGCTGAAGCGGCTGACCCGCGAGCTTGGTCTGCACACCGTCTGTGAGTCGGCGCACTGCCCCAACATCGGCGAGTGCTGGAACCACAAAACGGCCACGTTCATGATGTTGGGTAATTCCTGCACGCGCCGCTGCGGCTTTTGCGCGGTGCCCAGCGGCAAACCCGAGCCGATCGACCCTGACGAGCCGCGCCGTGTTGCTTTTGCCGTGGCGTCACTCGGCCTGAAGCACGCCGTGATCACCAGTGTGAACCGCGACGACGACAACCTGGGCGCCGGCCGCGCCTTTGTCGAGGTCATCCACGAGATTCGCCGCCAGGCACCCGGATGCCAGGTCGAGGTGCTGACTCCCGACTTCCAGGGAACCGAGGAAGCGATTCGGATGGTGGTGGCCGCCGGCCCAGAGATCCTGAACCACAACATTGAGACCGTGCCGCGCCTTTACCGCGTCGCCAAGTCGGGCGGCCGCTACGAGCGCTCCATCGGGTTTCTGCGGCTCGCGAAGGAGCTGAATCCGAACCAGGTGACCAAGACCGGCATCATCGTCGGCATGGGCGAGGAAACGCACGAACTGCTAGCGGTCTTTCGCGACCTTGCCGCCATTCGCGTCGACATCCTGACTATCGGCCAGTACCTGCGCCCGTCGAAGGACCACATTCCGATGAAGCGGTACTACACGCCGCAGGAGTTTGAGTTCCTGAAGGAAGAGGCGCTGCGCATGGGCTTTCGGCATGTGGAAAGCGGCCCGCTGGTTCGCTCCAGCTACCACGCTCACGAGCAGGCACAAAGCACCGGCCTGGCCTAAGCGCCTGGCGGCCAGCCGCGCAGCGCACGCCGGCCTATCGGAACGCCCAGCGGCATCTGGCTGACAAGCTGCGCCGATCTATGCCGCTCGATGCACGGCTCCTGCATCCAAGACTGCATGAAACAAAGGTCCGCCTCGGCCTGCGCCGTCATTCTGGCATCGCTGGTTCTTGTACCTGCCGTGTTTGCGCAGCACCGGGTAGAGCCGCCCGATTACGAGCAGCCTGAGCACAGCGACATTGTGCTGGGCGGCAACGGCCAGCGACAGACCGTCACCTGCCGCAACGGCAACGCCGTCTACGTGCAGGGCCAGGCCAATCAGATTGATGTGCAGGGTGCCTGCCGCTTTGTGCGCGTGCAGGGCAACCGCAATCACGTCTTCATCGAAGGCAAGAGCCCGGTACACGTGGAAGGCAATGAAAACTTTATTGAGGTCACCGACCCGAACACGCCGTTCAGCGAGCGCGGCGAGCGCAACCGATTTGAGCGGCGCGGCCGGTAGCGTGTCACCCGGAGCATCCAGGCACCTCAGCGTTCTCTTCCGAAAGCAAACCCTGCTGGTCGTGTCACCGAAGACGCATTGCGTGAAGCGCATCCTATCGAGCCGCCGTGCCGTCGCGCTGCTGTGACACAAACTCAGATGGTCAAACCGCAATCATCAAAAGCTGCTGCAGGAAAGATACCCCGCACGGTGTGCGGGGTATCGGGTGATCGAGCATGCTGTTATACCTGTGCGTTCATGCCTTCAGGCGCCGCCGCCAGGCCACAGCCATCGATGTCAGGCCGGTACCAAGCAGCACCAGTGATGAGGGCTCCGGGGTAACGCCGACCGGGGCTACGTCCGCACCATCCACGGTGATGTTCGAGATTGCCAATCCAGAGTCATACCCGGTGTCCGACATGTTCGTCACACCGAAGGCAAGGTAGTACTTGCCTGCCGTTTGAATGCTGTACGTCGCATTCACCCAACCCGTGGAGCCACAGCCGATCGCGTAGCAATCGCCCGAGTAGTTGTTCAGCGGGTCCCAATGCGTTGCATTCGGGATGATCGGAACCGAGGCGGGATCAAGGCTCGCGGTCGGTGCCGGTAGACCCTGTCCGGGAATGATGCTGCCCGAGGCTTCGGTTTGCGCGTCGAACAGCAACGACGCAAGACCTCCGTCTTCATTGAACAGGGCCGCCCACGCGTAGTCGGAGAAACCCGCCCCGTCGGACGTCACAAAATCAAAGTAGAAGTTCAGCGGTGTGTTCGCATTTGCGGAAAACACCGACGTGGTCAGCACAGAGCCATTCGTCTCACCACCCAGTGCACCAGTCGGAATCGCGGCGGTAGCGTTCGACCCTGCCGTGCTTATGTACATGTAGGTGGAGCCGCCTGCGGGCGGTGCCGACACATCACCGTTGGCGCCCAGAACACCGCAGTTGCCAGAGCAGGTCAGGTTCGATGGCAGGGGATCCGCAACAGCGGTCTGAACGGCCAGCGGACACAGCAGCGCAGTTGCAACCAAAGCAACGCGAGAAAGAACACGAGAAAGAACCGGCATCATTTCCAAAAGCCTCAAGAGTTACATGTGGTTCAAGCTCCGCCCCGCATACACCGGACAAAAAGACCCGAACCGTTCGTCATGAATGTTGTGACTATACGATTAGATTTGCTGACCAGAGCTGCACCATTCGTCCAGCCGCATAGCACTTGTGCGCAGTAACGACGCCCCTAAAAGTTGGAGGCAACTACCCCGGGCACACGGCACGAAACCCAGCTGTCGAATCATGAATACCGATCTGACTGTTGTCATCGCGTTGCCTCCGTCGCCCTGCTACCGCGATTCGCTTGTAGGCTGGACGGGATGACGCGTCCTCACCGCTTTGTGCGCTGCCTTCTTGTGTGCGCAACGTTATTCCCGCTCATTCCGGGCGCCGCGCAGGACCGCTTTGCCGGGGAGACGGTCGCGCAGCAGATCGATCCTGCGATCGCCCGCGTCCTGGCGGAAACACCGGCGATCGATAATCATGCGCACCCGCAGCTCGCCCGGCCGGCGCTCGTGTCGGATCGCGGCTTCGATGCTTTGCCGGTGGACAACATGGCTCCGCAGACCGACCCTGCTGCCTGGCGCGACAGCTTTCCGCCGCTCGCCCGCGCATGGAAGGCGCTGTGGAATTTCGACGGCACGCTACCGCTGACCGCCGCGCAGCAGACAGAGCTGGACGCCGCGCGCGAGCGGGTCCGCGCCCGCGAAGGGGAGCACTATGCGCAATGGGTGCTGGACCAGGCCGGCGTCGGCACCATGCTGGCGAACCGCGTCAGCATAGGTACCGGCGTTGCCGCGCCGCGGTTTCGATGGGTGCCCTACGACGATGCGCTGCTATTTCCGCTGGACGACACCGTTCTGCGCACCACGCCCGACCGGGCGCAGTTCTTCGCGCTGGAAGACAAGCTGCGCACCGCCTACCTGGGCGCGGCGCACCTGCAGCGCGTCCCCGGCACGCTGGATGCCTACCTGGCTCAGGTTGTGACGCCCACGCTGGAACGGCAGAAGGCGGGCGGCGCGGTCGCAGTCAAATTTGAGGTGGCGTATCTGCGAGAGTTCGGCTTTACCGACACGCCACGCGCGGAGGCTGCCGCGGTTTACGCGCGCTACGCCGGCGGCATGAGCAAGCCCGGTGCCGCGGAGTACAAGGCGCTGCAGGATTTTCTCTTCCGCTATATCGCGCTGGAGGCCGGCCGCCTTGGCCTGGCGGTCCACCTGCACGGCATGGCTGGTGGCGGACGTTATTTTTCGGTCGCCGGCGTGAACCCGCTGCTGCTTGAGCCGATCCTGAACGACTCGCGTTATGCCAAAACGAATTTTGTGCTGTTGCACGGCGGCTGGCCCTATGTGCGCGAGGCTGGCGCCATGCTGCAAAAGCCCAACTTCTATCTCGACATTTCGCAAGAGGCGCTTTTGTTTTCGGCGCGCACGCTGGCCGGCAGCCTGCGCGAGTGGCTTGAGCTGTATCCGGAAAAGGTTCTGTTCGGGACGGATGCTTATCCTTACAGCGCCGTGGCTGGTTGGGAAGAGTCCGAATGGTACGCGGCCGGCAACGCCCGTGCGGCGCTGGGGCTGGCGCTGACCGGCATGCTGCACGATGGCGTGATCACGGAGGCGCGCGCGGCCGAGCTGGCCCGCATGGTGCTTCGCACGAATGCCGAGCACCTGTATGGCCTCCGCGTGAGCAGCGGGTCTTGATTTGTTGTGTGGTGCCGATGGGCAGTGGGTGTTTGCCCCCGCCACTTCGCACCGCAACGCGCAAGAGCGCCGGTGAAACAACCCGTCCTGACCCCGCGTCCACTAAACTGAATGAGCCGCGCAAACGCGCCTCACAGGAGTCCCCGACGATGGCATCGCAAATGGCGAACATCCCCGCTTTGAAGGAGCTGCAGGGCCAGCTCACCACGCGCATGAAGAAAGCCGTCGAGGACTTCCGCGGCAGCCTGCTGGCAGCGCGCACCGGCCGCGCCAGCGTCCACATGCTCGACAGCATCCGCGTGGATTATTACGGTTCGGAGATGCCGATTAATCAGCTCGCCCAGGTGACCACGCCGGAGGCGCAGCTGATCGTTGTGCAGCCGTTCGATCAGGGCACCGTGCAGCTGATTGAAAAGGCGATCCGCACCAGCGGGCAGGGCTTCAACCCCATGCACGACGGCAAGGTCATCCGCGTGCCGATTCCGCCCATGACCGAGGATCGCCGCAAGGACGCCGTGAAGCATCTGGCCGCGACGCTTGAGGATCACAAGACGAGCATCCGTAACATTCGCCGCGACGGTAACGACACCATCCGGAAGGCGGCGAAGGACAAGCTGATCTCCGCCGACGACGAGAAGCGCGCGACCGAGGAGACGCAGCAGATGACCGATGCCGAGATCAAGGTGCTGGAAGATATGTTCAAGGTCAAAGAAAAAGAGCTCATGACGGTGTAGGGGCTTCGCAGCGAATCAGATTGCGAAGCGTTCAGACTGGAAAGGCGGGTGCGAGGGCACCCGCTTTTCTGTTGTTTCCGACGCTGAAACGCATGGGATCGACTGCAATTTGCAAGACCCGCGGTACTGCCATGCGGCGGTAAGGAAGTCTGGATGATCCCGCTTGTGTGTTGTTGTCCTGTCGCAACTCATTTCGATGACATCGCGGGCTTCTGTCGGTTTCCGAACACAATGATGTTCATTGGCGACAAAACGGCATCTCACTGAAGCATGAGTATGTGTGCGAAGAAGATTCGTGATGTACTCGGAAAGAAGTACCCTCTTTGGGGTGCCAGAATCGACTTTTGGCTACTCCGCTGCAGCACTTTCGAGTTTTCGTGAAGCAGACAGCGCCAGACAGCAAAGGTAGCCATGTTTTAGCGAAACAGTTCAGGCAGGGCAGCTGATGTCACATTCAAGTTCGTCATTCCGGTCCACCAAGGTATTGCAGCGGTTCTGCCGCTCGAGCCGCCTGCTTTCCAGCATGGCCGCGCTGGCGGCTTCTGTGCTGCTGGCCTGTGGGGTTCACGCTGCGCCGCCCGCATCGCCCAATACGCCGGCTGCGACCCATTCTGCCGCTCTGCGGTTCCGGGCAGCCAGCACGATTGCGCTTACGGTGGCTTCGGCGGCCAGTGCCGACGGCAGTTCCGTGACGCTGCTGGCGACCGTGGATGGGAAGTCCGGCGCAACCCCCGGCGGCACAGTGATTTTCACCGAGCATGGCAAGCGAATCGGCGAAGCTCCGGTCGCGAACGGTTCCGCCTCCCTGACCGTAAGCGCGCTGCCGGAAGGGCTCAGCAGCCTTTCGGCCAGCTATCGGGGTGACGGCAACTTCCGGCCTTCGAAGAGCGCGACCGTCCGCTTCTATAACGACGATCAGAACTAAGATTGCGATTCGGGTAGATGGAAAGGCCCGGCCAATGCCGGGCCTTTTTGATTGCCTGCCGTGGTGCGGCGCAGCCCGGGGCGGCGCGCCGCGCATACTGCAGGCGAATCGTTTAAACGCGTCCGATTGCTCCGTTGCGCATGCGCAGGATACCAAGTGGGTTGCTGTCGCGCAGCGCCTCCGGAAGCGCGGCATCGGGAAAGTCCTGGTAGCAGACCGGGCGTGCAAAGCGCAGCATCGCGCGCGTTCCCACGCTGGTGAAGCGGCTGTCGCTCGCTGCCGGGAACGGGCCGCCATGCACCATGGCGTGGCATACCTCCACGCCCGTGGGAAAGCCGTTGAACAGGATGCGGCCGACCCTGGTTTCGAGCACGCGGATCAACTCCGCGGCACCTTGGATGTCGTCGCCGGTGCCGTGCAGAGTGGCGGTCAGATGGCCGTGCAGTGCGTGTGCGGCGGCGACCAGATCCGCGGGATGGCCGTAATGCACCAGCAGGGTTGTGGGACCGAAGATCTCCTCTTGCAGGGTGCGGTCGGTCAGAAAGGTGGCGAGGGACGTGGCGAAGACTGCCGCCGAGGCGCCGGCGCCGGGTCCCTCGGGTGCGGATTGCAGGCCGGCGACCCACTCTGCCGCGCCGCTGGCAATGCGCTGCTCGACACCGGTGGCGTAGCGGGCCGCGATGCCCGGGGTGAGCATACCGTGACCGCCCATGCCGGCGACGCCCTGGCGCAACTGCTCCAGAAACGCGTCGCTGCCCGCCTGTGGCACAAAAACCAGCCCCGGCTTGGTGCAGAACTGGCCTGAGCCCAGGGTGAACGAAGCCTGCAACCCGGTTGCGACGGCCGCGCCGCGTTCGCGCATGGCGCCCGGAAGGATGAACAAGGGATTGGTGCTGCCCATTTCGGCAAAGCACGGGATGGGCTCGGGCCGGCTCGCAGCGAGCCGCATCAGTGCCTGCCCTCCGCCCGCGGATCCGGTAAACGCGACCGACCGGATCGCGGGATGCAGCACCAGGGCTTCGCCGGCGGCGGTGCCCGCGTCGTAGACGATGCCGAAGACTTCCTCTGGCAGCCCGCATTCGCGCACCGCGCGGGCGATTGCCTCCGCGGCCAGGCGGCTAGTGCCGGGGTGCGCCGGGTGTGCTTTGACCACAACGGGATTGCCCGCGGCGAGCGCCGATGCGGTGTCGCCGCCAGCTACCGAAAAGGCGAGCGGAAAATTGCTGGCACCGAATACGGCGACGGGACCGACCGGCCGCAGCATGGAGCGGATGTCGGAACGCGGCAGCGGCTTGCGGTCGGGCAGGGCTTCGTCGATGCGCGCGTCGACCCACGAGCCCTCCTCGGCAACCTGAGCGAACAGAGCGAGTTGCCCCGTGGTGCGTGCCAGTTCGCCCTGGAGCCGCGGCAAGGGCAGGCCGGTTTCCAGGTTGGCGCGTTGAACGATCGCATCGCCGTCGTTGGTAAGGCGATGCGCGATCGTGCGTAACAGGCGAGCGCGGTCGGCGCCGGAGGTGGCGGCAAAGAAGCTGCATGCCGCCTCGGCTGACTGGGCAAGCCGATCCACGTCCGCCGCGGTGGACGTGGTGAACTCCTCGTCCAGCATGGAGCCATTCACAGGATTCAAAGCGCGAAATACGGAAGCGGGCGCGGTAGTGCTCATGGCAAGACCTCTCTGGACGCGCGAGCGCGCGGTAAGCACACAGTCTTGCAGAACAGGCGGGAAGAAGTCACATCGCAGGCTCCTGGCGAGGGCCAGCACCGGTCAGCTTCAGCGCACAAAGGCTTTGCGCAAAGCTTCCTCGGCACGCGCCTGCCAGCCCGGACCGGTGGCTCGGAGCGCCGCCATCACCTCGGGCGAGAGCCGGATGGAGGTGCGCTGCTTCAGGGGCGACTTTTGCGGGCCGCGGGTCTTGCGGCCCATGGCATGCGCCACGGCTTGCTGGAACTCCGCAGGCATTTCGTGCAGGCGCTTGCTACGCTTGAAATCCTCCTTCGTCCATTCCGGGTTTTCTTCGTCTGGTACTCCATAGATGGAATGTTGCTCAATGCTGCTCTGCATAGTCCTCCCACTCTCCGCGTGTTGCCCGACGAAGGCTGATTGCGCGGATGCCTCCGGTCCGAACTGTGTAAACAAAAGTATGTAGCTCCGTCCCAACAAAGCCGACAGAGACGTACCTCGATTCGCCATAGTCTTGCCGTTCGTCGACTCGAAACTGGGAAGTGTCCAGGTCGAAGTCAGGGCCCGCGCCAGTGAGATGCCGTGCTTGCGGCGGTTGCTGGCGTCTTTGGCCGGGTCGAACGTGACCTTCATGCAAGCAGATTGTATGCCCGATGCGTGTCGGACGGTTAGCTGTTGTCGCTGAAGCTGCCACCGTCATCGAAGCCGTTGTCACCGCTGTCGAAACCACCACCACCGTTATCGAAAAAGTCGCTGCCGTCTGCTTCGGTGCCGGAGTTGTCCACGTCGTAACCGCTGTCAGTGGTGGAGTCGTCGGCATTCGCGAAGGCGTCGGGCGAGCCGCCGCTGCCGACGTCCGCAAAACCGCTGCTGGACTCGCCGCGGCGATCCTCGATGTCGGGGCTGAGCTGGTCGTTGGCGCCGTTCTCTGCCTGCTCGCGACTGAAGAATCCGCCACCCTGGCCGTAGTCGCCGCCGCTGCCGGAGTTCACATCGCTGAAGCCGACGGCGCGGTCTGAGCCGTAGCCAGCGCTGTGGCCGAAGCCGCGAAACAGGTCTTCCACGGTTTGAAAGGCCATTTCCCCAAGTGCTACACCCGCTGCCGTCTGCAGTGCGCCCTGTAAAAAGCCGCCTCCGCCTGAACTCATGGGCGCGCCGCCGCCATACGGCGCATACGCTGTGCCATAGCCGGGCTGCACCGGATACGCGCCGGGTGGGTAGGCAATGGAAGGCTGCCCGTAGCCCGGACGAAGGTAGCCCTGCTGGCCGTATTGCGCCTGCCCCGGCGCGGGTGTCTGGTTGTATACCGGCGCGCCGTAGCCCGGCTGGTTTGAAGTCTGCGTGGGATAGGCAGTGCCTGGCTGGGGTTGCGGCGGCTCCGGCTCGCTTCGGCCGAAGATTTTTTCCAGAAAGGTGGGCTCGTGCTGCTGCGGCTGCTGTGCCTGCGCCACCTGCTCTTTGAGCGCCAGTTGTTTTTGCGCCTGTTCCAGAGCGTAGACCTGCAGCAGCACGGTCTGGCACAGGATGTAGAGCGCGTCCGGATCCTTGCCAAGCGCATCCTGGATGCGCCGGTCCGCTTCCGTGTCCTTGGTGGTCAGATGCGCACTCTGGATGCGGCCGATCAGGCCGTCGAGCAACCCCTGTTCCTGCGGCGTCATACCCGCTCCTTCGCAACCGCGTGCACCGCGGGTGCTTTCGGTACGTTAGACGCTGCCGGGCGGCGCTGGAGCAGTGTGCGTCGCTCAGAGCATGCCGGCGCCGCCGCGCGGATCGGCGCGGTGAATGATGAGGGCGAAGACCGCCGCTCGCACGATCACACCTTTGGGCGAATTGCTAAGCGGAAATGGGCATGGCCAGCATCGCGCCCCAGTTCAAGCCGGCGCCAAAGGAACTAAGTACCACTGGGCCGGCAGGCTGCGGCGTTTGCTGCAGGAACTCGTGCAGGGCGATCAGCAGCGATGCGGACGACGTGTTGCCGTAATGCGCGATGTTTTGGAAGAAGCGTTCCGGGGGCACCTTCAGCGTGGAAGCGACCTTGGCGATCAGGTTTCCATTCGCCTGATGCATTACAAAATGGGCAACGGCGTCGGGCGCAAGGTGATTACGGGTGAGCAGTTGCTGGGTGACGGCGGGCAGCTTGCGCGAGGCGCGCAGGATGACGGAGCCGCCGTCCATGTGGAGGCGCGCGGCGTCGCCCGCGCCCTCCATGTGCAGGATGTCGGCACCGGTGCCGTCGCTTTGCAGCAGCGCGTCCTGCAATTCCAGCGTTCCCGGTTGCGCGTCGATCAGTGCCGCGGCGGCACCGTCGCCAAACAAGATTGCGGTGTTCCTGCCCTCGGCGGTGCGGTCCACGCGGCGGCTCATGATTTCGCTGGCGACGACCAGGACCTTGCCGCCCGGTGTGACGGGGGCCATTTGCTTTGCGAGAGAAAGTGCCCACAGCGAGCCGGCGCTGGGGATTGCAATGTCCAGCGCCGCGGCAGTGCCCATGCCGAGTTCGGCAGCGACCTGGGCGGCGGGGCCCGGCACGTTGCGCTCGGCCGACCCGCTGGAGAGCAACAGCATGCCGACATCGCTGGCCGTGACGCCTGCGTTCGCGAGGCATGCCTGGGCGGCGGCGAGCGCCAGTGTGACGACGGTTTCGCCCTCCGCTGCGTAGCGGCGCTCGCGGATGCCCGAAACCTGCTCGATCCAGGCGGCGGACTCGCCAACCTGCGAGGCGAGTTCCTCGTTGGTGACAACACGCGAGGGCAGGTGCGCCCCGGTGGCCCGAATCGAACTCATCGCAACCTCCGCGCCGTGCGTTGGGTGCGCTTACGCGCCCTTGGAGTCAAGGTAAGCCTCGACCTTGTCGATGGTGTCGAACTTGCGCGCGGAAAGGTCGCTGTCCGGAACGCTGACGCCGAACTCCGACTCAAGCCCGCTCACAAAATCGGGCAGCGCGAAGCTGTCCAGCAGGCCAGAGCTGAAGAGAGACTCGTCGTCCTCTGGCGTGACGGGTTTACCCGCTACGGCTTGCAGAACTTTGATGATTCCTGGTTTTTTGTCACTCATATGAATACCTCTGATTGTATGTGGATGCTGGTTTGCGCGATGCGTGCGTAGGTAGCAGGCAGAGGTCTGCTTGATGCCTTCTTTCTCCCATTCGGCCGGAACGCGCCTATGCGGGAGGTATGGCTTACCTATTGTCATTTACTGGACCGAGTGCCCGCTGGTGGAAGCATTCGAACGTGTCACCTCGGCGGCTAAAGCCGCATATCGATGCAGGTCGGTTGTCTACCTCAGCGGCTAAAGCCGCACCAATCTACGGCACGGTCGGGCTGCCGTTGCGGTCGGAGCCGAAGCCGCTGTAGGCGCTGAGCAGGTCGGCGGTGAGGGCATCGGCGAGGGCGCGGTAACCGGTGCCGGTCAGGTGCGTGTGGTCCGGTTGCGCGTACCCCGCGGAGACCCAGCGGTTCACGCTGCCGAAGCCTCCCTGGCGCGCGCGCCAGTCCCAGAAGGCGCACAGGCTGGTGGCGGAGCAGACGTCACGCTGGGCGTTCAGGATGCGGTCGGTACCGCGATAGGGCGTGTAGACGCGATGCGCGACCCGGTGCAGCACCCGCCGGGCGCGCCGGCCGCGGCCCACCGTGCTGTAGCTGGTCGTGTAGTAGGTGGAGCCGATGGCGCGGTCGCCCGGCCCAAGCACCAGGATCGACGACGCCGGCGACGTGGCGTGCAGCATCTGGATCAGCCGCGTAAAGGTCTGCCGGTAGTCCTCGCCGGTCCAGCGCGCGGCGGCTTCATTGGTACCGTAGGCCAGCACGATCAGCGCGGGCTGCGCGGCAGCCAGGTATTCCTTGAACAGGGGTTGGTTCCAGCGCAGCAGCAGCGGCGCCTCCGCGCCATTAATGCCCATCGCCTCCCACGTAATGCCGGGCTGCAGCGACACCGTGCCTAACAGCCGCACCGGGCCACCGCCCTGTGTGGTGAAGGTAAAGTGGTGCGACCCGGCCTGGCAGTTATAGCGGAAGGTGCCGCCCGAGCCGGCCGTGGCGTTGCCGGTTCCGGTCGGCGCGGCCTGGTCCTGCGCAGCCTCGGCTGCGGCGGCGCTCGGGTTTTCAATGGCCGCCTCGTCCTGCTGCGTGCTCTGGTCGGCAATGGCCTGGTCGGTCCCCTGGGCGTCCTGTCCCGACGCTGTCACGGCGTGCGCCTCGGTAGTGCTCAGGTTCGCGACCACCTGGCCGTTGTCGCTCACCTGCAGGCCGCCGCCCCCGGGCTGGCGCAGGTATTGCACGGCAAAGGTAAGGCACGGCGCGTCCAGGCTGGCCACGTCGCCGGTGCGATAGCTCTCAATCGCGACGCCGCCCAGGCCCAGCAGGCGGTCGCCCAACTCGGTAAAGTGTGTGCCCAGCGTGTGCCAGCTGCCGCTTTCACCACGGCCCGAGCCTAGAATGCGATAGCCCGCGAAGGGGTGCCCGGCATAGGTGAAGCCCACGCCGCCGTCGCCGAAGCGCGCCTGCATGCGCGCCCGCAGTTCGCCGGTGAACATGTCCGCGGCGGTGTGGGAATCGCCCCACTGCATGATGCGAACGGTGCCGTTGCCCGGCTCGTCTTCGCGCTGCTGCAGCTGTTGGAAGAACGCGCGCAACGCCGTGGGAAACTGCAGCGCGGAGTTGCCGTGGGCCAGGATTTGCGGCACGGAGGGAAACGCGCCGGCGGTCGAGTCGGTGTCCATGACTGTTTCTTCCGGTGCTGGCGGTGCGGCACGGCTCGCTGGTGTGGGGGCCAGGACGACACCGCCGTTGCGGTAGACGCCGCCATGGCCGCGCATGACCGTGGGAGCGGTATAGAGCGTGTGCGCGCGCAAGGAACCTGCCGGAGCCGTCCTGACCCGGCCGGTGCCGGTAGTGCGAGCACCGCTGCCAAGACGTCCGCCTGCCCGGGCGGCCGGCGCCACGCGCGACCACAGCCGTGCGCTCCCGCTACTTCTGGCGCTGCCGGAGGTGAGGACCGCGACCCGGCTTTTGGTGGAAGTGGGATGCGGTGACGTTTTCGTCTTCGCTTCGGCAGACCCGGCAACGAGCACTGCCGCGGCACACAGGCCGACCAGCGACCGGCGCAGCCGCGTGGCATGCCTCGGGCCCGCCTCAGTCAGTCCCCGCGAGCGAGTCTCCAGTCGAAAATTCCATGCCGAACCCAGCGCAACAGTCTCCGCGGCCGTGGTCCGACCCTCTCAGCAGATTAGACGACCGTGGCCTGGCAAAGCCTCCACCGGCAGCTCCGCAGGTGTGGAGTTATATGCCGGTGTCAAAACTGCACCTTCCGTGAGGCTGCTGTTTCGGTTCGCGAAGTTTTCTGGAAAGGTGAATCCACAACTTCAGAACGGGAGCGTAAGTTGTTGTGGAAAGCGAAGATACAGCGAAATTGTTGTGCTTTGTCGTGGATCTGTTCCGGTGCCGAAATCATTAGGTAAGTCGTTCATGTAAAACGGCTTGCAATCGCGTTAAAAGACAGGCAAACCGCCGTTGACATCCATAACGGCGTTCGTTACTGTCAGCAAACTTCTTCATCGCAGGCAGGGGTGGCGAGAGAGACCGGGACAGCGCGGGCACCAGGCCCGCCAAGCCCGGCCGGAGCCATCCACATGATCACCGGATACGTCCACGGGCACACTGCAAAGGCCAAAAGAGAGCCTTCGCCACGGAGACGGTCCACAACATTCGGATGCCGAAAGCCCGGCGCGGACGAGCGGCAAGCCGAACAGAACCTTGGAGTCAGTTGTGAAACTTTTGCGAAGGGACTTGAAAGTGTGCGAGGGGTGCGGTGGATTGTGGGTCCGCACCGGGGTTGAAGCCGGCGTGTATTGCCGGCACTGCAGCCCGTTCATCGCTGCGCTGCCGTCACGCCGGCGTCGCAGCCCTGGCCGCCCGTGCCGTTCCGTAGCGGTGAATGGCCGCACGGATCACCGGCAGGCACCTGAACTACGCCTGCACCTTGTCCACGCCCGCTGCCAGGTCCAAAGCCCGGACCGGAATCTGCCTGAACCTGCCGCAACGCCGATGACAAACGCCACCGGCGGCGCGGTGCAGCACCATCCCGCTGATGTGAGCCATGTCGCAGCGGCGGGCCGCCTCACCCTTGTCACCAACCTTGCCGTATCCCCCAACCGTTCCGGAGGTGCCCAGTGAACCAGACCGTTTCCCAAGCCAAAATCCTGACCATGCCCGCACGTTCCGCGGCCGCCGCCCCGGCCGGCGTACCCGTGTACGGCACAGAGGGCAACCTGGCCACGGCGGTCGCGTATCTGCACGCCTCCGCCGATCCCGGTTCGCAGCAGGGGCAGCAGCCTGTTCCGGTGCCCCGCTCGCCGCTGCGCGTGGTCATCACGCCGCAGACGGCGTTCTATCGCAAGTACACCGAGGCCATGCTGCGCCGCTACGCTGCGATGCGGCTGCAGAAGGCGCGCGTTCCCAGCCTGCTGGGCCGCGAGCTCTTCCGTGGCAAGGTGACCAGCTACCGCGTTCACGGCTTCGACGATGTGATCATCTTCGTCACGGACGTGGAGCGGTGCATCCTGCTGCTGACCCCAGAGCAGCAGCGGCTGATCGTGCGCGTTGCCGTGCAGGAGTACACCCTGGCGGAGACCGCGTCCATGCTGCGCTGGAGCTTTCGGTCGACGCAGCGCCGCTACCACGAGGCGCTGGATGAGCTGACCGCGATCTTCCAGAAGCGCGGCCTGATGCAGCAGACGCCGGGAATTTCCACCGACCTGCTGAAATCCTGTCAAGAGGCAAAACAGGAGGGCGTCGCCGTAACCTATTTGGAATAAGCAACTTACGCCGAAAAAATAGTTGGCATGGTATTTCCGGTCCAATTGTTATTCTGAATAGGCGGGTGAGTTGAGGCGGAAACAAACGCCCTCAAGGCTCCCGGACAACTTACATACGCAGAACGCGGAAGGCGCACGATGGCCTTCCGCGTTTTTGCGTTGGATCGGCAAAATGCGACTGCGGCAGTTCGCAGCTGCGATGTTGCTGCGATGCAGCGGTCGCGTTTGCTTCACAAAAGAAAGGAGAGCGTTTGCTAGCCAACTTCCAACCATTTGCGCGGGCGCGCCAAGGCTTTGCCGGGGCGCTGTTCGCCCTGGCTCTGGTCTCGCCGGCTGTGTGGTCCATGCACGGTCTGGTGGCCCAAACTGGTGTTCAGTCTGGTGTTCAGACCGGCACCGGCCTGACCGCCGTCAGCGACACCGTGCGTTCGGCCAGCGGCACACCCGCCCAGGGCACGGTGCTGATCAGCTGGCCGTCGTTCACCGCGGCCAACGGCACCGCGGTGCAACAGGGCTCCACCAGCGTCACGCTGGGCACAAACGGCGCGCTCAGTGTTTCCCTGGCGCCTACCGCCGGCGCGACGCCGATCGGCACGTTCTACACCGTGGTGTACCACCTGGCCGATGGCACGGTGACCCGCGAGTACTGGCAGATTCCGGTTTCCTACGGCCCGGTCACACTGGCCGGGGTGCGCACGGGCGTTCTGCCCAGCAGCGTCGCGGTGCAGACCGTGTCGAAGCAGTATGTGGACCAGGCAATCGCGCGCGCCGTGACGGGCGGTGCCGCACCGGCGGACACCACGCCCTACGTGCAAAAGAGCGGCGACGCCATGACCGGACCGCTGGTGCTTTCGGGCGATCCCACGACACCACTGCAAGCCGCCGATAAAAACTATATCGACAGCAACACCGCCGCGGTGCAGGCCGGGCTCGACCAGAAGGTGAGCAAGGTCCCCAACGCGACGCAGGTGGTGACCCAGCCCGCCGGCACAGAGCTGCGTGTGAACCGGCTGAACGGCGACCTGCACGCGCAAAGCTTCATCTCGCAGGCGGGTGCAGATGGCATCGCGAACGCCCTTGCCTCGCCTGAGTGCACCGGCAAGCCATGCACTGTGATCGCCGACCCCGACTATACCGGTGGCGAGAACGCACTGCCCACGCAAGCCGGCCAGACCCTGATCGACAGGCGGCGCGGCCGCATTTCGGAGTACATCCTGAGCCCCGGCAACGGCGGTCAGGACATTTTCCACCAGCTGACGACGAAGTTTGCCGAATCCGCGACGTCGAACTATCTCGCGGCGTCGCAGCAATACATTCACGTTGGGTATCGCGGCGGCAACAATCTGTTCCCGGAAAACTACGGGTTTGCGCTTCCGTACTTCAAAAGCACGTTTACGGTGACCGACACCCTGTACACGCAATTCGCGCAGGGCCAGCACGTGATGAATTCACACGATCTGGACTGCTTTGGTGTGGGCGACTGTATCGCGAACAGCTTTTATATGCGCGCCTCCGGCGGCTTCCGCGATTCGGCGGACGAGGGAGCACACCCTGCCGACCTGCAGTTTCTGGAAGACCAGCGGGTGTTTCTTGGGACCTGCACCACCGGCTGCACGGCCGGATCGCAGACGTTGCAGGTCACGGCAACGGCGAATGGCGGAACGCAGGGCAGCGGCCGCTTCCTGATCGACAAGGCACCCTCGAAGACGATCAGCACCGGCCAGATCATCGGTGGCGTGCAGGGGAATTTTCCGGCGGCCACGGCCAAGTTCAGCGGAACGTCGTTTGCCCCCAGTACGTTCTTTTCGACGGCGGCGGCGATACCTCCGCAGAGCAACACCATGGCGCCGGGCACGGTTACGGTGGCCATTCAGACTTCGGGCGTGCCGGCCGGCTTCAGCACCAACACGGCATCCAGCCCGGCGGGTTCCGGCGTCGCCTGCATCGCGGACTCGGTTCCCGGCGGCAGCGCCACGCCCGAGAACTATGAGATGGCACCCTACACCGTGACCGACGGAACGCACCTGCAGCTGACGCTGAACAAGCCGCACGGTCCGGCGGCCATGGTTGCCATCGGCGGCATGTGCGGTTACGGCCTGGAGCAGACGGTCGACACGGCCGGAGCGATCCGCCAGGTGTTCCCGGTGATCGGAACGGTAGACAGTACAAACTTGTACGTGGCCAGCGGCGTGTCCGCGATTGTGGGCCGTTCGCAGAGCACAAGCGGCTATGCGAACCTGCAGTACACCGTCACGTCGGTTGCGCGCAGCAACGGCGTGGTCACGGTGACGACGAACAACGTGAGCGCCATTGATTCCACGGGCACCACGATGACGCTGAGCGGCGTCGGCGACAGCAGCTTCAACGGCAGCTTTGTCATGTCCGCAAGCGGATATGGGCAGTTCCAGTTTGCCCAGGCCGGACCCGACGCGACCAGCAGCGGAGGTACGCTGCAACTGCTGACCGGCGGCTATGTGCTGTATCCCATGGCCGAAGTGCTGGATGTGTACGACCCCGCCACGCGCGATGTGTCGGGCAAGTTCACGCTGGCGCCGAACACGGTGGCGTGGGCGGCCAACGATCCGGTGGAACAGCCGCACTACTTTCAGCAAAAGGTCTCGGCGGACGTCACCTACATTACGCAGTACACGCCGCGGCCCACGTCGCAACAGCAGGCCGGCATCTATTACCAGGGCAACAACGGACCGGGGCTGCGCGGATGGGTGATCAACAACTCCGCGGGCGGGTATCTGGGTTCGGGTGGAACGCATACCGCGCCCGACATTGCGCTGCAGACGCAGGGCATCTGGAACACGGCGCTGGACATGCAGGCGGGTGAGCAGACAGCGATTCGCCTGCACTGCAATGGGCGTGGATGCAGCCGTTTCAACTCGACCTATAACCTGTTCCAGCTCGACTACGTTCCGGGCGGATCGCAGTATGACACTGTGACTTATGCGCCGCAGAACGGCACCATGCAGTGGACGCTGCGCGGCACGCAATACACCATGAGCCCCACCGCAATGACGGTCGGCACGCTGAACGTGACCAACCTGAATGCGGCGCACATCAATGGTGGCGGCACCGGCGCAAGCCCGGCGACCAGCACCGCGCAGGGCATCGTGCAACTTGGACCGGCGGCTACCAGCGCGGTTCTGGCGAATGTGGCTTCGAGCGGCAGGGCAAGTGACCTGAGCGGGCTTGCGGCATCGGCGACCACGGATACGACGAACGCGGCGAATATCACCACGGGCACCATCGATCCGGCGCGGCTGCCGGGGAACGCGGGCTTGTGTGCTGCAAGCGTCGCGTTTTCGGCAACGCCAACCTTTACCGCAAGCTGCGCGCGGGAGGTGTTTCACTTCGCCTGGTCGGGCAATGTGACCGGCATGACCTTCAGCGGCCTCATGCCGGGCCAGCAGATCACGCTGATTCTGCAGGTGAGCGGCGCGGGTGGCTACACGCTGCAGTGGCCATCCGGCGTGCACGGCGCGTTTGCCGCCAGCACGGCCAGCGGATCGCCGCTGTACGCGACCGCGGGCAAGTACTTTGTGCAGGAGTTTGTGGTGGACACCGACGGCACCACGCTGCTGAATCCGCAGGCGGTGAACCAATGATGCGAATGGGATGCCGTATGCGCTTTGCGAACACGTTCAAACGTTTCAACAACAGTTGGAACGACAGCAGCCCCGCGCCGGGCGAAAGGAGACACACGTTGCAAATGTTTTCAGTGCGGGCAGCCAAATGGCTGCCCTTTGTATTTGCGGCAGCCCTGCTGTGCGGGGCGGTGCTGGAAGCGCAGACGCTCGGTCTGCCGTCGCCCACCGGTGGTGACTGCACGGCGACCAGCTCCGGCGCGGTTGCGTGCACCAAGACCAACGGCACTGCGTTTGCCCCGAGCGCGACGACGGACACGACCAACGCGGCGAATATTACGAGCGGCACGTTGAACGCATCGCGCCTGCCCGCGATCCCCGCGGCGAGCGTGACCGGCCTTGCCCCGAGCGCGACGACGGACACGACCAACGCGGCGAATATTACGAGCGGCACGTTGAACGCATCGCGCCTGCCGGCGATCCCTGCGGCGAGCGTGACCGGTCTTGCCCCGAGCGCTACGACGGACACGACCAACGCGGCGAACATTAGTAGCGGCACGCTGAACGCGGCGCGCCTGCCGGCGATCCCGCTTGCGAACCTGCAGCCGCTGGTTATGGACACGGCGGGCCTGCTCGGTCTGTACCGGTTCGACGAGACAGGCGGCAACCTGCTCGACTACTCCGGCAACGGCAACCACGGCGTGATTGCGACGGCCCCGGTGCGCAGCGGCGTCAGCTACCAGTTCACCAGCACCGCACAGGGGCTTGACTGGCCCGCGGCGCTGAACGCGACGAACACGTACTACCTGGTGGTCACGATGCCGACGACGCCGGGCGGCCAGAGCGCGTACCAGAGCACCAATCTGAGCACGATCCTGAGCAGCACGGCGACGACGTCTGCCGGTCTGTTAATCAATACCAAGAATCCGATCTATGGACCGTTCGCGCCCGAGTCAGCCCTGCCGGGAACGTACTCGCTGTCGTACGGCACGCCGGGGTACAGCAGCCAGGTGTTCACCGGCGACGTGTTCTCGGGCACCCACGTGGTGGCGCTGAGCTGCCCTTCCAGTGGCGCGGGGACGTTCTTTCTGGATGGCGTTCCGCTGGTGACGCAAAGTGGAACAGCGTCCTGCTACAACGTGCAGACAGCCGGCAGCTTTAACTACCGCCTGGGTCAGCCCACGAACGCCAGCGGTTTGTTTCCGCAGGGCGTGGCGTACTGGGCGGCGGCGTTCTACTCCACCAGCGACTCTGCCGCGGTGGTGGCGAAGCGGTCGCTGGCGCTGCGGCAATACGCGATGGCCAAGGGCGCACCCTTTCCCGGCCAGCCGCAGGTGCCCAGCATGTTCGCCAGGCTGATCGGCCAGGGCGACAGCATTATGTGCGGCTACGGCATCAGCGATGGCAGGTGCACCACGTCAGGCGGTGGCACGTCACCGAACAGCTACATGGCGCTGTTGCCGGCGCTGCTGAACAACACCTATGCGGTGTCGAACTTCGGCGTGCCCTCGGCATGGATGCAGGACACGCTTGCGGCCGCGCCGGTGCTGGTGGATCCGCAGGGCACATCGAACTTCGGCCAGAACCTGGCGGTGCTTGCAACGGCGACGAACAACTTCAACACCGCGACGACGTACCCGTTCGTGTGGAGCCTGCAGACGGCGTGGGCAAACTCACGCGCCCAGGCCGGGCTGCGGCCTGTGCTGGTCGGCGTGACCTCGCGCGGCGGCAGCGGTTGCAACGGCAACCAGAACTGCGATGCGGTGGTGCAGGCGATGAACGCCGTGCAGCGCAGTGGATGGAGGGCGTCGAAGTTTGTGGGCTACGTGGATGTTGGCAGCGACCCGGTGCTGGGCGCGACCGGCGCCAGCATGAACCCGGGCGCAAGCAGTTGCAATGCGGGCGGCACCATTACGACCGCGTGCACGTTCTTTTGGGACAACCTGCACCTGTACAACGCGGGCCAGACACGCATGGCGCAGGCGCTGGCGTGTGTGCTGAACGGTATCGACGGATCGAACGCCGCAAACTTGAACGGCACAGTTCTGACGGCGAACGCGACGCTGACCTGCGCGGATGGCGGGCGCTATGCGGACCCGACCAACGGTGCCGTGGCGCTGACGCTGTGGAGCGCCATGTGGCAGACGGGCCGCGAGATCAGTTACTGCAACGTGTCGTCGTCCACGAGCAACGCACTGACGCTGAACGCGCCGACGGATTTCCCGTTCAGCAACGTGAGCGGGCGAACGAGTGTGACGGTGGCGCCGAACAGCTGCGTTCGCTTCCGGGCGACGTTTAACGGCAACCCGGCCGCGCCCGGCAACTACTGGATGCAGATGTGACGCACGAGGAGGATTGGAGCGAGGACAGCCGGGCCGGTCCGCCGCCCGAAGACGGGCTGGCTTGGCGTGCCCTGATGCAGACGCCGGAGGGCCGCATCGCGATGGCGGCATCGCTTCTGCGCATTCGCACCAAGCGCGGCGGGTTGGAACCGCTGGTTGCCAACGCGGCGCAGTGCTTGTTTGAGCATAACCATGTGCGCGAGAGCATTGTGTTGAAGGCGCGGCAGATGGGGCTGAGCACATGGATCGCGGGGCGCTTTTTTCTGCAAGCGATGGCGGTGCCGGGCACCGTCACGGTACACGTGGCGCACACCCGCGAGGCGGCCACCGCGTTGTTTCGCATGGTGGGGCGCATGTGGGCGAACCTGCCCGAGGCGATGCAGAAAGGCACGGCAAAACTCGCGCGCAACAATGCCGGGGAGATGGTCTTCGCCGCGAACGACTCGGAGATCCGCGTGGTGAGCGCGGCCGAGCCCAATGCGGGCCGCGGCCTGACGGTGCAGCAACTGCACGTGAGCGAGCTGTCGCGATGGCAGGGTGACGCGGCGGAGACGCTGGCCGGCCTGCGCGCGGCGCTCGCTCCCGGCGGCGAGCTGGTCATGGAGTCGACGCCCAACGGCGCCTTCGGCTGCTTTTACGAGCAGTGGACGGCTGCGGAGCGGCATGGTGTGACGCGCCACTTCTTTCCGTGGTGGACCGAGCCGGCGTATGTGTCGGGCGTGGTGGTCGATGCGGCGTCGCTGAGCGATGAAGAGCTTGCGCTGGTGCATGGGCCCGCGGCGCTGCGGATGGAGCAGATTGCGTTCCGGCGCGAGCTGGCGGAGCGCTTTGGTCCGCTGCGGCTGCAGGAGTTCGCGGAAGACCCGGCGACGTGTTTCCGCGAGAGCGGGGCGTGCGTGTTTGAGTCGGGGCCGCTGCTGGAGCGGTTGGGGGCGCTGGATGAGCCGGTCGAGCGGAGAGAAAACGGCCGGATCGAAATCTACCTCTGCATGCAGCCGGGACGGCGGTACATTGTTGCGGCTGACCCCGCGGGCGGCAAGGAGGAGGGCGACTTCAGCACGCTGGAGGTGATCGACCGCGCGAGCGGCGTGCAGTGCGCGGAGCTGCAGGCGCGATGGCCGCCGCAGAAGCTTGCGGAGCATGCGGCGCTGCTGGCGCGTGAGTACAACGGCGCGCTGCTGGCGGTGGAGCGCAACAATCACGGCGCGGCGGTGCTTGCCTTTCTGGAGGGGGAGAAAGGGCTGAATGTGTACCGGGGCGACGATGGGGACCTGGGGTGGTTGACCACGTCGAGCTCGCGCAACGCCATGCTGGGCGCGCTGCAGGTGCTGCTGAGTACGAAATCGCAGATGCTGCGCAGCCGCCGGCTGCTGGAGGAGTGCCGCAGCTTTGTGGACAAGAACGGCCGCATGGAAGCCGCCGCCGGGGCGCACGATGACCTGGTACTGGCGATGGCGATTGCGCAGGCGGTGCGGCGGGAGCTCGATCGTTGATCGCCGCGTTCTCGCTTTCGTGATTTGTGAGTCGGTTCTCTCGTGATTCGTGGATCGTCGCCCTTGTGCCACCACGACAGCCGCAACGGCCCGAAGCACGAGTGAGCCGATCGTACCGGCTATCCTGAACAGGGAGACGGTTCGTGGCGGTTACGGCGGTCCAAACCATTCGGCGCATGCGTGGCGGAGCGCAGAGCCAGTTGATGCTGGGCGCGGATGGGCGGCTGTGGGTGGTGAAGTTCCGGAATAATCCGCAGGGCGAGCGCGTGCTGGCGAATGAGCTGATCGCGACGCGGCTGGCCGAGGCGATCGGGCTGACGGTGCCGCAGACCGATGTGGTGGATGTGAGCGCGTGGCTGGTTGAGAACTCGCCGGACATGTGGGTCGATACAGCGCGGGGTGAGCGGGTGCGGTGTTCCGCAGGGCTGGCGTTTGGGTCGCTGTTTGTGGGCGGCCTGATGCCCGGGCAGGTGGTGGACTACCTTCCCGAGGAGATGCTGCCGGAGGTGCGCAACGTCGCGGAGTTCGCCGGCATGCTGTGCCTGGACAAGTGGACGGGGAACGCAAACGGGCGGCAGGCGGTGTTTCATCGCAAGCCGCGCGAGCGCAGGTACCGGGCCACGTTTATCGATCAGGGCTTCTGCTTCAACGCGGGCGGATGGAGCTTTCCGGATGCTCCGCTGCGCGGGGTGTATGCGCGCAACCGCGTGTACGAGGCGGTTACGGGGTGGGAGAATTTTGAGCCGTGGCTTGGCCGCATTGAGGCATTGGAGGCGGATGCGCTCTTCCGCGTCGCGGAGGAGGCGCCGCCCGAGTGGTACGGCGGTGACATGGGGCCGCTGGAACAGTTGATCGAGCAGCTTGGGGCGCGGCGGGTCCGGGTGCGCGAGCTGATCGAGGCGTTTCGCGACTCGGACCGGCGACCGTTCCCAAATTGGGGCACGGCGAAGAAGTTCGCGGTGCCGGAGCAGTTCGGGGGCGATGCGATGCTGTCTAATACGGTGGCGAAGTATGTGATGTAGCGGGCTGTCGTGGTTCGGTTCTCTCGTGATTCGTGATTCGGTTCTCTCGTGGGTCGTGGTTCGGTTCTCTCGGTTCTCTCGTGATTCGTGGTTCGGTTCTCTCGTGGGAGAGATGAACAACGAGCAGCAACGATCGGCGGTTCGGTTTTGGAACAACGAATCACACGACGAATTACGAATTACGAATCACGAGCGACGAAGAACGAACCACGAAGAACGAGCAACGAAGAACGAAGAACGAACCACGAACACAGCACATCAGAAAGGAGCAAAAAGATGCCATCACGGATTCCATGCGAGTTCTTTCTGCTCCGCTATGTGCCGGACGCGGTGAAGAACGAGTTCATCAACATCGGCGTCTTGTTGCGCGAGGCCGGGCGCGAGGACACCACGCGCGTGAAGCTGACGCGCGATTGGAGCCGCGTGCGCTGCATGGACCCGGACGCCGACACGGCGCTGCTGGAGTCCATGGAGGCCGAACTGGCGGTGCGCATTCGCGAGGGCGGTTACGCGTCCAAGCCCGCGATGCAGCTGCTGGAGGAATCGCTGTCGACCACGGTGCAGATGAGCGAGGGACGCGGCGCGCTGGCCGAGTCGGTCGCGGCGGAGATGGAGCAGCTGATGCGGCTCTACGTGGAGCCCCTGCGCGAGAAGAAGACTCGGCGGGTGAGCGGGCGCGCGGCAATCGTGAACACCATGCGTGGCGAGTTCGAGCGCGCGGGCGTGTGGGATCTGATGCGCAAGCGCATCGCGGCCAGCGAGTACACGCGGCCGGGCGACCCGCTGCGGCTGGATTGTGGGTATCGCTTTGCACCGCAAAGCGGGCAGCACACCGACGCGGCGCAAGCGGTTGGCACAGTTTTGTCGAGCGGCACGGGTGTTTCCACCGGCACGGTTCGCATCTTCCAGGCAGTTTCGCTGGACGGCGACCTGGAAGCTGCCAAGGTCCTGAGCTACTCGGCTGGCCGGCTGCGCGCGGGCGTGGAGCGGGTCGAGCGCGCCGCGCTGGACCTCGCCGCCGTCGTCGAGCCTCTGCGCAGCATCACCGGGGACGACTCCGAAGCTGCCGATCGCTACCGCTTCGGCGTGGAGACGATGGAGGAAGCCGCGATCCGCGTAGTCACACTCAACGATCTGGCGCGCGTTGCCGAAACCGCCAGGCGCGAGCTGCGGGTGTAGATTTCCACGGAGGCTTATCATCTACACTGGCCTTTCGCCGATGAACATCGAGGGACTAGCATATTGGGCAGCGTTCTTCATTCCGCTGATTCTGCTTGTGATGACTGGTTTTATTCGCAAGTTAGTAGATGGAAAGGATTTCCGAAGAGAACATTGGTATCTGGGCATTGATCTTACCGTGTACTTTCTGGCTTCCACGCTGGTAAACTTCCTCGACATTGCTAAGGCGTCCCATCCGAATGAGCAGAGCATGGTCTGGACAGCAGTTCTGGTGGCTGGTGCTGTAGTCATGCTTTTCTTTCAGGCTGGAATCCATCAGACTTGGCAACCGCGTGAACAGAAGAGCAAAATGCAGCTGTTCATGTTGTGCTTCTTTGCGAACAGCCTAGGAATCTTTATGCTCTACGGCTTCGTCAAATTGAAGACGAGAGGTTTGATATGAGGGATGCACTTCAAACGAGAAGCAGCGCGACGTTGCAACAGGCGTTTTCCCGTCTAGGTGCTCGCACGGTTGCAGCAATGCTGACCGCCCTGCTTGCGGCGGTCCTTCTGTTTGCAGCTCCAGAAGTCGGATTGCTCGGTGCTGTTGGAGGAGTTATCGCTGGCGGAGTATCAGCGGTTCTCATGAGACCTCACGGAATGATCTAAACGGTAAACGCAACATGTTTCTAAGGGCGTGGCTTCGGTCACGCCCTTTCCTGTTTCTACAAGAAAGGAGAAAGCATTTGGGTGCTGTAACCCGTTTGCAAGGTGCACTGCGCACCCTGCGAGAGAAGAATTCAGCGCAGCTCATCGCCAACCCGGCGCAGGTGAGCGCACATGCTGCGCCACCATCCGCGCGGGCGCTGCCGGCGGTGCTGCAGCCGTGGCGGCCGCAGGGCGTGGGCGCGCTGCCCAAGCCGACCGCGGCCAACCTGCGGCGCATGGCGGAGCAGCCGATAGTGCGTCGCGCCATCAACCTGGTGAAGGATCGCGTGGTCAACATGCGATGGCAGGTGGGGCTGAAATCGCACATCGAGAAGACCCCGGAACGAGAAGCGCGGCTGGCGGTGTTGCGCCGGCTGATGGACGCGCCCAACCCGCAGGACAGCTTCCGCACCCTGATGGAGCCGGTGCTGGAAGA
Source organism: Terriglobus sp. (assembly GCF_965201105.1). Classification (GTDB taxonomy): domain Bacteria; phylum Acidobacteriota; class Terriglobia; order Terriglobales; family Acidobacteriaceae; genus Terriglobus. Next base: position 3,828,186 of record NZ_OZ241741.1, read on the forward strand.
CGTGATGGTGGGAGGCTTCGGATCGGTGGAGATCGAGCACACCGGCAACCCCGGCGCGCCGCTGCGGCTCTGGCCCATTGACGGCGCAACGATTCAGGTGGACGCCGCATGGAACGGCGACCCGGATGTGCCGCGGTATGCGCACGCGGCCAATCCGTTCAGCCTGACGGATGCGCAGCCGCTCTTGGACCGCGAGCTGATGTACATCCGGCTGAACCCGCGCACGCACACGCCGCTGGGCCTGGGCCGCGTGGAGGTGGCATTCGATGCGGTGAACCAGTTCCTGAGCGCGCATCGCTATGCCGGCCGGCTGGCGTCGAACAGCGTCGTGCAGTACGCGCTGTGGCTGGACGAAGCGACGCCCGCGCAGCACGAGCGGCTGATCCGCTGGTGGCAAGACGAGGTCGAGGGAACCGGCCAGGTGCCGATCCTGTCGACGGATTCGAAGCCGGAGGTGCTGCGCTTTGGCCAGGGAACGGATGCGGACCTGCGATTGGAATGGCAGCAGTTTCTGATTCGCGTGATCGCGAACGCGTTCGACATGCCGCCCATGTTTCTGGGACTGCAGGAAGACGTGAACCGGTCGACGGCGACGGAGATGAGCGCGCAGGCCTTCGAAAGCGCGGTCTTACCCGTTGCTTCGCTGTTGGCGGAGCACATCACGCGCGATGTCTTCGATCGCGCCCTGGGCTGGAGCGAGTTCCAGTTTGAGTTCGTCACGGAAGCGCGCGACGAAGCCACCGAGATCAACCTGCAAGTGCAGCTGCTGCAGGCAGGCATCTTGACGGTGGACGAAGTGCGGGCACAGCGCGGTTTGCCGCCGCTGCAACCTGCCGGAGAACAACCACAAACCAAGGAGGACGATGCAGACCGGAATCACTGAGATCGCTGCCAACCACCGCGCGCCGCGTGGGACGATGCACCGGGCACTCGGCCGGGTGAACGCGATGGCGGTTCGTTTTCCCGAGGTCACGGGGCACCCCAACCGGGTGCCTTTTTCCGGTGTGCTGACGCGGGTGGATGAGCCCAGCGACAAGGCTCCCAGCGGCGCTCGCGGGCATCGCGTCGTTCTGACGCGCGCCGCCGCGGAAGCCGCTTTGCCCAGCCTGTTGGGTATGGCGGTGGACTGGAAGAGCGGTTGGGACGGTCACGACGCAAAGCAGAAGTGCGGCATCATCACGGCCGCGGAACTCGACGGCAACGATGTTCGCGTGGAGGGCTACCTGTTCGCCCGCGACTGGTCCGACATGATGGAGGAAATTCACGCGCACGGTGACGAAGTTCTGGGCATGAGCTATGAACTCGCCGATGCTCATGTGGACGACATGCGCGCGGCCGAGTGGAAGCTGAATCGCGTGACGTTTACAGGCGCCGCGATCCTGCTGCGGTCCAAAGCCGCGTATCGCAACACCAGCTTTCGCGTGGTTCGCGACGAGCAAGCAGCGGAGCAGATGGCCGCGGCGGCCAGGCCGCAGCGCACGCATGCCGTCCGCCAGCCAGCCCGGCACATGGAGCGCCCACGTGCCGCGGCGATGCAGCCCATACCGGCGGCTACGCGGCAAGAAGCGGGAAGGGCACAGCTTTAGCTGCGCTCTTTTCCTTGTCCCGCCTTTGCAAACACATGAGGAGAACGATGCAAGAAGAGATGAATGCAAGCGAAGTGAAAGCACTGGTTGCGGAAACTTCAGAGGAGACAGTCGCCGCACAGGGCGATGCCCGCGTGGAAGATTTGGAGCGCCGCATCCGCGAGCTGGAAGCCGCCATCGGCGACCTGCGCACGGTGAACGCCTCAGCGCCGGCAGGTGCGGCGGTTCCTGTCGCGGCCGGCCGCAAGACGCAGGCATCGTATGCGCCACACCTGCTGGCGAAAGGCGCGGAGCCGGTCAACGAAGGTAGCGTGGACGTCGCGCTCCGCAGCCTGAGCGTGGAGCAGCGCATCGCCGTGAAGTCGGGCCTGCTGCGCGCGGGATTGCTGTAGACGCCCGCTCCGCCGAGAAGCACCATTCAAACAATCAAACAAGCATGGAAACGGCGCGGACCCGAATGGGCGCGCCGATCGCATTTTTCAGGAGAAAAGCAGAATGATTGCACAGTTTCGTGACCTGCACGCCGCCGCCGACTACATTGGACCGGGCGCGATCGAAGTACCGCAGTACCAATCGGAGATCACCGACATCGTCCGCCGCCGCGGTGCTTTCGGTCAGCGCATCAAGTCGGTGCCGGCCACGGGTCATCCTTCGCGTTTCTTTGAGGAGACCGGAATTCCTTCGCCTTCGTTGGCGGCGGGCTTTGTCGATCCGCGCAACATTGTGGCGCCGGTGGTTTCACCGAACCGCGTGGAGCGCAGCGTGCCGCTGAAGGCGCTGGTCGCGCAGTTGAACTACAACCTGTTTGACATGGAGATCGGCGCGCAGCAGTCGCAGTTCGCCTACCTGCAGGCGAAGGATCTGCACGACACCGTGGAAGGCGTGATGCGCACCCACGATGTGGCTCTGTGGAACGGATCGGATACCTCGCTGTCCACGCCGACGACGGCACAGTATTACGGTGCGGCGGCGCAGATTGTGGCCGGTGGCAACACCGTCACGGTGGGCGCGAACCAGAGCATTGTGGACGCGTTCAAGACGACCATCGCGCTGATGGTGGCCAACAGCAACTACGCCGTGCGCCCCACCGCGATCTACGCCAACCCGGTGTTGCTGGACCTGATCGACCGCGAGATGAAGACCGCGTTCAACGTGGTGCTGAACACCAAGGAAATCGCGGGCGGCATCACGGTCAAGATGCTTTCCACGCAGGCGGGCGACATCCCGCTCATCCCCGAGTGGACGCTGGGATACACCGGAACGCCGGGCTCCGGTTCGGCGGTGCTGCCGGCGTACATCGTGACGGAAGACATGATCGAGTACCACTGGTTGACGGACCCGAACCCGCGCGTGTTCCAGCTCGGAACGCCCGGTTCGCTGGCCTCGCAATATGTGGTGGTCAAGTTTGGCGGCCTGGTGGTCAAGGGCGCCAACTATGCGCACTACCAGGTGCTGGTGGATCGGTAGAACCCCGAATCGAGGCGGTTTGCGTTAATTCGATGATTGTTTAACGATGCGGCGCACGCCTTCTCGTTGCTCTCGTGATTCGTCGCTCTCGTTTGCAATGACGAAAGCGAAGAACGCGAGAAGCGAACGACGAGAAGGCGTCGCCGCTTCCTTTTGAACCAACCCGGAAAGGAGGGTGCATGGTGTATCTGGAACCGGGCGACTACGTGCGCTACGGCCTGAGCGATGACACGCCGGACTCGCTGGTTGCGGCGGCAAGCGCGCTGATTGATGCGTTCTGCCGCCGCGCCTCGCTGGGCTCCACGACGTGCGTGGAGCGCCTGCGGTTTGCGCGCGACGGGCGCACGCTGCGGCTCAGCTATGGGCCGGTGAGTGCCATTACGGCGTGCCGCACGCGGATGCGCCGGCTTCGGCCGGACACGCGTTACGCGGCGCAGTTCACGCAACTGCAGGCAGACGCAATGGCGTTTGGCCTGGGCGGAACGTGGAACACGATCAATCCAACGACGATCGCGGTGGCCGCGGACGGTGAGGTGGAAGTGCCTACGAACCTGCTCGGCGTTCCCATGGATGAGGCGGAGATCACCTATACCGCGGGCTACGACACAGTGCCCGCGCCGGTGCAGATGGCATGCGCGCAGATTGTGCGCAATGCGCAGGCCACGCCGGGGCTGAACGTGAAACGGCAGCATGTGGACGCGCTGGAGATGGATTACTTCAGCAACACGCTGCTGGACAGCGACGTGAAGCGGTTGCTGCAGCCGTACTGCGCGACGAGGCTCGGATGAGCGCGCCCGAGAACGCAACGGGTGCAGCGGGAGCACGTGCCGCCGCCACCGCCGCGACGGCTGCGTTGGGACGGGCGACGGCGCTGGTGCGCCTGCCCTCGCCGCCGTTGGCGGCGACGCTGGAGGAAGAACTGGGCCTACCCTCGCCGGAGTTTCACGACATCGCGCTGACCCCGTGCGTGGTGCGCCAGCGCAGCAATGGTTCACGCGAACTGCTGGTCAGCGCCGCCACGCTGGAAGCCGCACTGGGCGTCGGCGATGCCGATGCGGCGAAGCTGACGCTGCAGGGCGCGGCTTTTGTGCAGGTGGGCGGCGACGCGCTTCTGCTGCGCGAGCTGCAGGCGCTGCAGGTTCACGGCCGGGCCTACCTGTACCGGCTGTTCCTGCGCGAAGCGAATGCGGAGGTGCGCGCATGACGACGTTTCAGGATGCGAAGGACAGCTTCTATGTCGCGCTGCGGAACCAATTGGCGGTGTTGAACCCCGACCGCACCACGACGGTGCGAGGCGCCGTGCGGCCGGCCGTGGTGGTTGCGGAAAACGAATTGCAGCCGGGCGATGGCAACCCGCCACTGGATACGTTTGTGCTGCACTGGTTCGCCACCGCCGTGGATACGAGCGAGGCGATACCGCTGGAGCATGCGCGCTGCGAGATTCGCGTGAGCACGGCGGGTTCGCCGGAGGTGGCCGGCATGGACCGGGGCCGCACGCTGGCGGCGATGCGCGCCGAACTGGACGTGATGCTGGCGCCAGGGCAGGCCGTGAAGACAAGCCACGCCGGTGCCTCGGCGATTGAAGCGGCAACGCCTGTGTTCTGGAGCACAGCCGCAGGTGAGCAGGTGAAAGAGACACCGGGCGAGCTGCGCATGCTGTGCGCGGTTGAAGTGTTTGCGTGGAGGGAGCCATGAGCGATGCGATGGTGTTGCCGCAAGCGGTGTTGGCGCCAGGTGTATCGCCGGTGGTCAGCGGGGGCGTGCGGATGTTTGCCGCGCCGGTAGACCGCAGCGGTCTGGGACCACGGGTGTTTGACCCCGCGCGTCAGGGCCGCTTTGCCGTGAGCGCGCCGCCGGCCGGTTGGCTTGCCCTTGGCGCTGTCACTGCGCTGGAGAGGAACGACACGGGAACATTCACCGAGATATGGAACGGCGCGCCGGCGAGCATCGGCACACGCGCGCGATCAAGCAGCGGAGCTTCGCTGCGATGTGCGTTCGCGGCCTGGTCGAAGCTGGCGATGGCGCTGTCGAGTGGGTCGCAGCAGATGAATCTGTTGCGCACTGCGGCGATCTTCACGGCAGCCGACAGTGGAGGCACGGCAGACAGCGCCGCGGTGCTGGGCGGCTCCACAGACACGGCGCTTCGTGTGCCGCAAAGCTTTGCGGTAAACGCGGGCGACCTGATCGTGGTGGATGCGGACTACGCCGGGCAGACCGGATTCTTGGGCTCGCCGGTCGCGAGCGCGTATGTGCCGGATGCCGCACGCGTTCACAACGACGTGCACTACCTGCGGCGCGTCAGCTTCAACCTGGCACGCGTCAGCAGCGTTGCGCCTGATCCAAACGCGGCGGACACGGCGCAGTTGCTGATTTTGGTCGCGCCGTTGCCCGCTGGCATACCCGCTGGCGCGACGCAGGTGAGCGTCGTTCAGGGTTTCGTGGATCGCGTCGGCGGTAGCTTTTTGAGCGAGTGGTCCGCGCTGTTTGTCGCGGACGGGGTCGCGGGTGACCGCGTGCTGCTGCACTACCCGCGGCTGCAGATCGCGGCGGGTGCAACGGAGACGCGGCAGGAACTGGCTGCGGGCCTGGAGCGCTGGCGGCTGGAGGCGAACTTCGTGGCCCTGCCCGTGACCGACGCAAACGACGGCGACGCGGTGCTTTGTTCCCGGAGCTACCTGCCCGCGCCGTCGCGCACGTGGTAGTGAGTGGTTTGGCCGCCGATTGCATCGCGAACGAAAAACGCCGACGGATCATAGGTCGTCACCTCGGCGGCTAAGCCGCTGGGATGGTGGAAACGTGTTTCTACCTCGGCGGCTAAAAGCCGCGGCAAAGAAAGGGAGACCATGCGATTGTGGTTGGACTTCGGGGACGGGCTCGGCCCGCAGGACTACACGGCGGCGCTGGTTGCAACCGCGCTGTCCGGTCATTCAAACCATCAAAAGAACGTTGAAGCCATTACGATCGAACGGCAGCGCGGGCAGTACACACGCTGCCGCGGCGCCTTGAATCCATCACCCGCCGGCTTGCCGCCGCCGCGGCAGGGCTGCCGTGTGGTGCTGCGCAGCGGTGCTGGAGCGCAGCTGTTTTCCGGCACGATCGTAGCGCGACCGCAGCGTGCGATGGCGCTGACGAACGCGGACGCTCCGATGCTCTTGGAGGCGGTGGAGGACGCGTTCCTGGCCAACATCGCTCCGGATACGGGTCTGCAGCCGGCGCACGCGGCGGCGCACGTGGTGAGCTTCGATGAGAACGCGATCGTTCTTGCATCGCAGGGCGCGACGAGTGCCGAGGAGCGCGCGGACGACCTGCTGGTGACAGGCGCTGAGGAACCAGTGACGTATGTGACGGAACTGTTTCAGGGCGACGGCACAACCGCCGTGTTCACGCTCACGGCAAAGCCGTTCATTCCCAGCGGCAGCAATACGCTGCTGACGGACAGCTTCACGGGCACGCAGTTCCGCAGTGATGTTTGGCGTTTCGTCGATGCAGGGCAGCACATTGGGCTGGGCACGGGCGGGCTGCGGCTGACCGGCGGCAACGGTTTCGACGGTCAGACGTTTATGGCCGCGCAGCAACTGGTCGAACTCGGCGGCACACTGTCCGCGGAAATGCGCGGCGTTGTGATGCAGCCGGGAAGCGACGGTGTTCTGTTGGGCATGTATGGCAACGTCGTCACCGTTCCAACATGCTTCGCGGGCATCCGGGTGAAAGCCGCGGGCGGCGCACAAAGCCTGGTCGCGCTGGTGAACGGTGTTGAGGTTGGCACGGTGTTCCCCTGGGCCGCGAACCATCGCTACACGTTGCGGGCGCGGCTGCACTGCGCGGAGATGCAGCGTGTGATGCAGCCGTACCAGGCCGTGGTCCAAGGCGCGGTGCAGACGTGGGGCGGCGGCCTTGTGGACGCGCCGATGCAGATGGTGATCGAGGCGCTGGACGAGGGGTTGGCAAGCAGCACACCCGCGACGGTGCTGTACGCGGGCGCGGTAAGCAGTTCGGTTGCGCGCGCGGTGTTTGCGCCGGTGAACTCGGTGAGCCTCGTGATGGCGGCGGCGGCGATCTCGCTTCAGCAGCAGGGCTCGGCGTGGGTTACGACCACGCAGACCGACGGCTCTGTGACGGTGCGGAGGCCGGGCGCGGTGAACACGGGCGAGGACTACCGCATCAGCGGCACGAAACTTGAGTTCTTCAGCGGACGCGTGCCCAACGCAAGGGACATGGTGACGGTGCGCTACCGACTGGCGCAGCGCTCAGAGGCGCGCGTGCAGAACCCGGATGCGTTGGCGCAGATGGCGCAGCTTGGCTTGCCGGGGCTGCGCAGGGCGAGCTGCCGCGTTACCGATCCCACGCCACGCAGCGCTGCCGATTGTGCGGCGGCGGCACAGGCGCTGCTTGGCTTCTACGCGGATCCGGCGCACGGGGTTCGTGGCACCTGCTCCATGCCCAACGCTGCGGCGACGGGGGATGTGCAGCCTGGCGACGCGGTTGTGCTGCCCCTGGCGGGGACGCCGGTACGCGTGCCGGTAGAACGCGTGACGATTCGCGACGGCCATAGCGTGCCGGAGACGTTGCAGTATGCCGTCACCTTTGCGCAGGGGAAAGACAACGGCCTGAGCTTTCGGAGCGAAGCGGGTGCGGCGACGGATGCGGCACTGCCCGCGGCACTGCCCGCGGCGGTGTATGCGGTCAGCACAACAGCGGCTCTGCCACAGCTCGCCGTAATGGTTGCGGGTACGTCGTCGCTGCAGGTGGACGCGGGCACGACACCGCCGGTGGGTGGCGGATTTGAGGTACGCAGGCACGACGGCGGATGGGGGCCGGACCAGCCGGGCGCGCCGGCCGACAGCGAGCTGGTGCTGCGCAGCCCGGTGCGCAGCTTCAGCGTGCCGCGCGCGGCGTTTGCGGAGCGATTCTACGTGCGCATGTATGACGGCAGCGAGACGCCCGTGTACTCCGGGCAGTCGAGCCTGATCAGCACGCATTTGCCGGTTGGGTAAGCAGCAGGTCGTGGGCAGCAAAGCATAGCGGGTCCGCAAAGTGTGGCGGATCCGATGCTGACGAAGATGCAGGTTTCTCCACTCCGCAGGACTGTCGAGCTGTCCTGCCCCGGGTCGAAACGACAGGGCGACGGGTGGACTTGAACTGCGGAGGAGAGGAAATGACGGAATTTGAATCGCAGGTCCTGAGCGACCTGAGCGCATTGAAAAGCCAGATGCATGCACTGCTGGGCGTGGGACAGCCGGGACGGCTGAACGCGCTGGAAGACCGCGTGGATCGGCATGAGCGCACGGTGCAGCGCATGAAAGGCGTGGGTGGTGCGATGAGCGTGGCTTTGACCGTGTTCCACCTTGCGATGGACACGCTGCGCAAGTAACCGCGGGTGCGCTTGCCTGTGCGCTTCACCCGTGTGCTTTGCAATGCAAAGCGAGCACCGATGGAACCACTGCAAGCGCATACGCAACCGCTTACTGATTCGGGTAAGCACAAGGAGAAGGATGAATTTCTTTAAGCTGTTTCTGCGTGGGATTGCTATTTTGCCGAGCCTGATTCAGGGCATCGAACAGATCTATGGAGCCAAGACGGGCCAGGACAAGCGTGACGCCGCGCTGGAGATTGTGAGTTCGGCGATCAAGATGACAGACGCTGTTGCGGCGAAGAACATTGTGAACGCCGACGACTTCACCCATGGCCTGGGTAGCGTTGTCGATGGTGTGGTGGCCTGCCTGAACGCAAGCATCTGGGCGAAGTAGGATGAAGCGCAGGTGTCGCTAAAGCGCGGGCGGAGCTTCGTCGATCTCGGCGAAGATTTCGGCAACGGGAATGCGGACCAGTGTTCCGGGCAGGGTGAGTGCATCACCCTGCAGGGGCACCGGCCGCTCGTTGCCGTTGGCTATCCAGATCTTGCGCGTGACCGAATCGATGATCCACACGTGCGGCACTCCCATGTCGGTATAGTCCTGCACGCGTTCGGTAATGCGGCTGAAGCGGTCTTCGGGTGAGAGGACCTCTACGCAGAGTATGGGCGGCGCGAGGAGGATAGGCTCGATGGGCGTTTCCGACGAAACTACGCAGACGTCGGGAACGCGGAAGCGAGTCGGCGTGACTTGGACACGTTGTTCGTTGATGGACCGGAGCTTCCATGTCTTTCGATTATTAAAAAAAACCGCTGCGATCACTTTCTCGATCAGCCCGTGCCACTGTTCGCCCACGTTCCGCTCCTCCAGTTCGCCTTCCAAGTAGTCGCGATCGGGCCGGTAGCTGGTCCGTAGGTATTCCTCGACGGGTGTATAAACCGTGGTCGCCATTCACACAGTATGAAGCCATTTCCGCAGCAGAATGCGCCGAATTTGACGCGAAGCGTAAACTTGAGAAGTGGCGTGGGCCGAGGTCTGCGCCGTTGCGGAGCGCTCCAACGCGGGCGCTGAGCCGCTGTGAGAGTGGAGAGTTTTCGTGGCAGAGACGATCTTTGATGTGGCCGTGATCGGTGGTGGTCCGGCGGGGTATTCGTGCGCGTTTCGGTCGGCTCAGTACGGGCTTAAGGTCGCGCTGATTGAGAAGTCGGACAAGCTGGGCGGCACCTGCCTGCACGTGGGTTGCGTGCCGACCAAGGCGATGCTGTTCTCCGCCGAGATTTTCGACCATGCCAAGGAAGGCGGCATGTATGGCATCGACGGCATCGGCGAGGGCACGATCAACTGGCCGCAGGTGTTGAACCGCAAGAACGAGATCATCACCAAGCACACTAATGGCTTGAACTACCTGGTCAAGAAGAACAAGGTGACACCGGTGCGCGGGTTTGGCAAGCTGAGCGGCGGCGCCAAAGATGGCGTGTTCGCGGTGGACGTGGACAACGACGGTCAGAAGTCGCAGGTGCTGGCAAAGAAGGTCGTCCTGGCGAGCGGTTCGGACGCCCGTATGATCCCGGGGCTGCAGGCGGACGAGACGATTCTGACCAACGTTGAGATTCTGTCGCTGGACACGATGCCGAAGTCGATGGCCGTGATTGGCTCGGGCGCGGTGGGCGTGGAGTTCGCGAGCGTCTTCAACAGCTTTAACGTGCCGGTGACGATCATTGAGATGGCCGATCGCCTGGTGCCGGCGGAGGACGCCGAGGTCTCCAAGGAGTTCGCGCGGCAGTACAAGAAGCGCGGCATCCAGTTTCACACCTCAGCGCTGATGGACAAGATCGAAAAGGTGGATGGCGGCGCGAAGGTGCACTTCAAGACGTCGGATGGCAAGGACCAGATCCTGGAAGCGGAGAAGGTGCTGATCGCGATCGGCCGCGCGCCGCGCACAGCGAACGTGGGTTTGGAGACCGTAAAGGTTGAGATGGACCGCACGTCGGTCAAGGTGGACGATCATTTTGAGACGGCCGAGCCGGGTCTGTACGCGATCGGCGACATTGTTGCCGGTCTGCCGCTGCTGGCACACGGCGGTGCCATGGCCGGCGCGGTGGCCGCGGCGCACATGGCGGGCAAGCCGTACAAGCCGGTCACGCGCAATCGCATTCCGGCGTGTACGTATTGCGAGCCGCAAATTGGTTCCGTTGGATTGAACGAGGCGATGGCGCGCGAGATGGCCGAGGCGAACGGATGGAAGGTGAAGGTCGGCAAGTTCCCGCTGGCCGGCAATTCCAAGGCGACGATCCTGAACGCGCACGACGGTTTTGTGAAGGTGATCGCGGACGAGACCTACGGTGAAGTGCTGGGCGTGCACATCATCGGGCCGTACGCGACGGAGCTGATTCAGGAGGCGGTGCTGGCGATTGAAGCCGAGGTGACCATCGATGAGCTGATGTTCACGCAACACCCGCACCCGACGCTAAGCGAGAGCCTCTTGGACGGCTTTGCGAGCGTGAAGGGGATGAGCCTGAACGCGTAAAGGGGTGCTTCGATGAACGCCGAATTTGCTTCCTTAATTGCAGAACTACCTGCTTTGTGCAAAGTGTTGCGGCAGTCTGCTCCTCTGCGCCCTGATGAAATCAAGAGCCTGAAAAGAGGCGGCGTTTACATCTTCACCGAAAGCAAATCGGTTCTGTACTGTGGCAGAACGCGCAATCTTAGTCAGCGTTTCCAAGCCCACTGCCACTCGTCTAGCGGTGAAAACAAAGCGGCCTTCGCTTTTCGCTTAGCACGACAGGAATCAGGTTTTCTAAAGGCGAGTTACACGAAGAAGAACAGCCGCAAGGATTTAATGAAGCTACCTGAGTTCAACATGGCTTTCCGAAATGCGAAAAGCCGGATTGCTCGGATGGAGCTACGCTTTGTGATTGAAGAAGATGACACTCGGCAGGCGATGCTTGAATTTATGTGAGCATGGAGACGAAGGCGCCCCACAACACATTCGCCACGACTTGAATTACGACGAAACCATTTGGAGGCCAACATGAGGCATGAATTCAGTGCAGTTATCGAACGGGATGGCAAGTGGTTCGTTGGTTGGTGTCCTGAGATACCTGGCGCGAATGGACAGGGGCTGACCCTTGAAGAATGTCGGCAGAATCTAGCTGAAGCGATCCAGCTCATTCTTGAGGATCGGCGTGAGGATGCATTACGTGGTGCGCCTGCCGATGCCATTCATGAAGTCCTACAACTCGCGTGAAACGCGAGGCTCTATTGCGGTTTCTTCGTCTGCACGGCTGCTATTTGAAGCGTGAGGGCGGAGCGCATTCTATTTGGATCAACCCGGCTACTGGCCAGATTCAAGCTGTGCCTCGTCACACTGAAGTGGCGGACCGGCTCGCCAAGAGTATCTGTCGAGATCTTTCGTTGCCGAAGATAGGAAGAGAAGATGAATCAAAATAATTTACCTATCGTTGAAGAACGAACATTCAAGACGCTTCCGAGCGGTCATAGGACTGCGGTCCCGTTCGGCTCGCTGAGTTGGCCGAAGACTTACCTCGTTGAAGCGCAACTCACCGTTCTCGAAATGCTGGACGAGGCCGACGTAGACGAGTTATGTCGCCGTCTGGAAAGCTCAGGTGAGAAGTTGGAAAGCGCACTCGCGCGCTATGTACATCTCGGTTTAGATGCTGACGCAAAGCAGACACCCGCGAAAAGCAACTCCGCCCACTCGTTGTGAGCTTCGTTCACCTATTGCAGCTTGGGCGTGTGCCGTACGACGAGGGTTTGCGTGTGCAGCACTGTTTGGTGGCGGCGCGCAAGGCGGGGGCGATTGCGGACACGCTGGTGTTGCTGGAGCATCCGCCGGTGTTGACGTTGGGGCGGAATGCGCGGCGTGAGAACGTGCTGGCGAGCGAGGCGATATTGGCGGCGCGGGGCGTGGAGGTCCACGAGATCAAGCGCGGAGGCGATGTGACGTATCACGGGCCGGGGCAGCTGGTGGGGTATCCCATTGTGGACCTGCGCGGCGATCTGCCGGGCAAGAAAGGGCCGCACCTGGGGCCGGTGGATTATGTCCGTTTGCTGGAAGAGGTGCTGATTCGCGCGTGCCGCGAGTTCGGTGTTCCGGCACAGCGCGTCGCGGGCCGCACAGGCGTGTGGACCGTGGGCGGCGGGTCGGTGCCCGAAAAGAAGATTGCGGCCATTGGTGTCCACGTGTCGGGTGGCATCACCTCGCACGGCTTTGCGCTGAATGTGACGACGGACCTGCGCGATTTCGAGTGGATCGTGCCGTGCGGCATCACCGACCGCGTGCCGACTTCGCTGGAGTTGGAGGTCGACGACCCGCCCCCGCTCGCGCCCACGATGGACAACGCACGCAACGCGGTGAGCCGCTGCTTCGGCGGTGTCTTTGGGCGGCAAATGATCTGGGCGGAATCGCTGCAGCAAATCCTTGCTGGTGCGGCTTCTGCCGTACCCGTCGACTAGACAAACAGCGCGGCACGACTCAAGCGGGGTCTGCCGGGAAGTGTCGGCGGCCCGGACTCGAACCACGGAAGTCAGCCTTGCCGGCGCGGGCAGCGTGTACCCTGTCTGCCATGGCCAAGGCGGATGACGCAGCGGTATTGACGATCGACGGGCACGAAGTCCGGATTACCAATCCGCACAAGCCGTACTTTTCTCGCGAGGCACAGGTCACCAAGCTGCAGCTGGTGGAGTACTACCTGAGCGTTGCGGGCAGCACGAACTCCGGCGCGATTGGCGGGATCTTTGAACGGCCGTTTGTGCTGAAGCGATTCGTGAACGGTGCGCACGAGGAGCCGTTCTATCAGAAGCGCGCCCCTGACAATCTGCCACCGTTCGTACGCACCGTAACGCTGCGGTTTCCGTCGGGGCGCACCGCGGACGAGGTGGTCATCGACAACGCCGCGGCGCTTGCCTGGGCGGTGAACCTGGGCTGCATTGAACTGCACCCGCACCCGGTGCGCGTGGCCGACCTGGACCATCCTGACGAGCTGCGTATCGATCTCGACCCCGGCCCGGGCGTCGGCTGGGATTCTGTGCGCTCGGTTGCGATGGTGGTCAAGGCGGTGATGGACGAGGCCGGCCTGCGCGCCTGGCCCAAGACCAGCGGATCGCGCGGCATGCACGTAAACGTGCGTATTGAGCCGCGCTGGGGCTTCACGGAGGTGCGCCGCGCCGCGCTGGCCGTTGCGCGCGAGGTCGAGCGCCGCATCCCCGAGCACGCCAGCAGCAAGTGGTGGAAGGAAGAGCGCCACGGCGTGTTCCTGGACTACAACCAGAACGCGAAGGACCGCACCACGTGTTCGGCATACTCGGTGCGGCCGCTGCCGGACGCGCGCGTCTCCACACCGCTGGAGTGGGACGAGGTGATGACGTGCGACCCCGCCGCGTTCAACGTGTTCACCGTGCCGGAGCGCTTTACGAAAATCGGCGATCCGCACGCGGCGATGAACGAGCATGCGGGTTCGCTGGAACCGCTGCTCGCGATGGCCGCGCGTGACGAAGCGCAGGGCATCGGCGACGCACCGTGGCCGCCGCACTTCAAGAAGATGGAGGGTGAGCCTTCGCGCGTGCAGCCGTCCAAGGCACGCGAGGCCGGGGCGAAGGCACCCGCCAAGAGAGCGTCAAAGCGATCTTCAGCCTCTGCGAAAGGCGCCACCGGCGAAGTTGCCGGAGAGAGCGGCGCGACAGAAACCCCAGAGACATCAGAGGCAGCCGAGATTCCCGAAGCACCGAAGGCGACGGGCCGCCGCAAATCTGTGATGCCGCTGATCGCCATCGGCCAGGGGCAGGTGCGGGCCGAGGTGGAAGCCGGGCTGGAGCGCTGGAAAGCACGGCATCCGGCCGCGGCGGCGCTGCTGGCGGAGGACGATGTCTTGCTGGATCGTATGCGCGGCAGCGCCTATGTCTGGTACCGCATCCGGGTAAACCTGCGCCACGTGCCGGAGGCGGAGCGACCCGCGCAGGAGCCGCTTGACCCGGATGACGACCCCACCCGCAAGTGGCGCGAGCCCGAAGCTGGCGGCGTCTAGCACCCTTTGTGTTATGGAAGCGTCTTGAGTTGCGGCTTATATTGACGCACGAAGCGAAACGCTTCCACCGGAGCCTGGCCATGGAGCTGTTCTGCCAGAATTACAACCTGTCGTCCGCGCGCGGAGGTTCCCGATGATGCTCATCGACCTCTGCTTTCTTTTTTCCTTCGGCTGCTGGATTGCGCTTGCCGATGCTCACCGCAAATTCAAACAGGAGCAGGGCAGGCGCATCCACTACGAGCTCTGCACCCTTAATCTTCTCCGCGCATCCCTGGGCACGGAGCCGTACTTCGCCTGTCCCGAGTGTGCCGCTGTGAGTTATAGCCTGGGCGACATCGAGCAGGGCTATTGCGGCCGTTGCCAGCGGGAGACACGCAAGCCGTATCAAATGGAGGCGATCTAGTGCCGGAGCCACGGAAACGGGCGATGCCAGACTTCTATCAGGAGCTGGCTGGGCTGCTTCGATCGAATTTGGTGTGGCTGGTGGACAAACCGGAGCTTCTGACCGTCACGGCCAGCGGTACGGACACGCACTTGGTGCTGACCATCTCCTGCAACCCGGACGACGCGGGGCGAATTGTGGGACGGCAGGCAAGGCTGGAGCGGGCGATTCGCACGCTGTTCCAGGCGATCGGCATGAAACGCCACAGAAGCATCGAGATCGTGATCCCCGACTACCGTGGTGGCAATGCTGTGGGGGAAGAGGTTCCGTTCCTGCTGGACTGAGCATAATCAACCTGCGAGAGAAAGGCGGCCTCTAAGTGCCGCCTTTGTGTGTTGGATTTTCCTCGATTTCAACTTCGCGGCGAAGCAGCGTGAAAGCCTCGGAGGAGCGTAACTCGTTTAGTCCGGCGAACAGTCAGCCGTTTGTGACCGGTGTGAGCCGCGGCGCGGCTATGCCGCGGACTCAGCCGAAGCGCAGCGGGTTGCGACGACGCACGGGGCAAGGATCATGGCGAAAAAGCTGGCGACAACAAGAAGATCGTGCATGGGAATTCCCTTCTGACTACTGTGTTTGCGGCGTTTGATCCGCGTGAATGGTTGAGTTGGTGAGCAGTTATTTGCAGGGCGCTCAGGCGTTGGGAACAAGAGGTTTGCGCGAGGTCACGACCGCCATGGGAGCGGTGACGGCTGCGGTGAAAACGATCAAGGCGATCAGGTTCAGCATGGCTTCGTTTCCTTCTGCAGCAGAGCTATGCACTGCTTGCTGACAAATGAAGAATCGTCCGTTTTTGCCGCGCGGCCCATTGCACGGGGGCGGTGTTCGCGGCAGCGTTTCGGGCACCGGCGCGGATCGTGTGGGAGCACCGTGTGCACGGCGTGGTACGGGCCGTGCCACGTTCTAGCCAACGGTTTGTGCTACAACGGGACGCGATGAGCGAAGCCCCGAAGCAACCCACCATCTTTGCCCGCATCGTGCGCGGTGAGGTGCCCTGCAACAAGGTGTTTGAGGACGATGTCTGCCTCGCCTTTCACGACGTCACGCCCGCCGCTCCGGTGCATGTGCTGGTGATTCCCAAGGAGCCGGTTGAGTCGCTGGGACACATCGACGGATCGCACGAGGCGATGCTGGGACACCTGTTGCGCAAGGCCGGCGAGATCGGGCAGCAGCTTTGCCCCGATGGCTTCCGTGTGGTCGCGAACGCGGGCGGCGACGGAGGCCAGACCGTGGCGCACTTGCACCTGCACATTCTTGGCGGACGCCCGATGGGCTGGCCTCCGGGCTAGGGCGCTCGCGCCCTACTTCTCCTGCAGCCGTGGAATCAGATCCGCCAGGTTGCACTTGCCCGACCCGGGTGCGAACAGGTGCGACAGTATGTCGTCCCAGGCGTCGCGCACCGCGCCGGGCGAACCGGGCAGCGCAAACAGATAGGTGCCGCCGGCCACGCCACCCAGGGCACGCGACTGCGCGGCGGCAAGCCCGATCTTGCGAAAGCTCAGAGCGCGAAAGATCTCACCAAAGCCCGGCAACTCTTTTTCCAGCACAGAACGAAACGCCTCCGGTGTCACGTCGCGGCCGGTGATTCCGGTGCCGCCGGTGCTGACGATCACGTGAATGCGCGGGTCAGCGATCCACTCCCGCAGTTGCGCGGCAATGGCAAGCACGTCGTCCCGCAGCAGGGCACGGGTGACGTCATGGTGGCCCGCGGCGCGGATGCGTTCCAGCAGCGCCACGCCGCTGCTGTCCGTGTCAGGATCGCGGGTGTCGCTCACCGTGAGCACGGCAAAGCCAAGCGAGGCAGGTGTGGCGGCGGCTTGCGCTGTGTCATCGGCTTGCGTTGTCGCGGTGTCTTGCGCTCTGGAATCGATCATCGCAGTTAGAATAGATCGATCCCACTCCCGGCGCGCTGTCCTCTGCCGCCGCCCCCAGGACGGAACGTCTCGTGTTTCCTTTTGCATTGCTTCTTCTTCAAGCGTCCGGCTTCGGCGGACTCGGCCTGCTGCTTCCGGTGGTGCTGATCGGATTCGTGCTGCTTACCGCCATCCCGCAGCAGCGCAAGCAGAAGCAATGGAACGCGATGCTGGGCAAACTGAAGAGTGGCGACCGAGTGACGACCAACGGTGGCATTCGCGGCCAGATTTTGAGCCTGAAAGATGATTCTGTCATTCTGCGGGTACAACCAGACGGCCTGAAGCTGGAGTTTGTGAAGACCGCGATTGCGAGCGTCACCACGGAAGAGGACCAAGCATAGCTGCGGTGGTTCTGCGAAATACATTGACGCAGGCGACACATCATGCCACGCTGGAATCTGAAAGTCAGGCCCGAACGGGGCGTCACACCCGTCCGGGGTTTCTGAAGCTTCTACTTCAGGAAGTGCTGGATAACCAGCATCGCCAGTGCAATCAGCGCCAGAACGACCTTCTCTGACGCGGAAAACGATCAGCTAATCCCTGGTTTTTTCTCCATCGCTTCACCTCCACAAAAAATAACGCCTTTGGGGACTTGTACTCCCCAAAGGCGTATTCGCTTTTCAGGGCGAATCTTGTCCGTCGTCGGGTGCCCTGAGACCGCTGTGGCGATCCTGTGGTGGCTCCAGTAGTATGCCGTGCCCTGCGGGAGACCCTGGAGGGCCGGTTCGAGCTACATACTTTCTGCGCAAGCCTTGCTAAAATGTTGCGGTACTCCACGCGCGGGCTGTCTTTGCCCTTTTAGCGCGCCCCGGCGACATTTCGGGACCATTTCCGCCTCCGGCAACGGACGGCACCAGAAAAGACGCGCACCAGCGGCCAAAACGGTTCCGCCCGCGCGAACAGGGCCATGCAGACCAATCACCGCGGCAAAATTGTTGCCATCTTCGCAATCCTTCTTGTCTTCCTGTACGGCATCTTTGGCATCCCGCACGGCAGCCTGAAGCAGACCCTGACGGACCGCATTCACCTGGGTCTGGACCTGCGGGGCGGCACGCACCTGGTGCTGCAGGTTCATACGGATGAGGCCATTGCCGCGCAAAGCGATTCGGACCAGCAGCGCCTGCAGCTTGCGTTGAAGGACGTGGTGCCCGCCGCGACGGTGACGAAGCCCGACACGAAGCAGCCTGTGCTGGTGGTGGGCAACGTTCCGGCGGACAAGAGCAAGGCCGTGGACGACCTCCTCGCGGGCAACGCGTACAGCGACTACGAGGTTTCCAGCCAGAGTGGCGGCTTCCGCATGGCGATGAAGCAGAGTGCCGTGAAGGCGTTGCGGGACCGCACGCTGGACACCAGCATTGAGACGATTCGCGGCCGCGTCGACCAACTCGGCGTGTCCGAGCCGGTGATCCAGAAGTACGGCCTGGGCGAGGACCAGATTCTGGTCGAGCTTCCGGGCGTGTCGGACATCGACCAGGTGCGCCGCATCGTGCAGTCCACCGCGCGGCTTGAGATTCACGAGGTGCTTGGGTCGCCGACCGGACAGGCGCCGAGCTTTCCGACCAAGGAAGAGGCTGAAGCCTCCGCCATCGGTCAGGACGCCGTGGTGATGCAGGGCGGCAACACCAGCGACGCCACCGCCTGGTGGGTGCTGCGCCGCATTCCGATCGTGCAGGGGCCTGACTTCCGCGACGCGCGGCCCAGCAAGGACGAGACCGGCCGCGACGACGTTTCGTTCAACCTGACCTCCGCCGCCGGCGACCGCTTCTACGACTACACCAGCGCTAATGTCGGCAAGTACATGGCCATTGTGCTGGACAACAAGGTCAAGGAAGTGGCGAGCATCAACGGATCGATCCGAGACAACGGCCAGATCAGCGGTGGCTTTTCGCGCGAGACCGCGGGCGAGCTTTCGCTGATGCTGCGCACCGGATCACTGCCCGCGTCGATCACGTACCTGGAGACGCGGCAGGTTGGACCGTCGCTGGGTGCGTCGTCGATCCGGCAGGGTGTGATCGCCGCTGTGGTCGGCATGCTCGCCGTCATGATCTTCATGCTGGTGTACTACCGCGGCGCGGGCATCAACGCCGACCTGGCGCTGTTCCTGAATCTTGTGATCCTGCTCGGCTTCATGGGTTTCTTCCATGCCACGCTCACGCTGCCCGGCATTGCGGGCGTGATCCTAACCATCGGCATGGGCGTCGATTCGAACGTGCTGATCTTTGAGCGCATCCGCGAAGAGATGCGAGCCGGCAAGAGTGCAGCGGCGTCCGTGGCCAACGGCTTCAATCACGCCTGGGTGACCATCCTGGACACGCACGTCACCACGCTGGTTTCGGCGTTCATCCTCTTCTTTGTGGGCACGGGGCCGGTCAAGGGCTTCGCGATCACGCTTGCCTTCGGCCTCTTGGCGAATCTGTTCACGGCGGTCTTTGTTTCTCGCGTCATTTTCGACGGCGTGCTGGCACGCAAGCAGCGCGGCGAGGCGCTCTCCATTTAGGCGAGGCGCTCTCTATTAAAGGATCGGACAACCTCAAGTTTGTTTGTCATTCCGTAGCGAAGCGAAGGAATCTGCTTTCCTTCAAGCGCCACGACAGCAGAAAGGAAAGCAGATCTCTACGCTCCGCTATGAGATGACAAACCTTTGAGGTCTGCTTGGGTACACATGGAACTCTTCCGCAACGCAAACATCGACTGGCTCGGCAAGAAGTGGTATTTTCTCGGCTTTTCGCTGATCTTCTCCATCGCCGGCATTTTCTCGATGCTGTTCTGGCATCACGTTCCGCTCGGCGTTGACTTCAAAGGCGGCACGCTGGTGTACGTCAGCTTTCCGCAGCAGCCGAATGAAGATCACATTCGCCAGGCGATCGATCAGGGTGGCATCCGCAATGCGCGCATTCAGCGCATCAGCAACGCGGGGGCGACCGGCGACGCGGCAAATCAGGTCGTGATCTCCGTTCCGGAGACGAGCGATGCGAATCACGATGCGGCGCGCGAACAGATCAAGACCGCGCTGGCAAACAATTATCACGAGTCTGGCTTCACCGTGCAGCAGACTGACATCGTCGGTCCCACCGCCGGCGCGCAGCTGACGCGGCAGGCGGGCTGGGCCATTCTATGGTCGCTGATGGGCATGCTTGTGTACCTGTGGTTCCGGTTTGAGTTCATCTACGGCGCGGCCGCCGTGATCGCGGTCTTCCACGACACGCTGATCACCATTGGCTTTTTTTCGCTGCTGAATACCGAAATCACGCTGACGGTGGTGGCCGCGATTTTGACGCTGGTTGGCTACTCGATGAACGACACCATCGTGGTCTTCGACCGCATTCGCGAAAATTTGCAGCAGATGCGCCGCGCCACGCTGAGCGAGGTGGTAAACCGGAGCATCAACCAGACGCTGAGCCGAACGATCCTGACTTCGGGGCTTACATTCCTGACGGTCCTGTCGCTGTTCGTTTTCGGTGGCGAGGTCCTGCACGGCTTCTCGCTGGCGCTGGTCATCGGCATTCTGATCGGCACGTACTCGTCCATCGCGGTCGCCGCGCCCATGCTGGTGGCGTGGACGGACTGGCGCGCCGCGAAGGGTAAGCGCACGGCGCTGGCAACGGGAAAGCGCGTCGCGGCTTAGTACGTATCGCTTCGAACAAAGGGCACGGCCTGAGCCGTGCCCTTCGTTTTGCACCATGCAGCACTCGAAGCTCTTATCCCCAGAGTGTTGCTTGCCTGTGAAGCAGGTGTCATCCTGAGCGAAACGAAGGACCTGCTTTCTTTTCAGATCAGCACTCCACCTGAAGGAAAATGCTCTACGCTGCTAAGCGGGATGACTACATGCCAGAACCATTGCTGATCGCGAAGAGCGGAGACCTTCAACTGACCCTGCTGCCCGGCATGGCGAACCGCCATGGCCTGGTGGCAGGCGCGACGGGCACGGGTAAGACCGTCACGCTTGAGGTGATGGCGGAGGCGTTCAGCAGCATCGGTGTGCCGGTCTTTGCGGCGGATGTGAAGGGCGATCTGAGCGGCATCGCGGAGCCGGGCGCGGCGACCGACAAGCTCGATGCGCGCATCCAGTCGCTGGGCCTGGGCTCGTACAGCTTTCGCGGCTGTCCGGTCACGTTCTGGGATGTGTTCGGCGAGGAAGGGCATCCGCTGCGCACTACGGTCAGCGAGATCGGGCCGCTGCTGTTTGCGCGCATTCTGAACCTGAACGAGACACAGGCTGCGGTGCTGACGCTTGTCTTCAAAATCGCGGACGACCAGGGCCTCTTGCTGCTCGACCTGAAAGACCTGAAGGCGATGCTGAGCGCCGTGGGTGCGAACGCAAAGACGTATCAGACCGAGTACGGCAACATCTCCAGCGCGAGCATTGGTGCGATTCAGCGTGGCCTGGTGGCGCTGGAGCAGCAGGGCGGTGCGAAATTCCTGGGCGAGCCGGCGCTGAACATCGACGACCTGCTGCAAACGGTGAACGGCCGTGGCGTCGTTAACCTCCTGGCGGCAGACAAGCTGATGCAGTCGCCGCAGCTGTACGCCACGTTTCTGCTGTGGCTGCTGAGCGAGCTGTACGAACACCTGCCCGAAGCCGGCGATCTGCCCAAGCCCAAGCTGGTCTTTTTCTTCGACGAGGCGCACCTGCTCTTTAATGATTTGCCGGCGCAGCTCTCGCAAAAGATTGAGCAGGTCGTTCGCCTTATCCGTTCCAAGGGTGTGGGCATCTACTTCGTCACGCAGAACCCGGCCGACGTTCCGCCCGTGGTGCTGAGCCAGCTTGGTAATCGCGTGCAGCACGCCTTGCGCGCCTTCACGCCGCAGGACCAGAAAGCGGTGCGGGTCGCGGCGCAGACGTTCCGGGCCAACCCGAAGCTGGACACGGAGCAGGCGATCAGCCAGCTTGCTGTGGGCGAGGCGCTTGTTTCGTTTCTGGACGAGAACGGGACGC
The DNA here is from genome assembly GCF_965201105.1 of Terriglobus sp. Classification (GTDB taxonomy): domain Bacteria; phylum Acidobacteriota; class Terriglobia; order Terriglobales; family Acidobacteriaceae; genus Terriglobus. Next base: position 3,849,922 of record NZ_OZ241741.1, read on the forward strand.
CGCAGATGGTGGAGCGCGCCCTCGTGGTGCCGCCGCACGCGCGCATCGGGCCGGTCACGCCCGAGGAACGCAAGGACCTGATGGCCCGCTCTGTCGTCGCTGGCGTATACGAACAGGCCGTGGATCGCGAGAGCGCCTACGAACGGTTGCAGGGCAAGGCGACTGCCGGCAGCGCTGCACCCGTAAATGCGCCGGTGCCGACCGTGGCGCCGAGCACTCCCGCGCCCGACGGCAGCACCGCGTCCAGCACGGGCGGCGGCTGGTTCCATGAGATCACGCAGGTGCTGACCCAGCGGGGGCCCACCGGCCCGCGCGGAGGCCGCGGCAGTGACTCCATTCTGGACACGGTCACAAAGAGCGCCGCGCGGGCTGCGGCCTCCACGGCGGGTCGGCAAATCATGCGCGGTGTGCTCGGCTCGTTACTGGGCGGCGCCTTGGGCGGCTCCAGGCGTCGCTAGAGAACATGGTCCGCTGCGGGAATTGCGAAAGAGCCGGGCATGCCGTTTTTCAGGATGCTCGATCAAAGGCGAGCGCATGAGAAGAAGAAAAGGCTGAGACAGCAGCGTCACCCGTGGTCTGAAGTCCACGGCTTCCTCCCAACTGCCCCAAAATTGAATCTGCGGATACACCCTGGCACCTCTATGCTTGGAATACTGGCGATCGGAGTCGCGAGAAGCTCTGCTTGAGGTATCAGCTGTGCCCCAGATTATCGATCTGCCGAGCAGATCTCCCCGCTCAAAAAAGGCGCTCATCGTCGCTGCTGTTCTTGCGGCCTTGTTGGCGTCAGGCGGACGCTTGCTCACGCTCTACGTGGACGCGCTGTGGTTCAGTTCCGTCGGGTACACGCCGATCTTCCGCAAGATGCTCGCGCTGCAATGGAGCTTGTTCGCTGTCTTTTTTGGGTTGACGTTTGCTCTACTCTTCGGAGCCTTTTTGTTGGTGCGAGACACACGCCGCGGCACAAGCCTTGTACGCTCGGTGCTTGTCAACGGCCAACCGTTGACGATCAACATCGGCAGATGGCTAAAGCCGGCAGTGCTGGCCGGGTCACTGTTGATCGCTTGGATCAGCGGCTCCGCCATGTCTGCGGAGTGGCCGGCGTTTGCACTATGGCTTTCTTCCAAGGGAGGTTCCGGCACCTCAGATCCTGTCTTCGGCCACCCGGTCAACTTTTACTTGCTGACGCTGCCTGTATGGCAATTGCTCGCAAACTGGTTGCTGGTGATGGCGGTGTTGGCGCTCGGCATGGCGGTCGTGCTGCAAGCCGTGAGCGGCCGCCCAGATATGCAGGATTTCCGCTTTATGGATGACGGCCGCGGACGCTGGCGCGGTGTCCACGCCACGGTTGCATTCGTGTTGGCGGCATTGTCGCTGAACGCGTGGCTCAACCGCTTCAGCCTGCTGATGGAAGAGCACACGATCTTTTCCGGGGTTACCTATAGTGACGCGCACGTGAAGCTGCCGGGGCTGCTTCTGGTTGTGGCGGTGCTGCTGCTAGGCGCATTGGTTGCGGCATATAGTGCGGCCCGCCGTTCCGGCGCTCGATGGATCGCCATCGCCGTCCTGCCGGGAGTTCTGCTGTACGTTGCCGTCCAGGGCGCGTATGCGGCGGTGGACACGTTCATTGTGAAGCCGAATGAACTGGTGAAAGAAGAACCCTACATCCGTAACAACATCGAGGCGACCCGCGCCGCTTACGAGTTGGATGGCATTGTCGTCAGGCCTTTCGCCGCAGGATCTACCGTCGCCGATGCGGATGCAACCAAGAACCAGCCGACGCTGCAGAACATCCGTTTGTGGGACGCGCAAGCACTGCAGGACACGCTTCGGCAAATCCAGGAGATTCGGACGTACTACGACTTTCCCGGCATCGATATCGACCGGTACATGATCGACGGACAGTTTCGACAGGTGATGCTGGCGACACGGGAACTCAGTGTCGACAAACTGCCTGAAAGCAGCCGCAACTGGATCAACGAGCGGCTGATTTACACCCACGGGTATGGCGTCACCATGAATCCAGTGAACGGCTTTACCGCGGAAGGTTTGCCGGCACTGTTGCTCAGCAATATGCCCGTGCAAAGCGCAGTTCCCACACTGCATGTTGATCGACCCCAGATCTACTTCGGCGAGATCACCGACACCGATGTTTACGTGAAGACGCATCAGCAGGAGTTTGACTATCCGCAGGGCCAATCGAACAGCTTGAACAGCTATAGCGGCTCGGGGGGCATCGTGCTTGGCAATTGGCTGCGCCGGGCGGTCATTGCCCTGGAACGCGGAGACCTGGCCAAGCTGCCGTTCAGTAATGACGTCACGCCGGATTCCCGATTGCTGATGCGGCGCAACATTCAAGAGCGCGTGCTTACGATCGCGCCGTTCCTTACGCTTGACCCTGACCCATACATGACCGTGGGCGAGGATGGCCGGCTCCGCTGGATACTGGACGGCTTCACCGCTGCCGATACCTACCCCAACGCACGGCACTATGGCCTGGGCGAAACGGACGTGAACTACGTGCGCAACAGCGTGAAGATCGCGGTGGATGCGTATGACGGCACGGTCACCTTTTATGCGATGGACGATACCGATCCCATCCTAACCGCGTATCGGAATGCGTTTCCTGCGTTATTTCGGCCCGCTTCCACCATGCCTGCAACCATGCGCGCGCATCTTCGGTATACCGACACACTGCTAAGGCTGCAGGCTCATGCGTACGGTCTGTACCACATGACCGATCCTTCCACATTTTTCAATCGCGAAGATATGTGGACGCTTGCGACCGAGTCCGCGGTGGACAGTACGGGCCAGCGCTCCACGCAGGAGATGCAGCCGAATTACGTTCTGATGAACCTGCCGGGCGAGTCTGGCATGGAGTTCGTGAACATACTCCCGTTCACGCCGAGCAATCGCAACAACCTGATCGGCTGGATCGCCGGCCGGAGTGACGGTGCCAACTACGGCAAAGCGGTTGCGTATAACTTCCCAAAAACCAGGCTGGTAGACGGACCTTCGCAGATCGAAGCGCGCATCGACCAGAACGCGCAGCTGAGCGGCCAGCTGACCTTGTGGAATCAGCAGGGTTCGCATGTGCACCGGGGCAATTTACTCGTCATTCCTACGGGGTCGGCGCTGCTGTACGCAGAGTCGATCTATCTGCAGGCGGACCGCAGCCCTATGCCCGAACTTCGGCTTGTCGTGCTCGCGTTACAGGACCGGCTGGCCTACGGCACCACGTTTGAGGCCGCTCTGTCCAGCTTGTTCAACGGAACGGAATCGTCGATCACTCAGGTATCGCAGCCACAGAACGCACCTGCGGTGATCGGCACACCGAGCACGCAGAGTTCTACGAATCACGGTGCAATCGATACTCCTGCCGCTGGGCGCGATGCAGAAATTCGGCAGGCCGCGCAAGACCTTGCGGAGTATCAACGGCTCACCGCACAAGGCAAGCTGGGCGAAGCAGGCGGCAAGCTGGACGCGCTCAAGGCTCGCCTGGATCACCTGGCCAGTGAAAGGGGCCGGTAAGCCTTGAATGAGCAGATTTAACACCGCGAGCGTGATGGAATGGAACAACGCGGTGACAACTGGTCGCTGCGTTGCTGGGCAGCGTGCCAGAGTGGAAGCGGCGTGCTGCCGTGAGCCTGAGTGCGCCGGGAAAGAAGGAATAGGCGCAGGCGCAATGCGGACGGCTGCTGGACAGCTTGTGCGAGTTCCTGAATGCCGTGAAGAAGACAGCGCGGAAATTGACTCTGGCGCGCAGTGCTACCGTCAGGTTCGGCGCAGCGGCTGGTAGGTACGGTACGTCTCTTCGCCGATGGCCGTGTATGGCTTGTGCGTAGCGACGCCCGTGCTGTGGTGAACGGTTACGTGGTCGCCGGCGGTGGCCACGTCGGCCTGCAACAGTGCGGCTTCTTCCACCTCAACCGGCCAGATGCCCGACGCCATGAACACAACCGGGCCGCGCAGGAGTGCCGCCAGCCTGGTGTTGCCGGCCGGCACTGCGACGGCGGCTGTCGTTGCCGACGGCGCTTCCTGTGCCAGCGGTGCAGAGGGCTGCGGTGGCGCGGACGCCGTGCGGACAGCTGCAACGGTCAGCACCTCCGTGCGCAGCGGCATGTCGAACTCGATCTCCACGCGGTCGCCGTTGCGCCAGGTGCGGCGCAGGGTGTGCCAGGTGCCGGGCTCCACGGCGGCGATGTCGGCCTTGCCGTTGATCAGCACGCGCGTTTTTGGCCCGGCCCACGCAGGAATGCGCAGCGCCAGCGGAAACTCCGCGTCGCGTTCCAGCGCAAACAGCAGCGTGGTTTCAACCGCGGCCGGGTAGCTCGTCTGTTGCGTCAGCGTGACCGGCGAGCCCGCGTGCTGCCAGGTCACGCGTGATGGAACATACAAGTTGACCGACATTCCGGCGGCTTGCGCAGGCCCGCCCCCTGTCCCCGCAACACCCGCGAAGTACGACGAAATGCCGTAGTCCGCCGCAATCTGCGGCAGCGTGCCGCTGCAGCACGGCCACTTGTCGCGAGCGTAATTCTTGTGCCCCGACATGGAGTAGTCCGAGTAGTAAAAGGAGGTGCCGTCCGGCAGCAGCGGCTTCGCGCCAAGCACCGTGTTGTAGAGCACGCGTTCAATGCTGTCGCCGAAGCGCGGGTCGCCGGTAACGGTCAGCAGATAGCGCGCGATCTTGAAGTGGCCGTATGCGCCGCACGGTGTTTCAAACGATGCCGACTGCGTGAACAGGGAGCGCGCGAGGTCGTCGGTGCCTGGGCGCAGCAGCGTCTCGCCCGGTCCCCATCCGCCGGTCGCGAAGCTCTGCTCCTGGAGCATGCGGAAGCCGTTGGTCGCGGCGTGCAGGTGTTTCTGGCTGCCCAGGGTCAGGTACGCCTGCATGGCCGACGAGAAGGCATTGACGTGCGAGTAAGCGTGTTCGCCCGGCAAGACGTTGATGTTCTCGGCCAGCGGATTGAAGTAAAGATCGTCTTCCAGAAAGCGGACCGCCGCATCGCGGAACTCGGGGCGGCCGGTGCGCTGAAAGGCGAGGAACAGGTTTTCCGGCAGCGTATACGTTTCGTCCCACGTTTCCGCGTCGTTGCGGTGCGGGCGGACGTGCTGCTCCGGCCGCGACAGCGCCTTTTCCGGCAGGTGGGGCAGCGCCGCCGCGAGCGCCACGGGCAGCATGGCTGCCGCTTGCTTCGACTGCCCATACGCAAGCGCATCGACCAAACCGCACAGCACCTTGTCGAAGGTGTAGCCGGGAAGCGTGTAGCCGTCGTAGAAGCGGCTGGTCAGCGTGGGTGCCAGGCCGGTCAGCAGCAGGTCCACCTTTTGCCGTTGCGCGGCGTTGCCCGTGATGGCCGCACCGCGCGACAGGGCAGAGATCCACTGGCCCAGCGAGTGGCCGGGCACGAAGCCTTCAAATGCGCCGTGCGGGTCAAAGAAGGGCGAGTTGGAATACCATCCGCCCAGGTCTTCGCCGGGCGCGGCGAGCCCGGTGCGCTCGCGGAACGGCTTGAGCATGGCGTCGTTATCCAGGCCGAGCAGAAGCTGCTGGTGATACTCGAATTGCTGCTGCATGGGGCCGGGCAGCAGTGTGACGGCGGTGTAATCCAGTCTTCGCAGCCGCGGGGCGGTCGCGGATTGCGGCTCCGCGCGGAGACGGTTCAACGGTCCAAGCGCGCCCGCTGCGAGCGATGCGGATTTCAGGAAGGAGCGGCGCGTCAGAAGGGATTGCATGGGTGAACGAAATCTTACGCGCACAGCGGTATCGCTGAACGCTTGTGCGTGATGGCCTTCTGGGAACTGCGACCGGAACGGCTTTTCTTCTTGGAGCGGGGAGTTGTGATGGCCGGCTTGTATGCCCTGTCTTCGCTCAGCGGCAACTCGAAGTTGCCAGTTGTCAGAAGAAGCGGTTAGTATCGCCTTCTCGCTGGCGCTTGTGTCCGCACTGCGCACCGTCGAGATGTTGGGGCCTCTGCAAAATTTCTTTGAAGCGCCGGGAACAATCGAGACAGACGTGGTGTCTACCGTCGCAGCTTTACCTCTCGCGAACTGAGGTTGCATATGTTTGAAGATTCCATGGTCGAATCGTCGGGCAGGCTGAAGACCAAGTCCAAGTACTGGATGATTGGCACGGCTGCCTTCAACCTGCTGATTCTGACGGTGCTGGTCCTGATCCCGCTACTGTATCCGGAAGCGCTGCCCAAAACAGCCATGACGGCGATGCTGACCGCGCCGCCTCCGCCACCCCCGCCCCCACCGCCTCCGCCGCCCGCTCAGGTGGTCAAGGTAACCAAGGTCGTGGCCGCGCTGGATCCGATGACGGCGCCAACCAAGGTGCCGAAGAAGATCGACATGACCAAGGAGCCGCCCCCGCCGCCGCCAGTCTCGACCGGTGTTGCCGGCGCTGGTATGGGTAGTGGCACGGGTGCAGCAGGTGGCGTGATTGGGTCGCTCGGCCTGAACACGAACCCTGTGGTCGTGGCTAAGCCCGCGCCGGCTCCGAAGCCGACCGGTCCGGTTAAGATCTCCAGCGGTGTTGCCGCCGGTTCGATCATCACCAAAACCACGCCGACCTACCCCGCCATCGCCAAGGCCGCGCACGTCTCCGGTTCTGTCGTGTTGCACGCAATCATCTCGAAGACGGGCACGATTCAGTCGTTGCAGGTTGTCTCCGGGCCTGAGATGCTGCGGGCTTCTGCCCTGGACGCCGTTCGCCAGTGGCGTTACAAGCCTTACCTTCTGAATGGTGATCCGACCGAGGTGGACACCACGGTTACGGTCAACTTCACCTTCGGCGGCTAACGTTTTCCGGTCCCGGCCTCTGTGGAAACGGGGCCGGTACTCGCCCGTCCAACAGTTCGTGCCGCAGTTGCGGCCGGGCAGCACGGCGGGAGCAGCTTCGCCAAGTTTTTGGGCCGGCCACGCAGGCTTGTGCCTCTGCCCAACGCAGTTTCAACCCTGGAGGACTGAATCTCGTGATTCTCGCTCACGCAGCAGCACACCTTGCACACGTTCCCGCCACGCTCGGCCTGATGTTTCAGGACGCCGCTGCGGCCCCGGCCAGCTCCGGCGGCGGCGGCTTTTCGATCCTGGACATGTTGAAGCACATGGGCTGGATTGACGATGTGATCGTCGGCATCCTGTTCATCATGTCGATCTGGTCGCTGGCTGTGATGATCGACCGTGCCCTGTACTTCGCGGCGGCCCGCTCGCAGTCACGTGAATTTGCCCCCAAGGTCGCTGGCGCTCTGAAGGACGGCCGTCTGGACGAGGGCATCAAGATCGCCGACCGTTCCAAGAAGTCGCACCTTGCCGAGGTCGTCACCGCCGGTCTGCAGGAGTTCCGCTCCTACGGTTCGGGCGGCACCATCACCGACGAGCAGATCGAATCGTCCAAGCGCGCTCTGGAGCGCTCGGAAGCGATCGTTCACGCCAAGCTGAAGCGCGGTCTGGGTTCGCTGGCCACCATCGGTTCCACGGCACCGTTCATCGGCCTGCTCGGCACCGTTGTCGGCATTCTTCACGCTTTCCAGGAAATCGCCACGCAGAAGACGGCCGGTATCGGTGCAGTCGCCGGCGGTATCTCGGAAGCCCTGGTTACGACGGCGCTGGGCCTGCTGGTCGCCATCCCCGCCGTAATGACCTTCAACTACTTCACCAACAAGGTGGAAGCGTTCGACGTGGAGATGGACAACAGCTCTTCCGAGCTGGTGGACTACTTCATCAAGCAGTCGCAGCGCTAACAGACCGGCCCGCTTGAAGCGGGCATGTCTGCGAGAGTTGGCAGAAGGGCCCGGGACACGTTGTCCCGGGCGGCCAGTCCCGCAACGCAGAACAGAATGACGGAGCCAACCACATGGCAATCGCAACTCGTGATGAGGGCAAATCGGTAAACTCCGACATCAACGTCACACCGATGGTGGACGTGATGCTGGTACTCCTCATCATCTTCATGGTCGTCACGCCCATGCTCAACAACAAGGTCAACGTGGAGCTGCCGCAGGCAACTGCCGCGGTGGTCATGGAAGACGCCAACAAGGAAGATTCGGTTGTGGTCGCGGTGACCCGTGACGGCAAGACCTACCTTGGCGGCGACCAGGTGAACCCCGACTCGCTCGGTGAGAAGATCTCGGCGCGCCTGGAAAACAAGACCGACAAGCGGGTGTATTTCCGCGGAGATCAGCGCGCCAACTACGGCTCGGTGATGACCGCCATCGACGGTGTTCGCGCGGCCGGCGTTAGCCAGCTCGGCATGCTGACCGACAAACCGCTGATGTAATCAGGCTCTCAGAGGACCGCTGCCCGGCAAACCGGCCGGCCGGTCCCCGGGAGAAAGCATTCGAAGCTGTCGTACGGCGGCAAGCCGCTGGCAGCGAAAGCAAGGCCGCCCACGGCGGTGAAACGGGCCGCTCCGGCGGCGAGGGAGATACGACCATGGGCATGGGAGGAGGCGGCGGCAAAGGAGCACGCTCCGACATCAACGTCACGCCGCTGATTGACGTTCTGCTGGTGCTGCTGATCATCTTCATGGTTATCCAGCCCAACGTGGTGCGCGGACTGGACACGCTGGTCCCGCAGCCGCCGAAGGATAAAACCGCCGACGTGGATAACCGCACGATTGTGGTGCAGGTAAAGGCCAACGGCAAGGGCACACCCACCTACCAGATCAACGAAGATTCGCCGATCAACCTGACGGATCTGACTGAGAAACTGCGGACGATCTTTGAAGCTCGCCAGGACAAGGTGATGTTCGTGAAGGGCGAGCCATCGCTCGACTTCGCCGCGGTCACTCCGGTCATCGACGACGGCCACGCGGCGGGCGTCGACAACATCGGCATTATCACGCCGCGGGTCGAGTCTGGACAGTAGTTCCGATCGCAGTCGTAGTAGAACGCAAGCAGGACGGTGGTGACACCGTCCTTTTTGCGTTTACAAAGCACTCATCGAGCACAAGAGCGAGAAGATTCGACGCAGGTTGCTGAGCTCCAGCGCAAGGCACTGCTTCTTTGACATGGACCAGGATGCCAACGGGCATCGTCATGCGTAAACGCCGGCGGCACAAACGCCATCCATCCGGTGTCTTACCTGCAACACTGGACCGTGGGTGGTCGTAAGCTGCTTCTCGCAAACGCAGAATTCGACCGCTGCATGCGTTCCACTACATTTCCCCTCCGCACTCTCGCTGCACCCGGCACCCTGCCGCGCACGCTCTTGGTGCGCATTTGGAGATGGTATGGCTATGTCAGAGACGGGCAGCCGCGGTGCGCGGTCTGCCATCAATGTGACTCCACTGATCGACGTATTGCTGGTCCTACTGATCATCTTCATGGTGATACAACCGACAGCGCAGCGCGGCCTGGATGCACTTGCGCCGAAACCACCGCAGGCGCAGAGCGCTGAGCCAAACCCTCGCACATTGGTGATCTCGGTTGTTGGCACTCCGGGGTCGCAGGCTTATGCGCTGAACGGCCAGGCGATCAACTTTGTAGAACTGGGGCCAGCGCTGAAGCACGTTATGCAGCGAAGTGGCCAGCAGGCACTGTTCGTGCGCGGTGCGGCGGGTCTGGATTACGCGGCGATTGCATCGGTGCTGAACGTGGCACACGCCGCCGGTGTGGAAGAGATCGGCATACTCACGCCAGCGACACTCGCTGATTAAGCTGGCATTGCGTCCACAGCCGTCAATGGGACCAGATACCCCATCGTGCGGCCGCACCATCTTACAAGCCACCGACGCGCCTCCAATCGCTTCACACGATGGCGGCGCGTTCGTGCTATACCGGAGTTGTCCGTTGCCGTTGGCAACCTGTATGAAACAGGCTGCTGTATCACTTCGATTCTCTTGAGCCGCATTTGAAGTCTGGTCACAAATGCAAATCAACAGATACAATCACTTCCACAAGAGCGCGGCCCCACTTTGCGCCTCCCATTACCTCGCCAGGACGAACGGAATCTGCATGCGGCAATTGAAGGAGACATTTGGCTCGATGACATTCAACGGACGTGTTCCAGCCGCGGCTGCTCTCGCTCTCTCTATGAGCCTGCTTTCAGGTTGCAATCAGCTGAAGGCTCGCGACGACATTAACAAAGGTGTGCAGTCGTTTAAGAACGCGCAATATGAGCAGGCGATCGGCTTCTTTCAAGAGGCGAAGCGTCTTGATCCGAAGCTGCCCATGGCCGACCTGTATCTGGGCACGGCGTACTCCTACTTGGTCATTCCGAACTCGACCGACGACGCCAACATGAAGACGGCAAACAACGCCATCGCCATCTTTAAGCAGTATCTGATCGACCACCCAGGCGACAAGACCTCGCTGCAGCAGCTTGCTTCCATTTACCGGAACATTAAGCAGCCGGTCCAGGCCAAGCAGTATGAGATGCAGGTCATCCAGGTCGATCCGAAGGACCCCGAGGCGCATTACACCATCGGCGCCGTGAACTTCGTTGAGGCATACAACAACGCGGTCAAGCTGCTGGGTGAGAACGGCCTCAAGGACGACGGTCAAGGCAACGTGAAGATGTCGAAAGACACCTGCGCCAAGATCAAGGCGGCCAACACGCCGCTGGTCAATGAGGGAATCGATCACCTGAATCAGGCAGTGCAGCTGCGCACCGACTACGATGACGCGCTGCAGTACCTGAACCTGATGTACCGCCGCAAGGCCGATACCGATTGCGGCGATGCTGCCGCGGTCAAGAGCGATCTGGCCAAGGCCGACGATTACGTCAAGCAGTCCATGGGTGCCCGCGCCAACAACGAAAAGAAGAAGGAAGAGAAGGCTTCGCACGGCGTCGTGACCGGTCAGTAACCGGAATGGAGTCGCACAAAGGCCCGCCAGAAATGGCGGGCCTTTGCTTTCGATCCACTCCACGGCGGCGTCTCTCTGAGAGTGATGCTTTTCGAACGTGCAATCTGCTGGGCTTCCGCTGCCGCAGCAAGTCTCATCTTTGTGCCCTGCAATGCAGACGCACAGCCTGACTGGATGAAGAAGTTCCAGGCGCGCAGCACGCACTACACCGCGCAGCAGCCTCGCTGGCCTGGCCCTGTGTTTGTCAGCACACCGCAACTGGTTCAGGTTCTTCGCGAAGACTTTGCGCACCAGGAAAGCGGCAGCACACACCTGTGGAACATCGGCGTGGGCAAAGGCCTGCAATTCGTCCCGCTGCCACGCACGGAGTTCACCTTCGCCATTCCGTCGCACCTGCGCCGCGTCGACGAGGAGCCGGACGGCTTCGGCGACTTCAACTGCGCCGTCAAGTACCGCCTGCTGGGCGCGCCGGAAAAGAAGGGCAATTACATCTTGAGCGCGCAGCTCGGCGCTGCCGTCCCCACCGGTAACGACAGCAACAACTCTGCCGATGCCGCAGTGATTCCACAGTTGATGGGCGGCAAAGGCTGGGGTCGCTTCGACCAGAGCGCCGCCGTGCTCGCCACCTTGCCCGTGCACAATGCAGGCCGCAACGGCCACGTCTTTACCGCGCACACTGCCTCACAGTTTCACGCGACCAAGTACGTATGGCCGGCGATCGAGACGACCACCACCCATTGGATCGGCGGCCGGCGCGATGGACAGGTGCAGTTCCTTATGGGCCCCAGCGTCATCGTTGGCAGACTGCCCTACACGCGGCACGAGAAGGATCGCCGCCGCGGCATCTCGCTCGGTGCGGGCTACCAGGTCGCCGTGACCCACACGCACAACGTGAACCACGTCTTCCAGATCACCACGCGGCTGCATTTTTAGGGGCCCGTGGCGGTCCGGGCAAAGCGTCGTAGGATAGCCGCAGTGTCCACCCACCCCACGCTTCCCGCTGCGCTGGAGCCGCCGCAACGCCGCTTTCCCACCTGGCTGATTGGCATCCTGTACTCGGCTTCCGGCTCCATGAACGGCTTTGTCGCGGTGTCGCTGGCCACGTTGCTCACGGGCCGCGGGGTCAGCAACGCGCGCGAGGCGGCCATCACGGCGCTAATCCTGACGCCCAGTTACCTGAGCTTCCTGTTTACGCCGCTGGTTGATTGCGGCATGAGCCGCCGCGCCTGGGCCATGCTGCTTGCGGTGGGCGGCGCGGTTTGCCTGGGAACGGGCGTTCTGCTTACGCCGGCGGCCAGCGCGGGCGGCGGCTACGGCGGCGGCGCAAACCTGCTGATCCTAACGTTGCTGCTGGGCTACCTGTGTACGCAGATGTATTCCAGCACCATTGGCGGCATGGTGCCCAACCTGGTGGAGCCGGCGCGGCAGAGCGCCGCCAGCGCATGGCTCAACATTGCCTATCTTGGCCTGACGGGGCTGTGCGGCTATCTTTCCGTGTGGGAGATCCGGCACGTGTCGCTGCACACTGCCGCGCTGCTGATCCCGCTGCCGATTCTGCTGTCTGCTTCGCCGCTGCTCTTCACCGCGCGGGAGCATCGTGTGCCCAAGCGCGCCGGCGAGGCCATGCGCGAGCTCGGCCGCAACCTGCTGCTTTCCGCGCGGCAGCGCAGCTATTGGTTTGCGCTGCTGGTCTTCATCGTGCCGTCGGCAACGTTTGCGATGCAGAACCTGTTTGGCGGCATCGGGCGCGATTTCGGCGTCAGCGACGAGCGCACTGCGTTCATCAGCGGTGTGGTGCTGGCGATTGCATGCATCGTTGGGTCGGCGCTGGGCGGCCCGTTGAGCAATCGTTACGACCGGCGGCTGCTCTTCATCGCGCCGGCCATGGTCGCCGGCCTGGGCTCGCTCGCCATGATCGCTCTGCTGAATCGAGGAATTGCGCCGGCCACGGTCTTCCTGGCCGGTGTGTGCTTTTACAACGTGCTGGCCGGCATCAACTACACCGCGACCAGTGCGCTCGTCTTCCAGATTGTGGGCCGCGACAATCCTCTATCGGCGACGCAGTACGCCATCTGCATCGCGGCATGCAACGCGGCGATTGCGGGTGCGGTGGCGCTGGACGGTAGCGGCTCCAACCTGCACGGTCACTGGGCCGGCGCGCGCGGCGAACTGCTGACGGATGCACTGCTGAGTCTGGTGCTGGGTGCGGTGGTGCTTGCGCTGGTGTGGCGCTTTGGCGGCGGGTTTCCGCGGCCGCCGGTCGACGAAGCCGACGCCAGCCAGGCACCGTCGTAAAGCAGAGGGCAAGCAATCGCTCCGCCCCCGTTTTGGATGCAAGCTAGCCGCAGACCTCGTCCCCGCGGGCCTGTGTAGGGGTGCGCAGCGAACGGGATCCTAAGCCGCTGGCGTCCAACGTGATCTGGACGAACTGCCACACAAGTGGAAGGCGCAGCAGCAATCCCAGGCAGGCATAGCCGAGGTGCAGGTGTTCCAGAACGCGTGCAAAAGCGCGGATGCCGTGTTCCGGTGGTGTGCCATCGCCCGGATCGTAGCGCATGCGGCGCACGCTGCCGTCGTGCAGCGACTCGGCATCGCGGACCTCCAATCCAAGCGGCTTGCGGCATTCGATCCAACGACCGACCAGGCTGCACGTATCGCAGGTCCCAGCGATAAACACGGTCGCGGACGGGCCGGCATGGAAGGGACGCCACCGCATTCGCCAGGCCGGCACGGCGCGGCGATAGGCGAGCCACGGTGTCCCGAACCGCGCGCGAAGGTCGGTCTGCTCATCCCAGAGCGCCAGGCCCGCCGAGTATGCGACAGCGAGCACTGCCGTCCACGCAAACAGGGGTGAGCGCAACAGAGCGCTCCACAGCAGCAGGGTGACGGTGCAGAAGAGCTGCATGGGATTTGCGCAATACCGGTAGATGCCGCTGGTCACCAGGCGTTGTGGCGGGTCCAGCGGCAGCGGCGTGCCGCCGCCGCGGTCTGCAAACTCCTGCGCCGCGCTGATGCCCGGTACCGCCAGCAGAAACATCGCATCCAGCAGCCAGGGCAAAGGTCCGTGACGCAGATGGAACAGTGGCGACCACCCCGCTGCCGGCCGCAACGCGAACAGTACTTCTGGTAAACCATAAAAGAATAGAAGGCCGGCGGTGAGCACCTGCAGCGCGGCCCGGCCGCGAACATGGATGCGTCGCTCCGTCCAGTCCGCTATCACCAACGCGGGCAGCAGCACCAGCAGTGCGGCAACGGCCTCGCCGATCCACCATGCGCGGTGCAGTGTGACCACGGCGCGGCACATGGGCATGATGCACGCATCCAGGGTTAAGAGCAGCAGAAGTCTGCGCACCACGCCCGCTCCCAGTGCGATCGTGGGCAGAACACCCCACAGAATCGCCCATCCCAAAAGCAGTTCCAAAGGCATGCCGCGCACAAGCAGCGGCGAGCCTGCCGGGAAACTCCACCATGCGAACCGCAGGTTCAGCGCCTGCAACGCGAGCAGCGCAGGCAGGACCCACAACACGGCCAGCAACACCGCCGTGAACCGGAACGGAGCTCGCCGCCGCAACACCGCCCCCACCAGGCAGGCGAGTATGGGCGCGTACAGGGCGCCGGCGCGCTCCAATATGGTTGCGCCGGGCTGTACCGCACCGCCGGCGATCATCGCGCGCCCACCGGTGTGGCGTTGCTGTCGAGGAGGTATCCCGCCGCGCCGCGCACCGCCGCGCGCTCCAGCGGGCCGAAGTACCAGGCAGGGTCCAACTGCCGGTCATACGTGATGCGCGACACCACGGCTGTGTGGGTCGCATCGAGCGCGATCCAGCTCACTTCGCTGGTGCGCCAGCGCGTCCACTGCAGCAGCTTGCTGCCGTCCTGTACGGCTTCCAAACGCACGTAGCCGGGCAGGGATTCGACAACACGCAGATGGAGGTCGCCCGCCGGAGCGCCCTCCGCGCCGGCGAAGTGCACACCATGCTCCGCGCCAACCCCAAGACCGTTTCCCCACGACCGCAGTGGTGCCGGAAAGCCGAACCGCAGCAACAGCGGCCTCGGCACGCGTACGTCCATGCCGCCCGCCAGCGCCGCGGCAACATCTGCAGCAGGCGCATGGACCACGCGGCGAACCTCAACGGTTGCCGCGCGCGTGACTGTCCAGCGCGGCGACACGCCCTCCAGGCAGGCGGGCACCAGCGCCAGCAGAGCGACGCAACCCATGGCCGTTTTGTCGCGCCGTCGCGATGAATCCATGATGAGGCCGACGATCACGCCGACCAGGTAAAACAGGGGCGATGCGATCAGGATGCAAAACCAGCCCTCACCCAGCAGAGGCGCCAGCACCAGCAGCACCAGCGTGATGCCTTTGACTACCGCGCCCGTTGCAGATTTGGCAGCTGGAGCACAAGCCAGCAGCAACGCGCACACAGCCGGCAGTCCCATAAACATCAGCGAGGTGTGCTGCAGGTTATGCGCGAACAGGCCGCGGTAGATCATCGCTCCCACGGTGAATACGACGATGATGGTGATGACCGCCCATTGCGAACGCCGCAATCCCCACATGCGTGGTTCGTCGTTCAGCGTGTAAAGTGCCGGGCCGGGTTCCGGGGCAGATACGGCCGGATGGTACCATGTGCCACCAGCGTGTTCGGCTGCCGTGGCTTCTTCGCTGATCGCGGACTCCTGCGGTGATTCGTGCCCGGCATTGTTGTGCAAATTGGGATCGCTCAGTGCCATTCCTTACCTCCCCACCTTCCCATGCTGTGCGTCTCCCTGGCGCATTTGGCGGACCAGATCGTGGGCCGCGCTCTGCCAGTCGGGAAATTGGAACGGAAAGCCCTCGTGCTCCAGGCGGCCCGGGTAGACCCAGCGGCTTTTCAGCACCAACTCCGATTCGGTGCGCATCAGGTATGTGCCGAGCTTGATGGCCCATTCGGGTGCGGGCGGACCGAAGCGCACGCCCCATGCCTCTCGCAGCGTGCGCATGAAATCGCGATTGACCGGGGCATCCGGTGCAGACAGGTTGACGGCGTCGTTCCAGCGGGCATCGCGCAGCATCCACTCCACGGCACGCACATAGTCGGCCTCGTGCATCCAGCTCACATGCTGGTTGCCCTTGCCCTGTGTGCCACCCAGGCCGTACCGCACCAGCTTTGACAGCACGGCGAAGACGCTGCCCGGCTGTGCGCTCATGACCAGCGATGTGCGCATCGCGACGGTCCGCGTGTGCGGCAGGGGATGCGCAAAGAGCGCCTCTTCCCAATCCAGGCCGACCTTTACGCTGAACTCCCAGGACTTTGGAGCGTCCGGCTCATGGCCGCCGATCTCGTGGTCCGACTCTTCCTGCGGCTCGTCGAGCGCGTGCTTGTAGATGGTTGCGGTGCTCGCGTTGAGCCACACCGCGGGCGGGTTTCGCAGACCGCGGATGACCCGGCTCAACAGCTTCGTGGGACCGATGCGCGAATCGTAGATCTCCTGCCGGTGTTTCGGGGTAGAACGCGTGTTGACGGAACGCCCGCTAAGGCCAATGACGGCGTCGGCGCCTTCCAGCGTGTCGACCCAGGCGCCTTCGGTCTGCGCGTCCCACGGCAACACGGTCCAGGGTGCTGGGCGCGGATGACGGCTCAGCACGATGACTGCGTCGCCCTGCGCGTGAAAGTGCTTCGCCAGCAGATCGCCGATGTTGCCACTGCCACCAGGCAGAACGATGCGGCGTGGCTTTGCGGCCGGCTGCGATGGTTCCAGCACCGTTGCGCTAGTCGCCATAGACCACCTCCAGCAGATCGCCGGCCAGCCGGTGCAGCGGCCGCAACAGCGGCAACGCCGCCAGCCGCAGCCCCACGGTTAACATCTTTAGCGTGCGGTCCAGCAGCACCGCCGTGCGATGCTGCTCCGGCGATTCGTCGTACACCCAAAACAGAAGCACGCCCATCTGGTACAGCCACAACAGCCGTGGCACGTACGGCGCAATGTTTTTCGGCAGCTTCAGCTTTGTCTGCATAACAGCCTGCTGAAAGAAGTGGAGATCCGATTCGCGGATGTGCGCCGTCTCTGCGCTGAAGGGCGACAGCGGCTTCTTTGGGTCCACGTGCGAGGCCAGCGCGCTCATGAGCTGCCGGTTGTCCGCAAAGGTGTTGAGCTTGGTTTGGATGATGCCGCGCAGCGTGGCTTCCAGCGATGCCTTGCGTGCCAGGACCGCTTCCAGCGCGGGCCGCATCACGTGCTGCGCTTCCTCATAGAAGGCGAGCACGATCGCGTCCTTGGCGGGGAAGTAGTAGTACGCTGCGCCGACCGCAACACCTGCCGCGGTAGCCACCTCGCGCATGGTCGCGGCTTCCAGGCCGCGTTCGCGAAAGATCTCGAGCGCGGCGTTAAGGATGCGCCGGCGCGTCTCATCGGACTTGCGCGCCGGGGCCGGCACAACTTGTTCTACTGCGGCACGCGTCGCGCGGGTCATGACCGCACCGGCTCCACAGTCGACTGCTGCAGGCTGTTCACGCTGTCGGCGAGCGCATCATCGCCATGGAAGGCGTCCACCAGGAAGACGCGGCCACTGCGATGCAGGGTGCGCGCCACCCACACGGTCACCGCGATGCTGATCACGAGATAGCTGAAGTAACAGACTGGAACGCACATGGCTCTGCTCCTGTTTCACCCTGCCGGTTGCTCACTGCGGGTTCGTTTCGCAGCGTCTTGAACACGTTCAAAATATTAGACGGACGCGGGCCGGTTCGGGTTGCTATAAATTTGAACGCGTTCATAAATTGTGAAGCCGGTAGCATGGAAGGTAATGCGTCCTGTTGCGGTCCAGCACACGCGCCCGGTTTGGGCCGAGGTTTCCTCCGCCGCCCTGTGTGCGAATTACCGCCGCCTTTGCGCCGCGGCCGGGCCGGATGTGGACGTGCTCGCCGTGGTCAAGGCCAACGCGTATGGGCATGGTGCCGCGGAGTGCGCGCCCGTGCTGGCCCGCGCCGGTGCGCGGTGGTTCGGCGTGACCGCCGCAGAAGAGGGCGTGACGGTGCGCGCGGCCCTTCGCGCAGCCGGTGTCAAGGATGCCGCGCGAATCCTGATCATGTGTGGTGTGTGGCAGCATGAGGCCGCGTTCTGCTTCGACCACGCGCTTACGCCGGTTGTGTGGGAGCCGTACCAGCTCGCGCTGCTGGAGCAGGAGGCGATGCATCGGCATTGGCCGCACGGCGTCTTCGCGGTGCACGTGGAGATCGACACCGGCATGGCGCGCCAGGGCGTCGCGCCCGGCGCTGCTCTGGCGGCCTTGCTCTCGGCACTGCGTGCGTCGCCGCACCTTCGGCTTGAGGCTCTGCTGACGCACTTCGCGTCGGCTGAGGTGGTAGACGATCCGCAGAATCGCGAGCAACAGCAGCGCTTCGAAGTGGCGGTCGAGCAGACCCACGCCGCGGGCTTCCGGCCCGATCTGCTGCACGCCGGCAACACCTCTGGCGTGGACAGCGCCGCGACGGCGGCGTGGCTGCCGGGCTTGCAAGCATCTTTGGGGAGCACGAGCGGGTCGGCACCGCAGTTGATGACGCGTGCCGGCCTGGCGCTGTACGGCTACACTCTGCCCCTGCACGGTTTTCCCGAAAGGGGCGCGGCGGAGCCGGCGTCACACCTGCCCGGCATGGAACCCGCGCTTGTCTGGAAGACGCGCATCGTGAGCCTGCGCACGCTCGCTCGCGGGGAGACGGTTGGCTACAACGCGACCTACGTCGCCGCGCGGCCCATGCGCGTGGCGCTGCTGCCCGTGGGCTACGCGGACGGCTTCCGCCGCGCGCTCTCGTCGACGAATGCAGTGGAGGGTTCCACCGTGCTCATTCACGGGCGGCGCGCGCCCATCGTGGGCCGCGTGTCGATGGACCTTTCCGTGGTCGACGTGAGCGCCGTACCCGAGGCCGCAGTCGGCGACGCTGTGACGCTGCTCGGCCGCGACGGCGCGCTCAGCATCTCCGCCGCGGAACATGCCCGCCTCGCCGGCACGAACGTGTACGAAATTCTCTGCGGCATCAGCGACCGCGTTCCGCGACTGATCGTGTAAGCCTGCCGCGCCTGACCTGCCGACGCGACTGCTCAATCGTTACTGCCGAGGCGTCACCGGCTCCGGCTTGCCGCCGGGCTTCCATTCGGGCCTCCACGCCGTGTTCGCCAGCCACCGCACCGGCGCTTCCATGCTTTGGATCGCCGTGATCATGTGCGCGAAGTCGATGGTCTTCAGCTCATCGGAAACCTGGTGGTAATCCTTGTGCAGGCCGAAGCTGCTGACCGTCTGCGCGATGGTGCCCTGCCGCGCGAGCTGGATGTTGTCGCTGCGCTCGAAGAAGTGCTGATCCGGATGCGGATCGCCGAGGAGGTGGGCACCGTGTGCCGCAAGCGTCGGGCCCAGGTTGCTGCGCTCGTACCCGGTCAGCCACAGCGTTCCCGCAGGCACTGCCGGGTCAGGCCGGCCGATCATCTCAAACTCCAGGTTGGCAA
Organism: Terriglobus sp.; assembly: GCF_965201105.1. Lineage (GTDB taxonomy): Bacteria > Acidobacteriota > Terriglobia > Terriglobales > Acidobacteriaceae > Terriglobus. The sequence continues at coordinate 3,869,211 of NZ_OZ241741.1, forward strand.
CGATGCTGGTCAGCGGCACCGGCGGATGTTCCAGAAAGCCGCGTGCGCCATAGCCGCCCAACTCCTCGGAACCAAAGAGCGCAAAGACGATGGTCCGGCGCGGCGCGCGGCCTGCGGCAAGTGCACGCGCCAGGTTCAGCACCGCAGTGGTGCCGCTGGCGTCATCGTCCGCGCCGTTGTAGATCGCGTCGCCGTTCACCGGCTGGGCCGCCACGCCCAGGTGGTCCAGATGCGCCGTTAACAGGACCACCTCGCCCTTCAGCGCGGGATCGCTGCCCGGCAGCATCGCCACAGCGTTCCAGGTGCTGGTGCGCGGCACGTCCTCGTAGCGTGTGATGCGCTGCTTCGCCCGGTCGCTCAGCGTCACCGGAACCTGCTGCAGAAAGCTGTCATCGTCGCCCGCTGGCTTGAGCCCGAGCGACTCAAAGACGCTCGCGCAGTACAGTGCCGCCAGGTGCTCGTCACGGGTCAGCGAGCCGCGCCCGTGCATCTCGTCGGCGGCCAGAAAATCCATGTCGGCGTGTACGGAATGGGCCAGCTCTGCCGGCGGCTGCTTCACGCTCGTGCGCTTCGGCGCGGGGGCGGCGCTCGCTCCGGCGGCACAGAGCATCACGGAACAAACGGCGGCGGCACACAGGCGGCAGGCAAAATGCATACGCCTAGCGTATCGTCCGGATCGCCGGCTAGAACTCAATCCCGCGCTGCGCCAGGATGCCGCGCGTGTACGCATGCTTCACCTCGCGCATTTCGGTCACGGTGTCGGCCAGCTCCAACAGCGTGGGGTGCGCATTGCGGCCGGTCAGGACCACGTGCAGCAGCGGCGGCCGATCGCGCAGGGCGGCGGCGACCCCCTCCGCGTCGAGCATGCCGTAGCTGATCGCGTACAGAATTTCGTCCAGCACAATCACGTCCCACGCACCCGAGTCGATCTCGCGCTGCGCCTCGGCCCACCCTTCGGCGACCAGGCGCAGGTCCTCCGGGTCGGTTTCGGCGCCGCCCACCTTCACGAAGCCGCGGCCGAGCTGCCGTATTTCGAACCGGCCGCCAAACCCTTCTGCCACGTGCAGCTCGCCGTAATCCCAGGATCCCTTCAGGAACTGCAAGACCAGCACGCGCATGCCGCTGCCCACCGCTCGCATCGCAATGCCCAGCGCGGCGGTGGTTTTGCCCTTGCCCGGCCCGGTGTGTACCAGCATCAGCCCCTGCCGCCGGCTTCCGCCCGCTTCGGTTTCGCTCACATTTCCTCCATTGCCGGGCAGAGATCAAACAGTACAGCAGCTACTCGTGCCCCAGGTGGTACGGATGCCCGCCCAGGATCGTCGTTGCCCGGTAGATCTGCTCAGCCAGCACCAGTCTCGCCAGCTCATGCGGCAGCGTCAGGGGTCCAAGCGACAGCAGGCGGTCGCTGCCCCGCACCACCCCGAGCGCGGCGGCGGACCAGCCGTCCGCCGGACCCACGGCCGCGACCAGCCTGCGCGTTCCACCCTCGCGCAACTCTCCCATCGCCTTTGCCAGGCTTTCGGAGGATATTGCCTTGCCGCGCCCATCCAGCAGCCACAGCGCCGCCGCACCGATCCGGCGGTCCAGCGCCCATTGTTCCAGCAGAGCGGACTCGGTCCGGAACACCCGGGCGTCGGCCCGCCACGCACCGCCGAGGCGGCGCAGGTAGCTTCCGGTCAGTCTGTCCAGCTCCGTCGAGTGCCCGCGGCCCGCCCGCACGGAAAAGATCGACACATGCACCCGGCCAGCATAGACTGCCGAACGCCACATTTCAGAGGGATTCACTTGCGCAAAACCATTATGAATTTTTGAAGTTTCTATGAAAATCGGGAGACATTTGTCTTCCACCACAGAAGCCTGCGAAACAGGTTGTTGAAAAAGCGGCACCTATCGGCGCAGCAAGCTTTGGCAACCCACGTGCAATGTCCCTTGCAATCCCTTTCTGAGTGCGGAGGCAGCCGCCTGCGCCCTGTGTTGCCATCGCTCATTCGCATCACCTCGAGGACACCGATTTTGAAAAAGAATCTCCTAGGACTTGCACTGGCAGCGGTTTCGGTCTCCGCCGCGCTGGTTCCGCTCGCATCTGCACAGTCGGTTACTGCCGGCGATATCAATGGCGTGCTTACAGACCCAACGGGTGCCGCTGTTCCGGGCGCGCAAGTCACCGTAACGAACGCGCTCACCGGTGCGGCGAAGACCGTCACGACTTCCGGTACTGGCGGCTACCGTGTCGCGCTGCTTCCTCCCGGAACCTACAAAGTAAGCGTGACAGCAACTGGATTTGCGACCACGGCCAATCAGGTAGCAGTGTCTGCGGGTTCCGTCACCACGGATGACCTGAAGCTTTCGGTCGGTCAGAGCAACGCCACCGTCGAGGTGACGGCAGAGCCGCTCACGCTCAACACCGAAAACGCAGATATCAATACGACCTTCACCGCAGAGCAGGTACAGGCGCTGCCGAACCCGGGCAATGACCTCACGTTCGTCGCACAAACCGCGCCGGGTTCTATTATGAACACCGGCACTGCGGCGGGCGGCTACGGCAACTTTTCGAGCTTCGGCATCTCGGGCCTGTCAAACCTGTTTACCCTTGATGGTGGTTACGAGAACGACCCGTTTCTGAACCTAAACAACACAGGCGCCTCGAATTTGACTCTCGGCAACAACGAAGTCGAGACCGTAACCGTGGTCTCTCCGGCATACAGTTCGCAGTTCGGCGGCTTGGGCGGGGCGCAGGTCAATGAGATCACGACAAGCGGCGGCAACCGCGTTCACGGGCGCGCTCAGTATTATTGGAGCGGTCGCGCCCTAAACGCAAACGACTACTTCAACAAGCAGAGTCAGGTGTTCAACGGCGAAAAGAACCAGGCTCAGTTCGTAAATGCCAATCAATGGGCAGCATCCATCGGCGGTCCTGTTATTCATGACCGGCTTTTCTGGTATGTCAATACGGAAGGTCTCCGAGTTACGACACCCACTTCCGGCCAGGTCTACGCGCCCAGCCCCGCATTTCAGCAGTGCTCGCTGACCGGAACCAACTGCGCAACGCTGAACGCCGCAGCCGCCGCAGACGCAGCGAACAATCCCAACTCCACACAAGTTGGCCCGTTCTCTCAGGCACCCGCCAGCCAGGTTCCTCTTCTTTCGGCCATATACGGCGTCTACAACAAAAGCCCATTTCGTCCTAGCTCGGGCGTTGTCGCCGATCCCAATGATGTGAGCGCGGTGTCGTACTATGCAAAGTCTGCGGCATTCCTTTCCGAGTGGCTGTTGACTGCCCGCGTGGATTACCGGATCAGCGGTAAAGACTCGATATACGTTCACTACAAGCAGGACCACGGAACACAGCCCACATACGTCGACCTGATCGACCCCCGTTTTTCCGCGCTTAGCCCTCAGCCTGCGTGGGAAGGTCAGATCAACGAAACGCATACGTTCTCGCCAAACGTGATCAATCAGCTAGTGATTGCCGGCAATTATTACAGTGCACCCTTTCAGAACACGAACAACTATCTTCCTGTCGCCCCGTTCACCTTTGCGTTTATCGATGGTGATCTCCAGAACACCGACTACGGTGGGGAAAATTACGCCTTCCCGCAGGGCCGGCGTGTAGCCGGTTACCAGATCGTCGACGATCTGAGCTGGAATCGCGGTCGCAACACCCTACGCTGGGGATACAACTTCCGCCGGGACAACGTGACCGACCTGCCGCAAAGCCGTGCGGTCGCCACGCTGGACGAAGGCTCCGTGGAGGCGTTCGGTGCAGGCCTGGAGAGCTTTGTACACTCCCAATACTTTCCGCTGCGCCAGGAAGAACCGATCGCCGTATTCAATCAGGGTGCCTATGTGGAGGATGCGTATAAGCTCATCCCGAACTTCACCATCACAGCCGGTCTGCGCATAGAGAGCAATTCCAATCCCACCTGCCTCGCGAACTGCTTTGCGGTGCTGAACAGCGATGCAACCTCGCTTCCGACGGGCGCTGCGAGCACGACCATCCCGTACAACCAGCTCATCTCGGCAGGGCGCCACCAGACCTTCAAGGACTATCAGGTTGTGGCCTTTATGCCGCGTCTCAGCTTTGCGTATCAGCCCTCCGTTGGCAGCAAGACGGTCATTCGTGGCGGATTCGGCCTCTTTACGGACACATTCCCGGGCCTAATCGCGGAACGATTGCTGACCAATGCCCCAAACGTTTTTCGCGCTACGGTGTATGGTCCTGATGGCGGTGGGCCCAACGATCTGAACCTGGACCCGGGCACTGCAGGCAGCGGTGGTGCAGTTGCCCGTGCCTCGTACACGGCCTTTCAAAACCAGTTCGCGGGTGGCGGCACGTATGCAAGCACGGCAGCTGCCGTTGCGGCGGCGGGTGGGTCTTACAGCGCGCCAGCCTTCTCCACCGTCGCTGGTAAAGTTAAATACCCCACATACGAGGAGTTCAACTTGGCGATCGAGCGGCAGCTCGACCGTAAGAGCTCCATCGGTGTGACCTACGTTGGCAACCACGGTTTCCACGAACCCGTAGCGGACGGAACACGCAATCTGAGCAGCACCGGATCAACGTCGACGAGCACCTCCACGGGTAAGAAGCCGTTCGGTGCAAACTTTTTCCCGGGGATCCCCACGGCTCGCCCAGTAACGCCCTTGGCTGGCATCACGAACTACTACTCCGGTGCAAGCAGCAACTTCAACGGTGTTGTGGCGACGGCAACGCGGCGATCGGCTAACCTGACGCTGCAAGTCAATTATCAGTTCAGCAAGGCTCTTGACGAGATCTCAAACGGCGGTATCGAACCATTTGCTCCTGATGCCGGCGATGCTGCTTCCGTGTCAAACCCGAGCAGTCTCCACACCCAGTACGGGCGTGCTGATTATGACGTTCGCCACAACACGAGCGCAAGCTTCGTTTGGCAGGTCCCTTCGTATCATCGTCTTCGCGCCATCACCGGTGGATTCGAGTTTAGTGGTGCTATTTTCCATCAGAGCGGCTTGCCATACTCGATTCTGCAAAGCTCGACCAGCGTCGGTTCTGGCACAGGCGTAGGCGCGGGTACCACAAGCTTCGCCAACGGTACGGTTAACTTACTGGCGCGGCAGGTGAGTAATAACTTCGATCACCACTGTGGCGGATCGTCCCACGTCCTGCTGCCAGATGGTAGCGTGGCAAACCGCTGCAACTTCACAAGCACGAGCGCCTTCGCAGCCCCAACCAGCTTCTACCAACAGGGACGCAACACCTTAACCGGACCGTCGTACACCAACGTCGATTTTGGAGCCAACAAGGTGATCCCGATCTACAAGCTGGAATGGGTCAAGCTAAAGCTTGGTGCCCAATTCTTCAACCTGTTCAATCACACAAACTTCCAGAACCCAGGCCATACTTTGACTGGCAGCGGAACCAGCGCCTACGGTGCTATCTCAAGCACCGTAAGTTCGCCGACCAACATCTTCGGCTCGGTTGGCGCGAACTCCTCGCCACGTCTCATCCAGCTCAAGGGCAGCATCAACTTTTAACGCAGAAAGCTTGGCCAACGGAGCAGGGCGGCAACTATGTTGCTGCTCTGCTTTTTTTGAGAGTAGCTGGAGAGAAGGCTCTCCCCTGCGTGCCATGATCGAAGGGACAAGCTCCACTAAGACTTTGATCGCGACGCGACAAGCAATACGGTGAGTGACAATGCGTACAGGGTCATTTGGGCGATGGCTAGCCGCAGTGGTGTGGGGGTCAGCGTCAGGCGTAGGTAGAGCACGATGGCGGAGGGTGCCAGGAGCAGGACGCCGAGGAGGACAGGTGTCAGCCACGTGCCAGCCGTGCGGCTTGCGGATGTGGAACGGCTTGCGACTGTAAATGCGGAGCGAACGGTGAGGGCGAGTGCGAGCAGGGCGGCCATCCACGCCCATACCGGGGCAAAGGGAATCCACTGCGCCCGGTGCGACAGGCCCAGCAGCAGGCTGGCCGCGATGGGCGGTGTCAGAGCCAGAACGAACAGAGCTGCCGCCATCTTTTGGCCGCTCAGGGTCTGTTCCACAGCGTCGGTCGCCTGCCCGCTGGCCGGGGCGTCCAGCTTTCCTACGGTTATGCCGCGCATCGGCGAAAGCGGTGGAGCGCCTGCGCCGCTCCACGCCGTAGCGGAGGGGACTGGGGGTGGGGGCGGCACCGCACTGGCGGCCATGAGAGGCACCGGACTGGCGGACATAAGCGGAGTCGATTCGAGTGAGGGCGCAGCTTGAAGTTCACCGGCGTGGACCGCAGCCCTGGGCTCCACTTCGCCGCCTGAATGCTCACGCGATCTCGTCACAAGCTCGGTTTCCCAAGCCTTCGCGGCGGGCTGCTCCAGACGCGAGGCGGCCGGCTGCTCGGAAAGCGGCGCGGTGGTCTGCTCCGGTACAGAAGCGGCTTGCTGTGGAGGGATCGCGGCAGGCTGCCCGGACTGCGGGGCGGCGGGCTGCTCCAGACGTGATGCGGCCGGCTGCTCGGAAAGCAACACGGCGGACGGCTCAGATTGCAACACGGCGGACTGCCCGGAGTCCGAAACGTCCTGCCCGGATTCCGGCCCTGCGGGCTGCCCGGCGGGCTGCCCGGAGATGGCTGCGTTGTGCTCCGCTTTGCGCCTGCTTCGGACTGATTCGCGAAGCCACGCCTCGCCGATCCTCACGCCTTTTGCGAAACTGACGGATTTGTCCATGCCATGCTCCTCACGTCCGGTCGGTTGCTACAGCTTAGAGTCGCTTGTGGTTAACGCTTCCACGTCCACGGCCTTCACGGGGTCGCCCCATTGTTCGGCCTCGATCTCATACCGCACCTGCTCGCCGGGTGCGATCGGTTTCAGGCTTCGTGCCTTGAACCCGGTCACGTGGTTCTTTGCGTCGTACAGGGTTAGATATACCTCGACATTGCGGGCGATCGCATCGCCGTGGTTGGTCACAGTACCCTGCACCTTTTCGGTGACGAAATGGTACGTGTACGAGAAATTGACCGTGACAGAACCGGGCGTTCTTGTACGGTTCTCGACACTGATGACTAGCTGTGTCGGGTTCGCGCGCGTTTTGGGATAGCTGAGCACCGGTTTCCAACGATACACAATTTGTTGTACCTCGGCTGCCTCGCCGCCCCATTCGAAGGACACGGGAACGTGGCCGCGCGGCGGCAGATCGCTCAAGCTCAGGTCGCGCGTTTCCAGGGTGTGCCCACCCCGTTGGATCAGCAGTTGCACGGCGGGAGCGATGGCGATGCGGTCGGGGCTGCGATTGGTGACCTCGCCCACAAACCAGAGGTTCCCGTCGGTGTCGTTCATGGGACGGGGCTTGGTGACGGTGAGCAGACTTGTATCGAACAGATTGGCCGCGTTGGCTGAAGCAGTGTGCAGGATGTCGATGGCAGACAGATCCGAGCCGGCGGGCAGTGTTCGTACCGGCGGATTATTCACCGCAAGGATGCGGCTCCGCAGCTGGACAGAGGGCAGGTCCTGGCTGCTGGCATGGTGGGACCTGCGCAGGATAAAGAGCAGTGCCCCAAAGAGCACCAGCAGCAGAACCACCATCGAGCCGATCAGCCGGGCGCCTCTTCGCGGGGCCGACCCAGCCTCGGTGGTGGTCGAACCAGGCGACTTGCTGCCGGATGTTTCCGGCTGGGTGGCGCCGCATGACTGGCAGACGCGCGGGCCGGTACCGCTCCACGTTTGCATCGATCCGCAGTAGGCGCACTTGTATGTGGCAGCCATCACTCGTCCTCCGCGGCGGCGTCCACCAGGTATTCGTAGCGCAACACGGGCTGGACGTTCGCCGTGGGGATGTGTATGTCGAAGGCGACCTGCTCGCCGGGGCGCATCGCGCGCGCATAGCCGGTGCCATAGCCGATCAGCGTGCGGTTGGTGCCGAAGAGCATGACCAGCACCTGTACTGCCTTCACGGGGGCTTTGCTGTTGTTCTGCACCAGGCCGACCAGACGGTATTCCGGCCTGCCGTCCTCCCGCACCAGTTGCGTCTGCGTAAGCGGCAACGATACGGAAGCGCCGTCGGCGCGGTCCGCCGAGCTGGGCGGTGCGACCTCGGTGCGGGTGCTTCCGTTTGGCGTTTCAAAGGCGAAGCTGACCGGCTCGTACTCGCCCGGCAGCAGGCGCGGCAGCGGCGCTTCCGACGACGCACTGGCGCCCCGGATGCCGTCTGTGTAGAGCGTCATCGTGTAGCGAGGCACCTGGATCGGCCACGGGCTGTGGTTGTACAGCATGCTCACGTATTTGCCGCTGCTCACGCTGCTGGTCGGGTCGGTCATCCACGCCGCGGGCGACAGCGCCAACTGACTTGCCGGCACTGGTGGGGGTGCGGGCTTCCGGTGGTCCGTCGTGGATGCGGGGGACGGCGACGAGACAGGGTTGCAGGAGGCAATCGTCTTCTCAACGAGCCCGATCGTGAGGATGGCAGCGGCAATCCACAGAATCACCGTGGTGCCCCGTCCAGGATTGGTGCTGGGTTCCACCGGCGGCCCTGGGTAGATGCCGACGATTGAATCGCCGCTGCCGTTTGCAGGAGAGACAGGCTGACCTTGTGAGGCCAGAGTCGAACCTTGACCCACCACCGGGTCCTGGCTCACCACCGTGATCGCGCCGCAGTGATTGCAGCGGTACTCGCGCGCGCCAAGCCGCTCCATGCTGGCGCTGCCGCACTGTCGGCACGTTACGGTCAGTTCGGAAAGGTTGGAAGCGGTTCCCATGGGCAGCGGTCAGTGGCAGCGATTTATGGCAGCGGCGGCGGCTGTTGCGGGAATAGGTGCAGCAGGCCGGGCTCCGTACCCGCCGCGGCCCATGCTGTCATACCCGGGTGCCAGACCAGCGTGGCCGCGGTGACGCTTCCCGTCGCGGTCATGGCGGCGATCTGGTCGGCTGAGAACGGCCCCTGCGCCTTGCCGTCGAGTGCCACGTGATACAGGGCGGGCGGGCGGGCCGCGGCGGTGGATGGAGGCGTGGTCGCCATCGCGGGCGCGGTCACCAGTGGCTCGCTGCTGCTGGGCGATGCGGAACCGGGCACGACCGATGCGGGTGTCTGTCCCAGCGAACCCATCGCACCGTCCATCATGCGCGCCACCTGCTGCGCCGCGATCAGGCCCGCGCCCAGCTGCATGGCTTGTCCGCCAATCGCGCCAATGCCGCCGCCGGCCCCTGGGACACCGGTGTTTCGGGCCAGCGTTCCGATGGAGTTTGCCACCTCGAACTGCGTCAGCTTCGACATGTCGACGTTGTTCAGCCGGCTGTAGCGGAACAGCTCCTGCCGCTGGTCCGGCGGCAGCGAGAGGCTTTCGACCACAAATTGCAGCAGCTCAAAGCCGAAGGGTGCCAGACGTTCGTTCAGCGTGCCGACCAGGGTGTCGCCCAACTCGCTCAGGTGCGCCTGCAGCTGCTCCAGCGTCGGTTTGGCTTCCGTCAATGCCTGGCTGAACCGGCCCACGATGATGCCGCGCAGGTAGTCGCGCAGATCGTTGTCCATCAGCACGTTCGTCGCGCCGACGACCTGGCGGAAGAAAACCTGCGCGTCCGCGATGCGATAGCTGGTCTGGCCAAAGGCGCGCACCTGCACCAGGCCAAAGCCGGGCGCTTCCATGGTGACCGGCTGTTGCGTGCCCCACTCCAGGTTCAGCACGGGCCGTGTGCTTAGGAAGTAAATCTCCGCCTTAAACGGGCTATCGAAGCCGTACTTCCAGCTCTGCAGAGTCGACAGCACGGGTAGATTGCGCGTTTCCAGCGTATACGTGCCGGGCGCGAACACGTCGGCCAGCTTGCCTTCGTTCACAAAGACCGCGGCCTGACCTTCGCGCACGATCAGCTTCGCGCCGTACTTGATCTGGTCGTGAAAGCGTGGAAACCGGAACACCAGACAGTCGGCCGCGGGAGCGGCGAACTCGATGATGTCCACCACTTCGTGCTTCAACCCGGACCACAGCGGCATCTTTTCCTCTTTACACGATAGTAGCGTTCGCGGTCGCGCAAGAACCGCTCACAAACGTAGGCGGTGGGATGCGCGAGCCGGAAGCAGCGGTTGCGTCTGCCGCATCCTGCCCCACGCGGCTGTTGTGCATCCATCGGGGAGCACGTTCGATGATGTGGCAAGGAGCGCCGATGCTACCCAATTTTCGCAGCCTCGCTTGTGGAGCGGCTCTGCTCGCGACAACCGTCCTATCCGGCTGCGGGCCGCAGTTTTTCTCGGCAAAGGGTGACGTAAGCAGCGACGGGGGCGCGCTCAGGGCATGGTCGCGCAAGCCGATTTCCTGCTCGCGCGGCGTCATCACGGGTGAGCCGGACAAGATCGTCACCTTCCGCTTTGACCTGCCGCCTGGGTTCAAGCCCGGCCGCCCCGGCAACCAGAACGCCCCGGAGGAATTGGCGTTTGCGAAGAGCGGCAGTGGCACCATCGGCAGCCTGAAGGTGTTTGCCGAGGTGAAGCAGCCGGGCAGCCCTGCCTCTTTCACCCAGACGACGGACGGATTTATGCTCGACAGCTCAACCTGCAAGACCCTTACGCTGGATCGCGAAGAACAGGGAAGGGGCTTTGGCGATTCCGAAAAGCCGCTGAAAGGCCATCTGGTTCTCGACTGCAATGTGCTGGGTTCGCACGTTACTTCGGACATGACGTTCAAGCAATGTACGTTCTAGCGTGAGGTCTGGTACGACCCCGGTGCCGCACGATCCAACCTTCCCGGAGCTTCCTTTGCGATCCTTTTCCGTGCCGGTTCTTGCGTTCTGCTCGCTTGTGGCACCCGCGTTCGCGCAGGTGAATCCCGACGCCTGCAAACAGGTGCCAGTGGACGATGTCGCGGCCCTGGTGACTCTGAACCAAAGCACAGTGGAAGAGAACGTCCGCACGGACATGAATCGCTGCGACTGGGACGTGAAAACGCCACTTTCCTTTATGGGAGGCGAGGTCCGGCTGACGATCCAGCACTTTGACACACACAAGGACGCGGTTGATTCCCTGCGGCAGGAGTCGCCCCTCACGTTCGATAAGGAACCGGCTCTGGTCAAGACTTCCGGCCCGGATGATCACGTTCGCTCCGACAATACCAATACCGCGGAGTATGCGCGGTCCGAGGCAGTGCATGGTGAGTACCTGGCCAAGGTTGAGGTGCTCCGTACCGAGCCCGGCGCACGCGCCCACCCCACGTTTGCCTACCGGTTGCAACGGCTGGCGCTGCAGGCCGCTGGCGCGACTATTTTGCCCACCATCGGCCTGCCGCCGGACCCCGTCCGGCCGAAAGCGGTACCTGATACGGCGGATGGGAGCTCGCATGCGGGCTCCGGCTCCTTGTTCTCGCAACCGCCGGTCATCGTCCTGATCGTGCTGGCGGTGCTTGTGCTGGGTGCCGCGCTGCGACGCGTCGTTCAGCGGAAGGGCTGAACGATTACGTACCGTTGCATTTACACGGCGAGTCGCGCCCAATCCGGCCACCGCGCAACCCAGTCCACAAGGCGTCGCAACCAACGAAGCAGGTAAGCTGCTGCGTGCCTGCTCGAAGTGTCCGCCAGCTTCAATTCTTTCTTCCCCCAAACAGTTTCAGCAGGAGCTTTTCATGAGTGACTACACCCTTTCGCGCCGCAAGATGGTCGGCAGCCTGGGCGCCGGCCTGGCCGCCGCCACATTGCCAGGCGCGGCCGTTGCGGCGCAGGCAACGGCCGCGAACTCGACCGCGCAGCCCGTTGCCGATCCCACGACCAAGTACCCCAAGCCGCCCTACACCAGCCCGTTTCAGCCGTGGCCCGGCCTGGCCAGCAAGATGACGCCGCCACCCGACCACGGCGAAACCAGCTACAAGGGTTCGGGACGACTGCTCGATCGCAAGGCGCTGATCACCGGCGGCGACTCCGGCATGGGCCGCGCGGCCGCCATCGCCTATGCGCGCGAGGGCGCGGATGTGGCGATCAACTACCTGCCCGCCGAGGAACCCGACGCGCAGCAGGTAGCGCAACTGATCCGGCAGGCAGGACGCAAGGCCGCGCTGATTCCCGGCGACCTGCGCGATGAGAACTTCTGCAAAAAGCTGGTGGCGCAGGCGGAGCAGCAGTTGGGCGGGCTTGACATCGTCGTGTCGAATGCCGCGCGGCAGCACCAGGTCGAGTCGATCGCGGACATGACGACCGAGCTCTTCGACTGGACGATCAAGACCAACATCTACGCTCCGTTCTGGATCATCAAGGCCGCGCTGCCGCACATGAAGCCGGGCGCGTGCATCATTGCGACCACCAGCGAGCAGGCCTACGATCCATCCGCAAACCTGTATGACTATGCGCAGACCAAGGCGGCGACCATGAATTTTGTGAAGTCGCTCGCCAAGCAGCTTGGGCCCAAGGGTATTCGCGTGAACGGCGTGGCGCCGGGACCCATTTACACGCCGCTGCAGATTTCCGGCGGTGCGACCGAGGAGCACTGGCGCAACTTCGGCGGCGACTACCCGCTGAAACGCGCCGGTCAGCCTGCAGAGCTTGCCAGTATTTATGTGCAGCTTGCCGCGGAAGACGCTTCGTACACGACGGGCAACATCTACGGCGCGGGCGGCGGCAAGGGGCAGCCGTAACCCCCCTCCCCTTGCGTTTTGGTAAGTTCTTCCTGGAATGCGACTTAGCCCTGCGAACCGGTGTAAGTTCCTCATGAGCAAAGGCTTGCCTGTAAGTTCCTGTGCTGATGGAGTTTATAAGCGGGTGCACAGAAGATGGTGCACCCGCTTTTGTTGCACGGCAGTTATTCGAAGGTCTTCTGCGAGGACGCGCGTGCGCCATCGGGCGAACGCCTTGACGTTCCGAAGCGTGCTGCCGTACTTTCATGGGGCGTTCATGCTTGCCAAACAGACAAAGAAACCGGCCCTGGGCCGGGCGGTTCTGACAGACGTTCAGTTCTGGATTCCGGTCGTGGTGCTTGCGCTCGGCCTGATTCTGCTGGTTTCACTGCACTGAACCAGGCGAGATTGAATCGGGCGAGACACGCACCGGCGCGCCGCGCCTGAATGGAGCCCTACACTGAGTACCCGCACCGATTCCGCCACGTCGCTTCGCTCGCTGCACTCGCTCGGTGTGCTGTGCGGGCTGACGGCGGGCGTGTGGCTGGGCGCGGCGGAGGCGCCGACCAAGCTGGTCACGGCGGGTTTTTCGCCGTTCACGATTTCGCTGTGCATGGTCGCGGGCGTGTTCACCGCGCGGTGGACATTTCCGACGCTGCTGAAAGGAACGACGTACGTATTTGCCGATCTTCTGGAAAAGAAGCACCTGATCGTCTGGGCGATCCTGGCCGGAGCGCTTTGGGCGGTGGCGAACACGCTGACCGTGTTTGCGGTGCGCGACGTTGGCCTGACCATCGCATTTCCGCTGTGGAACACGAATTCGCTGGTCGGCCTCTTGTGGGGACGCCTCTTGTTTGGAGAACTCAAGGGCGCGGGCCGCGGCAACATCCTGAAGGTACTGCTGGGCACGGTGCTGATCATTGCCGCGGCCATCCTGCTCGGCTTCAGTTCGATCAAGGCGGGCAGCAGCATGGGCGCGCACGTGGGCGGCGGCCTGCTGGCGGCGCTGGGTGCCAGCCTGATGTGGGGCACCATGTACGTGCCCTACCGCAAGGCCTACCTGAGCGGCATGAACCCGCTTTCGTTTGTGACCGCATTCACCGTGGGCGAGCTCGTGACCATGCTCGTTCTGGTGTGGACGCTGGATGGCGGCGCGAATGCCCCGGCGTTCCACTTCGCGGTCATCCGGCCGGTGCTCTTCTGGCTATTCCTGGGCGGCATGATCTGGGTGGTGGGCGACCTGTTTCAGCAGTTTGCCTGCAAGTACCTTGGCATCGGCCGCGGGATTCCGCTGTCGAACACCAACCAGCTGTGGGGCCTTGCCTGGGGCGCGCTGGTCTTTGGTGAGTTGCGCCACGCGGACAGCGCGCACCGCGCCCTGGTTATCGCCGGCTCCGTGCTGATGATCCTGGGTGCGCTCGCGGTCAGCACGGCGGTGGCCTCGGCGAAGGAGCAGACGTCGGTCAACCAGGCGCTGGCCCGCGAGTGCGACCGCTACGGCCTGGATTACCAGCGCACGTTGCTGGCGCAGACGGGTGAGGAGTTCGATCGAAGTGAGCGCCGCCGCTGGTGGGATTACGCGATCGTCGTCGCCGCGTGCGGGGTGTTCCTGTTCCTTGCCACAGAGGCGCAGCGTCCCGCGCTTTCGATGAACGTCCGTTGGATCGCCGTGCTCGCCGTGGTTCTGGTGTTCAGCCTGGTGGCGGCGTCGATGCGGCTGTATCGGCAGACAAGGTTTTCCTGAGCGGCAGGCGCGCGGTTGGAGACGTTACTACCTCGGCGGCTGAAGCCGCAATTGTTTTTGGCGAGGCGTGCTTCTGTCCGCGAGAGCTGCGCCCGGCGTGTCCGTCTGGTTCCATTCCGCAGAAATCCCTTGACGTAAGCGCTAACGGAAGCAGATAGTGGCTCCCGTTATCCAAACGAGTTTCACGGAACCGTCATCACGATTCGCTCGCGATGACGCAGGATAGTTGTATCCGAACCAGGAGTACGCAATGCCCTCTCGCACCTCCCGCACGTACGGCCTTCGCCTGTGCTGCGCGATTTTCTTGCTGTTCTGCTCGATTTCCGTCTTTGCCCAGTTCGATACCGCATCCGTGCTTGGCTACGTGCGCGACGCCGCCGGCGCTGCCGTGCCCAACGCCACCGTGACGCTGACGGACGTGAATACCCAGGTGACGCAGACCGTGCAAACCGGCAAGGACGGCAGCTACCAGTTTGCCAGCGTCAAGATCGGCAACTACAAGGTCGCTACGGAAGCTTCCGGTTTTGCCCGGTATGAGAGCGCGACCTTTCCGCTGACGGTGAACGCCCGTCAGCGCGTCGATGCCGATCTAAAGGTCGGTTCCTCGACGGAGGTGGTCAATGTGACCAGCCTTCCGACGCAGCTAGAGACGGAGACGAGCTCCCGCGGCCAGGTGATCGGCACGCGCGAGGTGGAGAACCTGCCGCTGAACGGCCGCTCCTACGCCGACCTGGTGCTTCTGGCGCCGGGCGCGCGCCGGTCCGCACTGGAAACGCAGAACCCCGACAGCCGTGAGGCCTCCTTCAACATCAACGGCCAGCGTTCCGCGTTCAACAACTTCCTGCTGGACGGCCTGGACAACAACAACTACGGCACGTCGAACCAGGGCTTCGCGAATGAGAACATTCCGCCCTCGCCCGACGCCGTTGCCGAATTCCGCGTTGAGACCAACAACTATTCCGCCGAATACGGCCGCAATCCGGGCGCTGTGATCAACGTGGCGACCCGCCGTGGCACCAACTCCTTTCACGGTAAGGCCTACGACTACAACCGCAACACGGCGCTGAACGCGAACAACTATTTCAGCACGCCGGGCACGCACCTGAAGCTCATCCGCAACCAGTTCGGTGGCACGTTTGGCGGGCCAATTTTCAAAGACAAGGCTTTTTTCTTTACCGATTATGAGGGCACGCGCCAGATCTTTAACCAGGCGCTGACCGTCTCGTCGTTGCCCACCACCGACCAGCGCAACGGCATCATCGGCATTCCAATACGGAATCCGATCACGGGCCGCTTGTACGCCAACGGCGTTGTTCCACAGGCGGACATTACCCCCTTTGCGAAGAACGTGTTTGCGGCGCTGCCGTTAAATAACCTGGCCGGCAACACCAACAACTTCACCTCGACGCCCCGCGGCACCATCAACGACGACAAGGGTGACGGCCGCATCGATTACACCTTTTCGCCGCGCCTGTCGGTATTTGCGCGGTACAGCGAACACCGCGGCGCCATCTTTACCCCGCCCGGTATTCCGGGCGCTGCTGGCGGTAACAGCAACGGCAACGTCCACCTTCTGAACCGCGACATCGCCGGTGGCGCCACCATTACGCTCTCGGCGACCCGCCTGCTGGACGTTCGCTTCGGGTGGTCGCATAACGAAGGCGGCAAGTCGCCCATCGGCGTCGGCCAGCCGTCGATTCTGGTCCAGAGCGGCATCACCGACGGTCTTCCCACGGATCCCACGATCGTTCGCACGCTCAACGCGCAGGCCATCTCCGGCTACTCGCAGTTCGGCGCACAACCGTCAAACCCGCAGTTTCAGAACCCGACGATCTTTAACCCAAAGGTGAACTACACGACGATTCGCGGCCGCCACACGCTGAAGCTCGGCTATGAGTGGCAGGGCGTCAACACGCAGGTCAACGACTTCAATCCCAGCTACGGCCAGGACAACTACGGCGGTCAGTTCAGCAAGCCGGTGGGTGTGACCGCGAATAACAACCTGTACAACCTTGCCGACTTCTTGTTCGGCAACCGTTCCAGTTACTCGCTTACCACGTTTGCCATTGTGAACCTGCGGCAGCGGTTCAACTTCGGCTATGTGCAGGACGACATCAAGGTGTCGCCGAAGCTGACGGTCAACGCCGGCCTGCGGTATGAGCTGGTCACGCCGCAGTACGAGCGCGACAGCAAGCTGGCGAACTTCAATCCCACCACGCGGAGCCTGGTCAACGCCAGCAACGGCAGCATTTACAACCGGGCGTTGGTGGACATTCCCAAAAAGAATTTCGGCCCCCGCTTCGGTTTTGCTTATTCCGCGGACAACAAGACTGTGCTGCGCGGCGGCTACGGCATTGTGTACACGCAGTTCAACCGTGCCGGCGGTGAAAACAACCTGACCTACAACGGCCCCAACGTGGTCAATGCCAGCATTACGCAGCCCATCACCAATCCGCTCTGCCAGAACGACACCCAGGTGCAGGCGAACTGCTTCCGCCAGACACAGCAGGGATATGCTACCGGGCTGACCGCGCCTTCGAACTTTAATCCGCTCAACGTGCTATCCCGTTACATTCCGCGCAACTTCAACACGGGGTATGTGCAGAACTATTTTCTGGGCATGCAGCGCGACCTGGGTGCAGGCTGGCTGGTTGCGGCGGACTACGTCGGCAACAAGAGCTCGCACCTGCAGATTCTTGCGGACTACAACCAGGCCACGCCATGCCTGCTGGCGACGGGCTGCCCCAACCTGCAGGCGCGCCGGCCGATCAACAATTTTGCCGGCATTGAGATCGCCTACGGTGAGGGCTCGGCGAACTACAACTCGCTGCAGATCCGCACGGAGAAGCGCAGCAATCTTGGCCTGTTCCTGCTGAACTCGTTCACGTATAGCCGGCTGTTCGACCTGTCGAGCGGGCACCTTGAAACGGCGAGCGGTGATAACTCGCGCGTGAACTATGCGAACTCGTCGAATGACTACGGCCCGGGCGGCTACGATCAGCCGCTCAACGACACCCTGTCGGTGGTGTATGACCTGCCGTACGGTCGCGGCCGACGCTTCGGTGGGAACTCCGGCTATGTTGCCAACGCGCTTCTGGGCGGCTGGCAGCTTACGCTGATCAATACGGTCACCAGCGGTCTGCCGCTCAACATCACGTACAACATTCCGACTTCAAACGGGCTGTATGTGTCCGACCTGGTCACGTATCGTCCGAACCGCGTCTTTGGCCAGCCGTTCAACACGGCGACGAACGCCCGCGTTCGCACCGTCGGCGGTGGCAGCATCACGAACTACCTGAACCCCAATGCGTTCACGGCACCGACGACGTATCCCTGGGGCAACACGTCGCGCAACGCATTCCGGTCCACGCCGTTCTACCAGGCGGATCTTGGCGTGCACAAGGTGTTTCCAGTCTTTACGGAGCGCGTGAACCTCGACCTGCGCGCGGAAGCGTTCAACGTCCTGAACAAGGTCAACCTCGGCCCGCCGAACACCACGTTGAATGGTGGATCGTTTGGCGTTGTGAATACGGCCTATCCGGCGCGTCAGCTGCAGCTGGCGGGCAAGCTGATCTTCTAACCTGGGCACGACCCGATCCCAACACGGCCCGTGCTTCTGTCGCGCGGGCCGTGCCTGTTCAACCCCTCTCACGCCAAGGATCGAAATGCTACGTTCCGTTGCAGGTTGCACCATCCTTTTCAGTGCCTCCACGCTGTTCGCCCAGGCTGATGTCCGGATGAACCAGATACAGGTGGTGGGCAGCCATAACAGTTACCACACGGGACTGACGCCGGGGGTGAAGGCGCTGCTGGAGAAGAACAATCCCAAGGCGGCGTACTCGCTGAATTACAGTCATCCGCCACTGCCGGTGCAGTTGGATCATGGCGTCCGGCAGATTGAGATCGATGTACACGCGGACAGGAAGGGTGGTCGCTATGCGCATCTGGCGGCGGACGACGCCATTGCCAAGGCGGGCCTGCCTGCGGACGCGCCGTACAACACCGACGGCAGGATGAACCAGCCGGGGTTCAAGGTGATGCACGTGACCGGCATCGATCAGCGGACGAGCTGCACGCTGTTCACCGATTGCCTGAAGCAGGTGAAGGCGTGGTCGGAGGCGCACCCGAAGCACGTGCCGATTTTTATTCTGGTCGAGGCGAAGGAGGAGAAGCCGAATCTGCCGGGAACTCCGGAGCCGGAGCCGTTCACGCCCGCGGTGTTTGATGCGCTGGATGCGGAGATTCGCACTGTGTTTTCGCCGGCGGAGATGATTACGCCGGATGACGTGCGCGGCACGGGCAAGGATCTGCCGTCCGGGATTGCGGCGCATGGCTGGCCGACGCTGGACAGCGCGCGCGGCAAGGTAATGTTTCTGCTGGACAACCGCAAGTTCACGGCGATGTATAGCGAGGGGCACCTGGCGCTGCGCGGCCGCGTGCTGTTTACCAACTCAGCGCCGGGCACGCCGGAGTCGGCGTTTGAGGAGCAGAACAGCGGCACGGCGGCGTCAATCGATGCTTCGGTGAAGCAGGGCATCATTGTGCGCACACGCACCGATGAGGGCACGACCGAGGCGCACACGGGCGACACCACGCGCCGGGAGCTCGCGCTGCACTCCGGCGCGCAGCTGATCAGCACCGACTACCCGCCGGGCGAGAAGTCGCAGTGGTCGGATTTTATTGTGCAGCTGCCGAATGATCTGGCCGCCCGCTGCAACCCGCTGAACGCGCCCAAGGACTGCAGCGATGCGAAGGTGAACGATCGCTAAAACAGAACCAAGCCGAGACGCGGCTCGCTTCTTGTCAGCGCGGCAGCCTAACGGAGGTTTAGTGCAGCCGATGGCGCGACGTGAAGAACTAATGAAACTAGCAATTTCGGGCCAGCAGCAAGAACCCAAACTAGGAGGTTGTCTCACCGCATTCGCTAGCCTTATTGGTGATTGCCCTTGAGCGCCTTCAGAAGTTCATGAACCTGCGCCAGTGCTGACGCTACGTCCAAGTCGTTCAAGATGTCTTTCTTCTCAGGGACATATCTGAATTGATAGTTGAGATTTCACCGCCCATGACGATGAACATGTTGGTCGGAATAGTTTTCCAGAACACAGCGGCTTCGTCCGCCTGCGGTGCCGTCGTGCCCACATTGTCTTGCTTGGGACCGGCCGCGACTGTGTTGCTGAATTCACCGCTCACGCCGGCAGAGATCTTCTTTGTTGACTTGCTAGATTTCTCCCTTGACGCCTGATGTGCCAGATACTGATCACGTCGGAAGCGCCTAGGTTCGGCGAGCGTTACGCTAACGAGGGCGCCATCTGCCCCAAGTTGACGATCTTCCAACCGCCCTTGGTAAAGAATGTTTGACTTCGTCAGGATGTCAACATGGATGGTCAGATTCTTCTCTGGCACGAGCATCCCCGATAAAATCAGGTGCCACGGCGCAACGCGTGGCAGCACGATGCTGGCGAGGACTTTCCGACAACGGGGGAAAGCCGCAAGCTTGCGGCGGATGGCTGCGTAATTCTTGATCACTACGTTGAACAACACCGTAAGGATCAGCAGAAGGAAATAAATACGCCATAGCAGAGCGAAGTTCAACCACAAGAACTGATTAGCCGCATGGAACCATTGTCCCTGATGTTCGCGGAAAAATTGTCCACTGTACAAGCCTGCAACACAAGTTCTCAGGTTGTCCCAGGTCCAGAGCCGAGCCAATGTTCCCCATGCCCAAGCCCAAAGGAGGGAAAGGGTCAACGGCCACAGACACCACAGTACCGCTCGGGACACTTCTTCACCCCGCGTGAGCGGGACGACTCGCCGCGGCACGACGAGGCCCAAGATCAAGCGCGAGAAAAGGTCCGGACCGAGAATGTAGAGGGCGAAAACGAGGCTGACCGCTAGGGCCAGCACTTACGCAGCAGCCGCCGTCATGGAGTCCGGCTCGTGCTCTAGATCGCTGCGCGTGATGGTGAGCGAGCCACCACGTGTCTGAATTTGCGCGACACCATCCTTAGCTAAGCTGTTAGCGATGGCACCCTTGTGCTTGACGATGTACTCAGCTATTTCCTTACGAGTCAAGCTAACGTTTCGGTCGATCAGGTCCAGAAGTGTTTCGATCTGTGCGCCGTTCATGGAATCACCTTGCTGAGAATGAGACGAACGATACACGTAACGGGATGCGAGCGGCAAGACGTTACTGCGTAATCCATGCGGGAACGTCCGTGCCTAGGTCTGCTGGCAAGAACACCTCTACTAGGACCACACGAACTGCACTGGACCAGCCGATGAGATTGCGCCGCCTGGCGCAATTTGCGATCAATCTAGCGGAGGTTTGTGGCTTCGAGCAGTGGGCGACCGTCGGCTCTGCCACCCAGGCGGTTGCGAAGGCGGTTGACGGCGCGGCGGACTCGATGGAGAATCCAGCGGACTGCGGCAATGGAGGCGGTGAGCAGCGTGAGCGCGATGGCCGCGCTGAACCAGGGGTGCCTGGTTGCGAGCCAGGTCAGGCCGACAGCGGTGACATCCTCGATGCTGCTGAGAGCAATGTTGGAGGCTGGCTCGGGACTGGCGGTGACGGCGGCGCGGACCGCGGTCTTCGACCCGTGCGAGACCATGGCGATGGCCGCGCCGGCGGCTACGGCAAGCATCTGCATGGGCGGCGACAGGTGGTCCGCGGCGCGGTAGGCGAGCAGGGCTGCGGCGGGGATGCGGATAAAGGTGTGTAGAGCGTTCCAGACGAGATCGAGCGCGGGAATCTTGTCGGCGACGAACTCGGCCAGGAAGAGCACAGCGCTGACGCCGATGACCCATGGGTGGCCCAGGACTTCAAGACCCTGCGGCAGCGCGACCCAGCCGGTGTGCGATAGAAGGCCGAGCGTCAGGATCGTTGCGTAGGTGTTCAGGCCGGCAGCAAAGCTGGCCGCAATGATGAGTGCAGCGAGATTTCCAGGGCTGAAAGACATGGATTCACCTGCGGGTAGGATGCCCAGGCTCTTCCGGTGTGCGCCTTTTGCGCTACGATCTTGCGATTCTTACGGCTTACGTGGTTTTCTTCTTGGCCGCGGTTTTTTTGCTGCGCTTTTTCGCCGCGGGTTGGGGGGTCACGTTGCGCTTGGCGGGTGTCTTCTTGGCGGCGGTTTTAGCGGCGGCTTTCTTGACGCCGGCTTTGGCCTTCTTGGGGGCTTCTTCGCTGGCGATCTCGACCGTTCCGGCCAGTGCTTTCGAGACGCGAGATGAGGTTTTGCGGCCGGTTTTGCCGCCGCGCCTGCCTTCGGTTTCCTCTTCGCCTTCGACGGGTTCGGCGACGGGAGTTTTCCTGCGCGCGTCGGCCAGGGCCTTGGTGATCTCGCTGTTCAGGTCGTCCATGCTCACGCGCGTGGCGGTTTTGCGCAGGCGTTCCAGACCGTAGTGCTCGCGCTTTTCGGGCATAAAGATGTGAACGACGAAGTCGACGTAGTCCATCAGGATCCACTCGCCCTGGCGGCGGCCCTCGACCGAGTTCGGGTAAATGCCGTACTCGCGCTTGAGGCGGCCTTCGATCTCGTCGGCGATGGCGGCGTTCTGGCGCTCGTTGGTTCCGTTACAGATCAGGAAGTAGTCGGTCAGCGCGCTTTCGCTGGGGTCGAGCTGGAGGATGCGGATCTCCTCCGCTTTACGGCTGTCCGCGGCGTCGACCGCGATGCTGAGCAACTGGTTCGTTTCGAGCGTGGGCATGCAACTCCTTGGGTGCTGGAACACACCCGTTCGAGCATACGACGCCAACGGTCGCGGCGGCGTGACCTGCGGTTCGGATTGAGCGTGGCCGCAGGACAAAACGGCGTCGGCCATAAACGAAAGTTGCGGAGGAAAATGCTTGCCAACGGTTGTGCGGCGTGCGTATCGTTAGCGCTAACGTAAAGGGGAATCGCGCTTCGGCTGCGAATTCCACGCCGGGAGCAACAGCCGGGCGGTTACGACAGGAGCGGGCAATGGCGACAGCGGTGATCGATCTGGAAGCGGCGGCGGTAGAAGACAACAAGAACCTGCTGCCGGTCGAGGACGACTGGGAAGAGTTTCTGCAAGGCCGCTACAAGGAAGGCAAGACCGAGGAGGAGTTCCGCGTGTACGACGCGGAGGCGAACCCCGGCGTGGCCGAGTTTTACCGGCTGAACCACGAGTTCCAGTCGCACAGCTATGTGCTTGGCAAGGAGAAGGAATACTTCGGCCTGTCGCGCGGCAGGAAATCGATCTGGGAGGCGGCGGAGTTTCTGAACACGCTGGTGGACGACAGCGACCCGGACACCGACCTGACCCAAATGGAGCACCTCCTGCAGACTTCAGAGGCGATTCGCCGCGACGGGCATCCGCGATGGATGGTGGCGACCGGCTTTGTACACGATCTGGGCAAGTGCCTGTGCCTGTATGGCGAGCCGCAATGGGGCGTGGTGGGCGATACGTTCCCGACGGGCTGCGCGTACTCCGACAAGATCGTGTTTCCGGAGTACTTCAAGGCGAACCCGGACTTCAAGCACCCGGTGTACTCGACGAAGTACGGCATCTACGAGCCGGGCTGCGGCCTGGACAAGGTGCACATGAGCTTTGGGCACGACGGGTATATCTACGAGGTGATGAAGAATCACCTGCCGATGGAAGCGTTGTACATGCTGCGCTATCACTCGTTTTACGCGTGGCACCGGCATGGGGCGTACGACTACCTGTGCAACGCGCAGGACCGCGCGATGCTGCCGGCGGTGCTGAAGTTCAACCCGTATGACCTGTACTCGAAGGGGCACACGAAGCCGGATATGGCCGAGTTGAAGCCGTATTATGACGATCTGTTCGCGGAGTTTTTTCCAAGGGAGCTGGATTGGTAGGTCGCCGAGCCTGGCCGGCCGGAATGGGGCAAA
Organism: Terriglobus sp.; assembly: GCF_965201105.1. Lineage (GTDB taxonomy): Bacteria > Acidobacteriota > Terriglobia > Terriglobales > Acidobacteriaceae > Terriglobus. The sequence goes on from NZ_OZ241741.1 coordinate 3,892,369, forward strand.
GCGCGCCGCTTCGCGGTGCGCTTTGTTGTTTGTGGAAGGTGGTCTACCTCGGGGCCTAAAGCCCTGTGGTGATGGGTTGGCTTGTGGGGCTACCTCGGGGGCTAAAGCCCTGTGGTGATGGGTTGGCTTGTGGTCTATCTCGGGGGCTAAAGCCCTGTTTGTGATGGGTTGGCTTGTGGTCTATCTCGGGGGCTAAAGCCCTGTTTGTGATGGGTTTGCTTGTGGGGCTACCTGGGCGGCTAAAGCTGCTTCAGAGTTTCTGTGTTGGCCGCGGTGGTCTCAGGTTTTACCGGCGGGCGGGACTCATCTAACCAGGAGTGAATACTCGAGCGTTTCCCATACGGTTTTGTCGTTGCGCTGTGTTGGTCGGCCTGATCGCGGCGGCATGTTGCGCGCAGAAGAGGCCGGAGGCCGCGACCGCACCTGCCCGTGCCGGGAGCAGGGCAGCGGCGAACGCGGTGCCGGCGCGGACTTCAGCGGGGCAGACCGGGGCCGCAGCGGATACGAATTCTGCGGCAAGAGGAACATCGCCGGACGCGAGTTCCTCGGAACGCGCGTACTCGGCCAATGCGAGTTCCTCGACAGTGGCAAGCTCGGCCACGGTGCAGACGCCGATGGCAGGGGCAGGCGCGGCAGATGCCGCGTCTGTCTCGGCGGGCGCGCAGCCGGGGCAGCCGACCGCTCCCGCGCCACAGACGGCGAAGAAGATCGCGGCGCTGCCCACGCCGTTCCCGCCCGGGCTGATCCAGGGCATCGATGTCGCGGCGCAGTCCCGCGCGATCCTGTCGCACTTGAGCGAGACGGTGCGCTACTACCGCATGACGGTGGTGCCGATTCAGAAGATCGGCGAGCCGAGCGATGTCTTGTATGCGGAGCAGACACAAACGGAGGCGACGCGGATCGGCCAGCTCGCCTTCCAGGCGGCGCGGAGCCAGGCGTCGTTTCTCCTGCGCATTCCGTCGCGGAGAACCGCGACGAGCGGTGGAGCCCCGGCGCCCGAGGAAGCCAACAAGGTTGCGGACAATCTGCGAAACGTGTCGCAGCGGCTCAGCGACCTGCAGGCGCAGGATACGGCGCTGACGCAGCAGGTCGCGCATGCGCGAGCGTCGCAGCGGGGAGCCCTGCTGGATCAGCAGGGGGACGTGGAGGGCCAGATCAAGCTGCTGACTGCGGTGGTGAGCGCGCTGCAGAAGATCGCAGTGACCTCGACCGCGAACCAGGGCGGGTTGCAGGGCAATATCGACCAGCTGCAGCACTCCGTGCCGGAACTGGTGGAAAGTTCGCACAAGAGTATTGCTGCGACGGTGGAAGGAATGGCGTCGCTACGCGATGCCGGCGTGAGCACGCAGGCGACGGTGCTGTTTCAACTGCTCGGCACCGAGCGCGCGATCGACGAACGCGTGAAGACGCTGCAGCAACTGCACGATCAGGCGAGCGATCTTCGCAAGCCGCTGCTGGACGTGCTGCGGGCGACCATGGCCGAAAGCCAGCACATGGCGGCAGACACCGGCACGTCCCCCGTGGACCTGCAGGCGAAGCGCAAGAGCTACGACGACCTGGCGGACGCGTTCACCACGCTGTCTGACGTTGCAGTTCCGCTCAGCCAGGAGGTTCTGCTGCTGGAGCAGGCGCAGGCCACCTATGGCAGTTGGCGGGCGTCGGTCGCTGCCACGGAAAGCTCAGTGCTGCACTCGCTGCTGGTGCGCGTCATTTTTATCGCGATCGCGCTGGGGGCCATCTTCGCGTTTGGCTGGGTGTGGCGACGTGCCACGACCCGGTATGTGCAGGACACGCGCCGCCGCCGCCAGATCCTGCTGATTCGCCGCATTGCCATTGGTTTTCTGAGCGGGCTGGTGCTGATCTTCGGCTTTGTGACGCAGTTCAGCTCGCTGGCCACGTTTGCCGGGTTTATCACGGCGGGCATTGCGGTGGGCCTGCAGACGATCCTGCTGTCGGTTGCGGCGTACTTCTTTATCGTGGGCCGGTATGGCGTGCGCGTGGGCGACCGCATCACCGTTGCGGGCGTGACGGGCGTGACGGGCGAGGTGGTGGAGGTCGGGCTGGTCCGGTTTTACATGCTGGAGCTGACCGGCACCGGAACGGAGCTGCACTCCACCGGACGCGTCGCCGTGTTTGCGAATTCTGTGCTGTTTCAGACGGGCACGCCGCTGTACAAGCAGATTCCGGGTACGGGGTATGCATGGCACGAGTTGACCCTGAAGTTCAAGCCGGCGACAAACTATGAGCCCGTGTTGCAGCAGGTGCAGGCGATCGTGCAGGGCGTGTTCGATACGTATAAGGCGAAGCTGGAGGCGCAGCACCGCAGTGTGGAGTCGTGGCTGGACACGGCGATCCAGGCGCCCGCGATCGAATCGCGCCTGCAGCTAACGGACGCACCGCAGTTTGCCGTGCTGTACCCGGTAGAGATTCCGCAAGCCGCGGCGGTTGACCAGAAGATTATTGAAGAGCTTCTGCGCCTCTCCGCGCAGAAGCCTGAGATGAACGAGGTGATCGACGGCACGCCTACGGTGCGAGCCGTGGTAAAGAGCTAACCGGCGGCCTGAAGCGCACCGGCGGCGAGCCGGCGAAAGGTGTCGCGCAGCGCCTGCGGGCTGCGCACCACGATGCGGCGGCCGGTGCTGAGCAGCATCGCGGCAAACAGTTCCAACTGGTCGCGGCTACAGCGCAGGCGGGTGCCGTCACCCTCGGGCTCGGCGGCGATGCGCCACAGCGCAAAGTTCTTCTGCGCTTCTTCCATAGGCATGTCGATCCACACATCGATCTGGTGTGTCGACTGCAGAAAGGGCATGCGCCCGGCAAGGTACTGCCGCGCGTCGAACTCCGGCGGGCGCTGAAAGGTGGTGCTGCACAGCTCCAGGTGTTCCACCCGGTCCAGGCGAAAGGTCCGCAACGCCTTTCGTGCAATGTCGTGTCCAATCAGGTACCAGCGGTCGTCGGTGTGCAGCACCGCGTATGGCTCGATCTCGCGGTGCGTCGCAGCATCTGTGTGCGAGCGATAGCCAAAGCGCACGCGGCGGCTGGCGCGAATGGCGGTGGCGGCGCGAGTCAGGCTTTCCACGGAGGTGGGCACCACCCATGGTCCTGGCTCGATTGCCACAACTTCCTGCACGGTGCGGATGCTCTCGCGCAGGCTTTCGGGCAGAACGCGGGCCAGCTTCGCGCGTGCGCCTTCGGTGGCCGGCGCAAAGGCGGCAAGGCCGACCTGGTTCAGCGCCTGCAGGCCGAGAGAAAGCGCAAAGGCTTCTTCATTGGTGAGCAGCAGCGGCGGCAAGCGATACCCGGGCCGCAGCCGGTAGGCGCCGCCCACGCCCGGCGAGGAATCGACCGGGATGCCGAGGTCCTTTAGGCGCACAATGTAGCGTTGCACGGTGCGCAGGTCGACCTCCAGACGCGCGGCCAGATCCGCACCGGTGACGCGATCCCGCGCTTGCAGAATCTCCAGCACGGTGAAGACGCGCATGATGGGGTCGTACATAGGCTTGATCCTTTCGTGAATTTACGACAGGGGCTGTCGTCAATGCTCCGTAGCCTTAGGTCGAGCCCAGAAAGGGCCAAGGAGAATCGCAATGGCAGACGAGACACAATCCGCAGCATGCCCATGCACACAACAGGAACTGCTGGAGCACTGGCAGGGCCACCGTCGGCTGACCCGCAAGGTGATCGAGGCCTTTCCCGAAGACCAGCTGTTTGCGTTTTCCATTGGCGGTATGCGCCCCTTCGGCGTGCTCGTACATGAATTCCTGGGCATGGCGCTGCCGGTGGCGAATCAGGTAGCGAGTGGCACCTGGGGAGACACCGCAGCGACAAAGCCCACGGACAAGGCAAGCATTCTGCGACTTTGGGACGAGCACACCGGGAAAATCGCCGCGATCTTTCCGGCCATTCCGGCTGAGCGCTTCCATGCCCGAATCAAGATCTACGACCAGTGGGAGGTTTCCGGCATGGAGGCAATCCAGTACGCGGTCGACAACGAGATCCACCACCGCGGGCAGGGCTATGTCTACCTGCGCGCATTGGGGATCGAACCGCCCATGTTCTACGACCGGGCGTAGAACGCAGGCACGCCGAGTCGGCGGCCGGTGCTCAAAAGCAAGGGGGCATGGCTCTGGCCATGCCCCCTTCTTTGAAGCGGTCGGACGCCTACTCGTCCCAGCGTTTGAAGACGAGCGAACCGTTGGTGCCGCCGAAGCCGAAGGAGTTCGACAGGGCGTAGGGCACTTCCTTTTCGACGGGTTTGTGCGGCACGTAATTCAGCCGGCACTCCGGGTCCACGTCGTCCAGGTTGATGGTCGGCGGAACGATGCTCTTTTGCATGGCCATCAGCGTGATGCCCGCTTCCAGGCCGCCCGCGCCGCCCAGCAGATGGCCGGTCATGGACTTGGTCGAGCTGACGAGGAGTTCATGGTTCAGCGCACGTTCGCCGAAGACGTGCTCCAGCGCCTTGGACTCCATGGCGTCGCCCAGGGGAGTGCTGGTCGCGTGCGCGTTGACATATGCGATCACGTCCGGCGCGATGCCGGCGGTCTTCAGAGCGGCCTGCATGGCGCGCCTGCAGCCCTCGCCTTCCGGCGCCATGCCGGTCATGTGGAAGGCATCGGCGCTCATGCCGTAGCCGATCACCTCGCCCAGAATTTTTGCACCGCGCGCCCTTGCGAACTCCAGCTCTTCCAGGATGAGGATGCCCGCGCCCTCGCCGACCACGAAGCCGTCGCGGTCCTTGTCCCAGGGGCGGGAGGCGCGGGTAGGGTCGTCGTTGCGGGTGGACAGCGCCTTCATGGCTGCGAATCCGCCGACGCTGAGCGGCGTGATGGCGCCTTCGGCGCCGCCTGCGATCATGGCATCCGCATCGCCGCGCTGGATGATGCGGAAGGCGTCGCCGATGGAGTGCGCCGATGAGGTACACGCGGTTGCGGTTGCCTCATTGGGGCCCTTTGCGTGGTACCGGATGGAGACGTGACCGGCGGCAAGATTGACGATGGAAGCCGGGATAAAAAACGGCGAGATTTTGCGCGGGCCGCCCTGCATCAGGTTGGTGTGCTCGCGCTCGATCACGTCGAAGCCGCCGATGCCCGAGCCGATGTGTACGCCGACGCGCTCGGCGATTTCGTCCGTCACCTGCAGACCGGAGTGCTCCATCGCTTCGGCGCTGGCTGCCATCGCGAAGTGGATGAAGCGGCCCATCTTGCGGGCTTCCTTTTTTTCAATAAACAGGTGCGGATCGAACCCTTTGACCTCGGCGGCAAAGCGGACCGAGTGCCCTTCGAGCGGGTAGGCCGTAATTTCGGCCATGCCGCTGCGGCCGGCCATCAGGCTGTCCCACACCTCGGGCGCCGTCTTGCCGATGCCGCAGACCAGACCGATGCCGGTGACCACGACCCGGCGAGCCAGGATGGTGCGCCCGTTTTCCGTCGCTGCCGTAGAACTTTCCGCCACCGTTACTTCGCCTTTGTGTGCGACTCGATGTAGTCCGTCGCGTCCTTGACGGTCTTGATCTTTTCCGCGTCTTCATCGGGGATCTGGATGTCGAAGGCTTCTTCAAACTGCATGACCAGCTCCACCACGTCCAGCGAATCGGCGCCCAGGTCTTCCTGGAACGACGCGCCGGGGGTGACCTCGGCCTCGTCCACCTGCAGCTGTTCCACGATGATGCTCTTTACCTTCTCGTCCACGGTTGCCATGTTTGTACTTTCTCCTGAGAATCTGATGCTTCAATGGGTTGGCGCTGATTTCGACGCCGGCCCTGACTTCGGCCCAGCCTGCCTCACCGGTTTCGTCCGGAAAAACGGTTCCAAAGCTCCCGGCCTCCGCGCCCGGTAGCTGCCGGTAGCGTCTTGCCGCCTAAGGCAGTGTACAGACCTGCCGCTTTCGATACCAGCAGGCCGGCCGTGGTTTTGACGGTTCCCTGCGGGAAAGTTCGCCGTTCTGGTTCTTTCTCGTCATACAATTCTGCTCAACCTGCCGTTTCACTCCTCTGTATAGATGCAGGCCGCTGGGCATCACCCAGGTTTTGCCATTTTGTCGCCCGCCGTGGGGGTCATGAACAATCTGCTGCTGCCTGACCTGTTTGCCATGGCGATCCTGCTGGGCGTGCTTCACCTGGTGCGCCGCCGCTATCCGCAGCAGGAAATCCGGATGTGGATGGCGGGCCTCTTGCTGATCCTGCTGGAATGTACGGCACGCCTGCTTTATGGCGCCCGTCTTCCTGAGTTTGCGCACCGCAGCCTGCACGTGATCGCGCTGGACGCGTATCTGCTGGCCGGGGTGGTCTTTCTGCGCTCGTCGCTGCAGGGGCTGCAACGCCTGCCGCGTGCTGCCCTGTATGCAGCGCTGAATACCGCGCCTGCCGTGCTGCTGCTGACGGCGTACGGTGCCGGGGTGAAGGGTGCCGTGGTCTACACCGGCATCGCCCTGGCGGGGATCGCGATTGCCGTGGGGAGCAGCCTCGCGTTGCGGCGTCCGATTTCTTTCCTGCTGGCTGCGGTTGCGGTGTGGCTGCCCGTCGCGGGCGCTGCGCTGGCGCGGTCGCCACGGCTGGCGGTGTACCTGCTGTTGGCGGGTGTGTACCTGCTGACCGCGGGCACGTTCTTTTGGACGCTGCCGCGACGAAGCAGCGGCAAAGTGGCCGTGGTCACCGGTTTCGTGGTGTGGGCGGCCTGCTTCGCCACGCACCCCTGGGTTGCGACCGCGCATCCCGGCTCCGTGACCCTGGCCAGCGAGGTGTGGAACATGCAGAAGTTCCTGATCACCACGGGATTTCTGCTGGTGCTGTTTGAGCGGCAGGTGGAGAGCAACGAATGGCTCGCCCTGCACGACCAGTTGACCGGCCTGCCCAATCGCCGGCTGTTTCAGGACCGCATCGGCAACGCCATTGCCCGCGCCGAGCGCGACGGCACCGCGCTGATCCTGTTTGCCCTGGACCTGAACAACTTCAAGGAAGTAAACGACACGCTGGGCCACGACGCCGGCGACGCACTGCTGCGGAACGTGACGGAAAGTCTGCTGCGGGTGGTACGCCGCACCGACACGCTGGCCCGCACGGGGGGCGACGAGTTCACGCTGCTGGCCGCGGACGTGAAGACCGCGCGCGCGCCCAGGAAGGAGCGGAGATGGGGGCGGACAGGAGACCAGAAGCTGGACGGATTCGCAGAAACGGTTCCGGACGGAAACGGTACCGCGCCCAGCGGCGACGGAAACGGCCCGCAATATGAAAGGAGTCCGGTGCTGCACCATGCCCTGCGCATCGAGCAGGACATACGCGCCGCCGTGGATAAGCCCGTGCTGGTGCAGGGCAGCGCGAGCGCGCGCACCATTGAGGTTTCCGTCAGCGTCGGGATGGCGGTGTATCCGGCCGACAGCACGGACGCGAGCGAACTGGCTCGCATTGCCGATCAGCGCATGTATGAGGACAAGCGACGCCAGAAGGGCGCGCGTGGCGGCCTGGACCGCGTCCTGTCGCTGCTGACGACGAACTGAACGTTTCAGGCTGCGTGTCTGCGGCGTGCCGGGGCTGCTGAGACTCTTGTGTTTTTGGGACGATTTACTTCTTCGGGACGACCTTGATCTCAAAAATCGCCGGCCACTGCTTGCCCGTGACAAAGAGCCGGTCGTGCT